>NZ_JBEYXW010000016.1:0-155872 GCF_040645195.1 Saccharomonospora sp. NPDC046836
CCGCTTCGCCATCTCAGCCACAAACGATCATGGCAACCCCAAACCCCGGCTCCGCCGGGGACCCACCACGCCACCACCGAAAGCGCGCCAGAGCCGTTTGCGGTACGGACCCGATCCGGTGGCGCTGGCGTCATGATCGGTCGGCTGCCTCGGCCGGCGGATCCCTTCGGGTAGGCCAAGGCGTCAGCGGCGCGTGGATCAGTGGCGGTGGGCGGGTACCCCGGGATGTGGCGGAGCTGCGGCGGCGATGTCGAGGGCGTGGAGAACTGCTTTCCGGCCAGCGCCGAGCCGGACTGCGTTAGCGAGGTGCAGCCGGAGGCGGGGCACGTAGCGACGCGCGGGGGTGGCGTCGCTGGCCATGGAGATCAGTTCCTTGACCACGGCGCGCGCCTGGCGGGTGCGCCAGGGGAGGGCGCAGTAGGCGAAGAACGCCTCGTACGCCTCCGGCGACATCCGCAGCAGCGCGTCGAGGAAGCCAGGGACCTCCCGCTCGAACTCGGCCCAGTACGGGTCGAGGCCCGGCAGCCGCTCTCGCAACGCCGTGCGCTCGGCATCCAGCGGTTCGTTGAGGTCGCCTCGTTGCCGCAGGATCGTGGCCAGTCGACGCGAGCCTTCCGTCAGCGTGTGCACACCGAGCCCGGACACGACCACGAGCGTTTCGTGCGCCTGGGCCGTGGTGGCGCCAGCATCGAGCGCTGCGCGGATCCGGTGATCGATACCGCCGGGATGCAGCGTCGCCACCGCCGCCCAGACCGTCGACACGTTCACGGAGATCCTGTTCGGTGGCCTCCTGCGCTCGTCCGAGAAGGACTAACGCGGTAGGTCGGCGGGGGCGGGGCCCTGGCCGGGCCAGGGGGCGCGCAGGTCACTGGTGAGCGAGGTCGCCACGTCCTCCTACCGTCCGACGTGGATGGTCGCGAGCTCTCGCCGTGTGATCTTCCAGCTCTCCGGCGTGCGGACGTAGTCGTCGAGGGTTCCGGACTCCGCCGTACACCGTGGTCCCGCCGCGGTCGAGTTCCAGGCGCGCGCCGACGACGCCGCTCGCGTGGTCGTCGTTTGGTGAACGTCAGCAGGGTGTAGTTGTGGGTATGCACGGTGGCGCCCATGTTCTTGCGGTCGTTCTCGATGAACTTGACGATCGCTGCGCGATCGGAGCCGCCCGAGAATCCACCGCCCATGACGAACTCGGCGTCCTCGGCGAAGGTCGACCCGAGTGTCTCCAGGTCGTTGTCGTCGGCGGCGATGAAGTAGCCGAGCACCGCTGGTTCTGGGACAAGTGGTTCATCCCGCACGGCCAGCAGTTCCCCAACGTGGTCATCGGCACCGCCGACGAGATCTCGCGCCAGATCGAGCAGGCACACGAGCGGCTCGGCTTCAACGAGTGCTTCCTCATGTTCGGCCAGGGCCACCTTGAGCCCGGCCGCAACAACGAGGAACTGGCCCGCTTCGCCGAAGAGGTGGCGCGAGATTATCCACAAAGGACAGTGAAGGAACCCTGGTTTAGCGCGCGAACACCGTCCACATCGACCATCCAAAAGAACCAGAAGGTGAGCCCGAGATCATGAAGAGCGGAATCTTCCACGTCCCGTACATGCGCCCAGAGCGCTCACCGCGCGAAGTGTTCGACTACTCCGGCCTCTCGCCGATCTCGTTCTTCGGTGGGCTGGACATCGCGCGCTCGCACTGGGACACCTACGCCAAGGGGGCCGCCGCCAAGGGGTACGCGGCCGACCGCTGCCGGTTCCGCATCTGTCGTGACATCGTCGTCGCCGACACGGACAAGGAAGCCAAACGGATCGCGATCGAGGGCGGGCTCGGCCACTGCTGGCGTCAGTACCTCGTGCCGGTCTACAAGACCTTCAACATCCTTGACGGCTACATCGACGGCACCGACATCGACGCGGCAGACATCGACCTGGACTTCATCGCCGAGCACGTGTGGATCTGCGGCTCGCCCGAGACCGTGATCGAGAAGATGGCCGAGGACACCGGCGGGTTCGGCCAGATCGTGATGAACACCCACGACTACGTCGAGGACCCCAAGCCGTGGATCGCGTCGATGCACCGCATCGCCAAGGAGGTTGTGCCCAAGGTGCGCGGTACCGTGCAGGTGAGCTGAGCCTGACGACGGCAGTGAGGGCCACCGACGCAAGCACAGTGGCCCTCACTGCGTTCAACACCTGTCTTGACGAGCGTGAGATCACCACTTATGGTCCTTCCTAATCGTTTAGCCCTAATCGTTTAGGAGACGGCAGGTGGCGAAGAAGCCGACGCTACGGGACGTCAGTCGTGCCTCGGGACTGTCGATCTACACCGTCTCGCGCGCGCTGAGCAACGCCGACGGCGTCTCCCCGGCGAGCCGGGAGCTCGTCCTGAAAGCCGCTCGTGAACTGGGCTACGTGCCGAACCGGGCCGCGCAGGAGCTGCGGAAGAACACCCGCAGCTCGGTCGCGGTCATCACGGCGAGTACCTCGAACTACTACTACATCGACCTGATGAAGGGCATCCAGCGGACACTGCGCGCCTCCGGCAGGACCGCCGTCGTCGCCGACATCGCCGTCGAGGGCTACCACACCGCCGAGCACGAGGACGCCACGGTGCAGCACCTCATCCAGTCCCGGACCGCGGGTGTCATCTCGACGCTGCCGCTCAGCCCGCACAACACGCGGCTGCTCGCAGACTGGGACATCCCGCTGGTATTCGTCGACTCCCAGCCGCTCGACAACACGCGCATCCCGAGCGTCACCACCGACAACTTCTCCGCGAGCATGAGGGTCGGTGCTCACCTCGCCGAACACGGCTATACCGACTGGCTCTTCCTCGTCTACCCCGCGCTCTGGTCCACCCGGCTCGAACGCGAGCGGGGGATCAGGGAGGCCGCTCGCAGGCACGGCGCGGCGCTCACCATACTCGAGAGCGAGAACGACTCGGCCTCCGCCTACGCCACTCTCGCGGCCCACCTCGACCAGGGCGGTGGCACACCCCCACGTGCCGTCATCGCCGGTAACAACCCGATGGCGCACGGCACCCTGCATCTGTTCAGCGATCGCGGGGTGAGGGTTCCCCACGATGTCGCGATCATCGCCTACGACGAGTTCGCCTGGGCATCCCTGCTGGACCCGCCGCTGACCGTGCTGAACGAGGACAGCGAGCACATCGGCGTGCTGGCCGCGCGGACCCTCACGCGCATCATCGATGAGCAGGTCGAGGCCGAGCGCCGCGGTGACCAGCCCACCCCCGCCTACCGGCCTGAAGACCGCCAGGAGGTGAGCGCCGATCTCATCATCAGGCGATCCTGCGGCTGCTGACCTGCCGCGCGCATAACCCAGAACCACCCCAGCGAGCCGCTCCCGGCGGCGGGCTCGCCAGCCCCTTACGCCCTCAATCCTCAATCCCTCAACGAGGAGGTACTCCATGAAACGTCGCACGCCCACAGTCACCGCCTTGGCCATCGCCGCGATGACCGCACTCGCCCTGACCGGCTGCACCTCCGGCGACGCCGATACCGCTGCTGCCAAACCCGAGAAGATCGCCTCGATCGGGCTCATGGTCCAGGACATGTCCAACCCGTTCTTCTCGGCGATGGACAAGGGAGCCAAGCAGGCCGCGCAGAAGATCGGCGCCACCATCAACACCCAGGACGCGCAGCTGGACCTGGCCAACCAGAACAACCAGATCGACGCGTTCATTCAACAGGGAGTCGATCTGATCGTCGTCAGCGCGGTGGACGAGAGCGGCCTCGAGCCGGCGATCCAGCGAGCCAAGCAGGCCGGCATCATCGTGATCGCCGTCGACACCCCTGCCAAGGGAGCCGATGCCGTCGTCATGACCGACGCGGTGCAGGCCGGAACGAAGTCCTGCACCTACCTGTTCGAGCAGCTGGGTGGCAAAGGCAACATCCTGCTCGTCGACGGCACGCCCATCCAGACCATCCGCGACCGGATCACCGGCTGCCGCAACGCCATGAAGGAGTTCCCTGGCATCAAGGCCGTCGGCCAGCAGGCATCCAAGAACGACCGCGCCTCCGGGCTCGCCGTGACCACCGACATGCTCACCGCGACACCGGATGTGCAGGGGATCTTCGGCATGAACGACCCCTCGGCACTCGGCGCGGTGCTCGCGGTGGAGCAGGCGGGCCGCGGCGACCGGGTGAAGGTGACCGGCGTGGACGGCAGCCCCGAAGCGGTCTCCGAGCTCCAGCGCGGGGGCTCGCCGTTCATCGGTACCGCCACCCAGAATCCGGCGGAGATGGTGCGCACGGCGGTTCGCGTCGCACAGGACATTGTGGACGGGAAGCCGCCGAAGGAGCACACCATCCTGATCCCGAGCGAGCTGGTGACCCGGGACAACGTCAAGGAATACCAAGGCTGGTAGTCCGATGTCGGGTAACCTGCGCACTCCATTGCTGCGGCTGGCGGGAGTGACCAAGAGCTTCGGCGCCACCGTCGCGCTCCGCGGCGTCGACTTCGAACTGCGTGCGGGCGAGGTGCACGCGCTGCTCGGCGAGAATGGTGCGGGCAAGTCGACGCTGATGAAGATCCTCGCCGGAAACGAGCAGCGGGACGCGGGGCGGATCCTGCTCAATGGCGCGGAGATCGAGATCCGAACACCCGCGGAGGCCCGGCAGCACGGCATCGCCATCATCCACCAGGAGCTGAACACGCTCCCGAACCTGACGGTGGCCGAGAACCTCGCCCTGGGACAGGAGCCGCGGACCGCCTACGGCTCGCTCGACCGGCGGGCGATGATCCGTGGCGCGCGGGAGAAACTGGCCCGCATCGGTGCCGACATCGACCCGCGCAGGCCACTGGGAGCGCTGAGCGTGGGCATGCAGCAGCTCGTGGAGATCGCCCGTGCTGTCAGCGAGGACGCCAGGATTCTCGTGCTCGACGAGCCCACCGCCGCCCTGTCCAGGGCGGAGGCGCTGCGCCTCTACGAGGTGATCGAGGAGATGCGTGGCGCCGGGGTGGGAATGATCTACATTTCCCACCGCATGGAGGAGGTCTGGCAGCTCGCCGACCGTGTCACCGTCTTCCGGGACGGCGGGTACATCGGCACCAGGGACCGGGAGGAGGTCCGCCCTGCCGACGTTGTGCGCATGATGGTGGGGCGCCCCGTCGACGACCTGTACCAGCACCGCGCGCGGAAGCCGGGCGAGGTCGTGCTCGACGTGGCTGGGCTGACCGGTGACGGGGTCGGCCCTGTCAGCTTCCGGGTCCGCGCAGGTGAGGTCGTCTGCCTCGCCGGGCTCGTCGGCTCCGGCCGCACCGAGGTCGCCCGGCTCGTCTTCGGAGCCGATCGGCCCCGCGCCGGTTCGGTCGGAGTCGGCGGCCGGACCGTCACACCCCGCACGCCCCGCGAGGCAATCCGCGCCGGTATCGCGATGGTGCCGGAGAGCCGCAAGGACCAGGCGTTGTTCCCGCAGCTGGCCGTGGAGGACAACATCGCTGTCAGCTCGCTCGGTTCCCACGTCACCGCGGGTGTGCTGCACCGGCGCCGGATCCGCGACGGTGTCACGACCACATTGGACCGGCTGCGCCTGCGGCGCGGCGCGCTACGCCTACCTGTGGTCGCGCTGTCCGGCGGGAACCAGCAGAAGGCAGTGCTCGCGCGCTGGCTCCTGCGCGACTCCGCGGTACTGATCCTCGACGAGCCGACCCGGGGCGTCGACATCGGAGCCAAAAGCGAGATCTACGAACTGATCAACGAACTGACCGACCGTGGCAAGGCTGTCCTCGTCGTCTCGTCCGACCTGCCCGAGGCGATCGGCATCAGCGACCGCGTCCTCGTCATGCGTGGCGGGCGCATCGTGCACGAGCTCGACTCCCAGCACGCAACCGAGGAGGACGTCATGTTCCACGCCACCGGCACGGCGGCAGGCTCCACCGGAGTGACCCATGACTGAGCGCACCCTTGACACCACCGAACCCACTGGCGCGGCGGCACCCGAGCCCCCGCGCGCGTTCGACTTCGCGTACTGGTGGGACCGCGTCGGCATCCTCGTCGTCCTGATCGCCCTTGTAGCGCTCATGGCGGTGATCGCACCGAACTTCGCCTCGGTGGACAACCTGTTCAACATCGCCCGCTCGATCGCGATCAATGCCATCCTCGCAGCCGGGCTCACGTTCGTGATCCTCACCGCGGGCATCGACCTGTCCGTCGGCTCGATCCTCGCCGTGTCCGGTGTGGTCGCCGTGCTCACCGCCGTGGCAGGGCTGCCCGCACCGGTCGCCATCCTGCTCGGCGTCCTCGCCGGCGCGGCAGCCGGTTTGCTGAACGGCGTGCTCACCGCCTACCTCTCGCTGGCAGCGTTCATCGTCACGCTGGGCTCCATGACGTTCCTGCGCGGGCTCGCCTACACGATGACCGACGGGCAGCCCATCGTCGACAACAGACTGAGCTTCCGCGACATCGGAAACGGTTACCTCGCCGGGATCCCGGCACCCGTCGTGATCATGGTGTTCGTCTATCTGGTCGCGTGGTTCCTGCTGGAACGCACCCGCTATGGGCGGCACGTGTACGCGGTCGGCGACAACGCCGAGGCCGCGCGGCTGGCGGGGATCAACGTCAAGCGGGTCATCACGTCGGTGTACGTGCTGGCCGGGGCCTGTGCCGGGCTGGCAGGGGTCATCTTCGCGGCCCGGGTCGTCTCGGCACAACCGACCGCGGGCACCAGCTACGAGCTGGACGCGATCGCAGCCGTCGTGCTCGGCGGGACCAGCCTGATGGGCGGCAGGGGCCGCATCCTCGGCACGCTCATCGGCTCGATCATCCTGGGCGTGCTCAGCACCGGGCTCATCCTGATGAACGTTCCGTTCTTCACCCAGCTGCTCATCAAGGGAGCGGTGATCATCGTCGCGGTTGCGATCGACAGCCTCAAACGGCGATCCCTGAGGTTGCGCCGCCGCGCGCCGAAAGTGCCCACGGCGGCGGGGGCCTGACCCCACCCGCCTGCCATCGTGAACAGGAGAGGAGCCAGCGACGTGTCCTGCACCGTCGTCGTCACCGACACCCAGCCCGGTCCACGCATCCACGAACCCGTGACCTTCACTGTCCACAGTGAACTCGATGGTGACTTGTGGCTGGCGCGCACCCCGGGCGGCGAGCGGGTGCTGTGTCAGCGGTTGACCGCGGGCGCGCAGCCGGGCCGGACGAACTTCGTCGCCGTGCTGTCCTTCCAGGGCAGCACCGAGTTCACCCTGATCGGCCCCGTCGAGGACACCGGTGCGGGCATACGCGCGCTCGATCCGCGTGAGCCCGACGCCTTCGCCCGGCTGGACACCGGCTACTTCGACCTCGAGCTGTGCACCGGCACCGCGCAGGGAACCGGCTCGTCGAAGTGGGGCATCCGGCATTTCCGGTCGTTGCACGAGGGCGTCGACCTGCTGCCCTCCGGCAACAACGCGATCGGCGGCTTCTACGGCCCGTTCTTCACCCCGGAGAACGGGCTCATCAACCCGCCGGAGCACACGACCGTGGAAATCGAGGTCGTCGAGCGAGGACCGGTCCTGCACCACTACCGCATGCACGGCACGGTGCCGGACGGGCTGCTGGATGAGCTCAAAGGCAAGACGTTCTCCATCGACTGGCGGTTCACCCACGGCACGCCCTACTTCAACCGGCGTTACCGGGTGGACGACTTCCAGATTGTCGTCAACGGCCGGTCGGTGACCAACAAGATCACCGTGGGCGACGAGTTCGAGGGCGGGCGGGGGCAGCTCGTTTTCGACCGCTTCGAGTCCTATGCGGACACTCATTACCGCTCGGGTGACCCGTACGCCGAGGAACTGGTCGCCATGGTCACCGACACGCTCGCCACCTCCGAATCGGAGAGCAGCCGGTTCAAGGAGTTCCGTGCGCAGCTCGACGGCGACATGACGGCCGCGCACTGGGACCTGTACTGGCGGCTGTTCTGTGCCTGGGAGCAGGCCCTCGACCACGACGAGATCCGCAGCAGGCTCGCACACGTCCGCGCAGCGGCACATGTCCGGGCGGATGTGCCTGGGCGCGCTTGGACGCACGCGACCGGACCGGTCGACGTCTCGGCGGTACCGGACGCGACGATCTTTCCCGGCCCCGCCTCGAAGACGGCCGAGTTCCACACAGGCACGAAGCGGGCGATGGTGTGGTGGACTTCCGCGCCGTCCGGCGCATTCCAGATCGTCCAGCGCCGCGAGTCCGGCTGGGTCAACTGGGGCTCCAACGGCGAGAACGAATGCCCGGAGCTGCCCGTCGGTGTGGAGATCAAGACGGCGTACGGCCTGTTCGCCGACACCTGGCGCACGGTCGCCGACCAGCTGGCCGGCCCGCCCACTGTGCACATCAGAGGGTGACCAAGCCCTGCCTGTTCAGCCTCGTCCGCTGTTTCGGGTCGACAGGGCCGGCGTGAGACCGACGAGCCGCGCGCTCTCGTCCCAGAGTTGGTCACAACGCGCGACATCGGTGGTGTGCGGTGCGGTCGGCACCTGCTTCCGCCGGACGAAGAACTTTCCGGTGACTCCGTCGACCTCCGGCGCTGTCGCAAGCCAGGCGGGAGTATCGGCGCCGGTGTCGGGGCCGGACAGGAACGGCTTCGACAGAAGGTTGAGCAGGCGCAAGGTACCGCCGATATTCTGGTCGAGCCCGGTTCCCTTGATGATTCCGGGGTGCGCGCCGTTCACGGTGATGCGTGTGTTGGTGAGGCGGCGGGCGAGGGCGTAGACGAACATCGCGTTCATGTTCTTGGTTCGTCCATATGCGACGAACGGCTTGAAGCTGGGCGCGATTCCCAGCCCACGCCCGGTTGCGCAGTCCAGGTCGGTCAGATCGACCGGCACCCGCGTCAACCCGGTCGGCGATGCGCCCACGACGATGAACCGTGCGGGTCGCTGCCCGATGGGCTCGATCAGCGAGCGCATCAGCAGATACGGCGCCAGATGGTTGGTGGCGAGGGTTGGCTGGATCCCCTCGGGCGTGCGGTCCCGGATCCCGGCGATGGTCGCCGCGTTGCTGATCACGATGTCCGGCACGACGTCGGCGGCCAGGCGCTCGGCGAGAGCACGCACATCACCGAGCAAGGACAGATCCGTCCGCTCCAGCTTCACCTCGGCGCCGGGCACCGCGGCGGTCACGCGCCGCCGTGCCGCGTTGAGCCGTTCGTCGCTCCGGCCGACCATGACGACGGTCATTCCCTCGGCTGCCAGCCGCCGTGCGATTGCTTCCCCGATGCCGGATGTGGCACCGGTGACCACAGCCCGCTTCCCTTGGTTCATGACGTGCTCGCCCCTCCAACTTAGGTTGACACTGTCAACCTAGCCGGATGAGTTGACAGTGTCAACCGCGCACGCGCAGGCCGTCGAAGGCCACCGTGGTCACCGCGTCCGCCAGCGTGGCCGCATCGACGCCGCCCCGCGGCCGGTACCACTCGACCAGCGAGTTGACCATGCCGAACAGCAGACGAGCGGAGGTCGCGGGGTCGATGTCGGGGCGCAGGTCACCATCGGCCGCGGCCTTGCTGACCAGATCGGTGACGATCTGGTCGAACTCCCGGCGCCGGGCCAGCGCGGCCTTCTCGGCCTTGGTGTTGCCCCGCACTCGTAGGAGCAGGGTCACGAACGGCAACTGCTCGACCAGCACGCCGACGCTTGCCCGCACGAGGTGCTCGAGCTTGTTGATGGCGCGTTCCTCCATCGCGTCGAGCTTGGCCACTTCCGTGAACAGCCCGTCCAGGCCGCGGTTCACGGCCAGCTCCAGGAGCTCCTCCTTGCTGCGCACATGGTGGTAGATCGCGGACTTGGTGATGCCGAGCTGGCGGGACAGGTCCTCCATGCTGGTGCCGTCGTACCCGCGCTCGTTGAACAGTCTGACCGCCACCGCGAGCAGGGACTCCAGGTCGTATCCGGGCCTGCCTCGTTTGGCGGCTCGGTTGCGCGGTGACTCGGTCATGGCCGCATTATCGCAATGCCACCATCACCGCTTTCGTTCTCTACGGCTGCACGCTAGCATTAATTCCTGAACGTTCGGTTGGTAAATCTGGGAGAGCGAGGAACGATGCCCCAGCATTCGACGACGATGCTGCGTAGCTACGTCAGCGGCGGCTGGCGGACCGGCGAGGGCGAGGGAGCGCCGCTGCACGACGCCGTGACGGGCGCCGAGGTCGCACGGATCTCCTCGGCTGGCATCGACATGGCCGCCGCGCTCGACCACGGCAGGCGGGTCGGTGGGCCTGCGTTGCGGGAGCTGACCTTCCACCAGCGGGCAGCGCTGCTCAAGGCGCTGGCCTCGCGCCTGCGTGAACATCGCGCCGAGCTGTATGAGCTGTCCGCGAAGACCGGCGCTACGCTGGGCGACTCGAAGTTCGACGTCGACGGCGGCATCGGCGTGCTGTTCGCCTACTCCAGCAAGGGCAGGCGCGAGCTGCCGAACGACACCGTCTACGTCGATGGGGGCGTCGAGCCGCTGAGCAAGGGCGGCACGTTCCTCGGCCAGCACATCGCCACCCCGCTGCGCGGCGTCGCGGTCCAGATCAACGCGTTCAACTTCCCGGTCTGGGGCCCGCTGGAGAAGTTCGCGCCCGCGTTCCTGGCGGGGGTGCCGAGCCTGGTCAAGCCGGCCAGCCAGACCGCTTACCTCACCGAACGGCTCGTCGAGCTGGCCATCACCTCGGGCCTGATCCCCGAGGGCACGCTGCAGCTGATCTCCGGCAGCGCAGGCGATCTGCTCGAGCACCTCACCGAGCAGGATCTGGTGTCGTTCACCGGCTCGGCCTCGACAGCGCAGAAACTGCGCACCCACCCGGCGATCGTGCGCAACGCCGTGCGGTTCAACGCCGAGGCCGACTCGCTCAACCTGTCGATCCTCGGCCCGGATGCCGCTGCCGGTACGGCCGAGTTCGACCTCTACGTCAAGCAGCTGGTCACCGAGATGACCGTCAAGGCAGGCCAGAAGTGCACCGCGATCCGGCGTGCGTTCGTCCCGGCGAACCTCATCGACGACATCGTCGACGCCGCGCGTGAACGGCTGGCGAAGGTGACGATCGGTAACCCGGCCAACGCCGAGGTGCGTATGGGCGCGCTGGCCAGCCTCGAACAACGCGAAGAGGTCCGGCGCTCCCTCAAGGCACTCCAGGACGCGGCCACCGTCGTGTTCGGCGACCCGGAGCGGGTCGAGGTCATCGACGCCGACGCCGAGCGAGGCGCGTTCCTCTCACCGGTGCTGCTGAAGGCCGGCGACCCCGAACGTGCCGAACCGCACGAGGTCGAGGCCTTCGGTCCCGTCTCCACACTGCTGCCCTACACCTCCACCCAGCAGGTCATCGAGCTGGCCGCGCGCGGCCATGGCAGCCTCGCCGGGTCGATCGTCACCGGTGACGCCGGCTTCGCCCGCGAGGTGGTCCTCGGTGTGGCGCCCTGGCACGGGCGCCTGCTGGTGCTCGACACCGACGACGCCGGGGAGTCCACCGGTCACGGCTCACCGCTGCCGCAGCTCGTCCACGGCGGTCCCGGTCGTGCCGGCGGCGGCGAGGAGATGGGCGGCATCCGCGGCGTCCTGCACCACATGCAGCGCACCGCTGTACAGGCCAGCCCGGTGGTGCTCTCGGCCGTTACCGGCCGGTGGGTCGAGGGTGCTCCGCGGACCGGGGGAGACGTGCACCCGTTCCGGAAGTCGTTGGCGGAGCTGAAGATCGGCGACTCGGTGGTGGCCGGGCCACGAACCGTGACGCAGGCCGATGTCGACCATTTCGCCGAGTTCACCGGCGACACCTTCTACGCCCACACCGACCCGGAGGCCGCGGCCGCGAACCCACTGTTCGGCGGCATCGTGGCCCACGGCTACCTCGTCGTGTCCTTCGCGGCGGGCCTGTTCGTCTCGCCCGAGCCCGGTCCGGTGCTGGCCAACTACGGCCTGGAGAACCTGCGCTTCCTGACCCCGGTCAAACCTGGTGACGAGTTGACGGTGACCCTGACGGCCAAGCAGATCACGCCCCGCGAGAACGCCGGCTACGGCGAGGTCCGCTGGGACGCCGACGTGACCAACCAGAACCAGGAGTCCGTCGCCAAGTACGACGTGCTCACCCTGGTGGCCAAGGAGAACTCGTGACCGCCACCATGTCCGAAAAGGACCTCGAGGCCCACTTCGAGCACACGCTCGCCAGGGACCAGCGGATCGAACCGCGGGACTGGCTGCCCGAGGGCTACCGCAGGACGATGATCCGCCAGATCGCGCAGCACGCGCACTCGGAGATCATCGGGATGCAGCCCGAAGGCAACTGGATCACCCGCGCGCCCTCGTTGCGGCGCAAGGCGATCCTGCTCGCGAAGGTGCAGGACGAGGCCGGGCACGGGCTCTACCTGTACTCGTCGGCGGAAACCCTGGGCGCCGACCGTACCGACCTGACCGAGAAGCTGATCACCGGCCGGCAGAAGTACTCGTCGATCTTCAACTACCCCACACTGTCGTTCGCCGACGTCGGCGTGATCGGGTGGCTCGTCGACGGCGCGGCGATCTGCAACCAGGTTCCGTTGTGCCGCAGCAGCTACGGCCCCTACGCGCGGGCGATGATCCGCATCTGCAAGGAGGAGTCCTTCCACCAGCGGCAGGGCTACGAGCTGCTGATGACGATGATGAAGGGCACCGACGGCCAGCGTCGCATGGTGCAGGACGCGGTGGACCGGTTCTGGTGGCCGTCGCTGATGATGTTCGGCCCGCCCGATGCGGACTCGCCGAACACCGCGCAGTCGATGGCATGGAAGATCAAGCGGCACACCAACGACGAGCTGCGGCAGCGCTTCGTCGACATGACCGTGCCGCAGGCCGACGTGCTCGGCGTGACGCTGCCGGACCCCGAGCTGACGTGGAACGCCGAGCGCGGGCACTACGACTTCGGCCAGGTGGACTGGTCCGAGCTCAAGCAGGTCATCTCCGGCAACGGGCCGTGCAACACCGAACGCATCGCCCGCAGGAGGCAGGCACACGAGGACGGCGCGTGGGTCCGCGAAGCCGCGGCCGCGCACGCGCGCAAGGCGGCGGAGGCGACAGCGTGAACGAGAACGAGTGGCCGCTCTACGAGGTGTTCGTGCGTGGCAAGCGCGGCCTCAACCATGTGCATGTCGGGTCGCTGCGCGCGGCCGACGACCAGATGGCCCTGCACAACGCCCGTGACCTCTTCACGCGGCGCAACGAGGGCGTGAGCATCTGGGTCGTCAAGGCCGCCGACATCACCGCGTCCAGCCCGGACGAGAAGGACCCGTTCTTCGCGCCGTCGGGCGACAAGGTGTACCGGCACCCGACCTTCTACGACATCCCCGACAACGTCCCCCACATGTGAGCCCGAGATGTCCTTCGACAACGCCTACGAGGCACTCGCCGACGCTCACGACGACTCACGCTGGGCGTTCGGCACCGGGTTCTCCGACCCGCTGTCCGGTGTGGACACCTCGGTACCGTCCGGTGTGGATGGTGCCGACCTTGCCGCCTACTGCCTGATGCTCGGTGACGACGCGCTGATCTTCTCGCACCGGCTGCAGCAGTGGTGCACGCACGCGCCCGAGCTGGAGGACGAGGTCGCGATCGCCAACATCGGGCTGGACCTGCTCGGCCAGGCCCGGTTGCTGCTGGCCCGCGCCGGTAAGGCGGACGGTACCGACCGCGGCGAGGACCATTTCGCGTTCCTCCGCGACGAGCACGAGTTCCGTAACGTCCGGCTCGCCGAGCTCGAACGGGGCGACTTCGGGCAGCTGATCGCTGTGCTGCTGGTGTACTCGACCTGGCGGCTCGCGTTGTTCCAGGCCCTGACGGCGTCGCAGGATCCGGTTCTCGCCGCGATCGCGGACAAGGGCGTCAAGGAGCTCACCTACCACCGCGACTACGCCGCCTGGTGGGCGGTGCGGCTCGGCGACGGTACCGCGTTCTCGCACGAGCGCATGCGGGCCGGGCTGGCCGGGATCTGGCCGTTCGTCGAGGAGCTGTTCGCCCCGCACGAGATCGAGTCGCGGCTGGCGCGGGCCGGTGTCGCGGCAGATCCGGCGGCGGCGCGCGCCGAGTTCGACAGCGTGCTGGAGCAGGTGTTGCAGGCGGCGACTCTGCGCAGGCCCGAGACCGCGGGCAGGGCCGGGGTCGCCGGCCGTACCGGCCGCGGCGGCAGGCACACCGAGGCCATGGGCTACCTGCTGGCGGAGCTGCAGAGTGTCGCCCGTGCCCACCCGGAGGCGACATGGTGACCGCACGAGCCATCGCGGAGACCGTCCGCGATCCCGAGCTGCCGATGCTGACGCTGGCCGATCTCGGCGTGCTGCGCGAGGTGTCCGAATCGGACGGCACGGTCACCGTGTCGATCACGCCGACCTACACCGGCTGCCCGGCCATGGACACCATGCGCGACGACCTGGTGCACGCGCTGCAGGGCGCCGGGTACTCCCGCGTCGAGGTGCGCATGGTGCTGCACCCGGCGTGGAGCACCGACTGGATCACCGGCAACGGCCGCCGCAAGCTCGCCGCGGCCGGCATCGCCCCGCCGGGCAGCGCGCCGCGGCCTGCGCCAGGGCCGGTCCGGCTGACGCTCGCCCCGTCGGTGCGACAGGTGAGCTGCCCCCGGTGCGGTTCGGCCGACACGGAGCTGGTGTCGGAGTTCGGGGCCACCGCGTGCAAAGCGCTGCTGCGGTGCCGCTCGTGCCACGAACCCTTCGAACACGTCAAGGAGATCTGAGGTGACCGCGAGCACGAGGTCCAGGTTGCGGGGCGACTTCCACACCCTCACCGTCGCCGAGGTGACCCCGCTGTGCGACGACGCGGTCGCGGTGACCTTCGACGTGCCGCCGGAGCTGGCGGAGTCCTACGCGTTCCGGGCGGGACAGTCGCTGACGTTGCGCCGTATCGTCGACGGCAGGCAGGAGCGCCGGGCCTACTCGATC
Organism: Saccharomonospora sp. NPDC046836; assembly: GCF_040645195.1. Classification (NCBI taxonomy): domain Bacteria; kingdom Bacillati; phylum Actinomycetota; class Actinomycetes; order Pseudonocardiales; family Pseudonocardiaceae; genus Saccharomonospora; species Saccharomonospora sp. NPDC046836. Next base: position 14,889 of record NZ_JBEYXW010000016.1, read on the forward strand.
TGCGCACCGGAGGGCAGCGCGCCCCGCATCGGGGTGCGGGAGGTGCCGGACGGGCTGTTCTCCAGCTGGCTGGTCCGCCGGGTGCGGCCCGGTGACGAGATCGAGGTCGGTACCCCGACCGGGAAGTTCACACCCGACGGGGCGGCCGCGCACCATGTGCTGATCGCCGCGGGATCGGGCATCACGCCGGTGCTGTCGATCGCCGCGACCGTTCTGCGCGACCCGGCCGTGGCGGTCACCGTGTTGTACGGCAACCGTCGTACGGACACGGTGATGTTCGCCGACGAGCTGGCCGATCTCAAGGACCGTTACCCGGACCGGCTCGAACTGGTGCATGTGCTCTCCCGGGAACCGCGTGAGGCGGAGTTGTTCACCGGGCGCCTCGACGGCGAGAAGCTCACCGCGCTGCTGGCGTTGGTGCCCGACGTCGGCGCGGTGGGGCATTGGTGGCTCTGCGGTCCTTTCGGGATGGTCACCGTCGCGCGGGATCGCCTGCGCGAGGCGGGTGTCCCGGCCGAGCGCATCCACCAGGAACTGTTCTATGTGGACGATGTGCCACCGGAACCGGTGCGGCACGAGGAGGCACCGGTCGAGGGGCTGACGAGCGAGGTCACGATCGTCCTCGACGGGCGTTCCACCACCACAGCGCTCTCACGGGAGATCCCGATCCTCGACGGCGCACAGCGGGCCCGCCCGGACCTGCCGTTCGCCTGCAAGGGCGGCGTCTGCGGCACCTGCCGTGCCAAGGTCACCACCGGCAAGGCGGACATGCGCCGCAACTTCGCGCTCGAGCCGGCCGAGGTCGCGGCCGGTTTCGTGCTGACCTGCCAGTCGCTACCGTGTTCGGAGACTCTCACCGTCGACTTCGACGCCTGAACCTCCACAAGGGCAAGCGGTACTTAAGGCGGACATGCGGTCATTGACCGGTGACCGCTACCGAGTCGCCGACCGTGCGGGAGCGCAGCCGCTGGATCGTGCTCACGCTGATGGGCCTCGCGCTCTGCGTGGTGGTGCTGAACAACTCCGCCATGAACGTCGCGATACCCGCGCTGATGCGCGATCTCGGCGCGGACCTCACCGCCGTGCAGTGGATCATCGACAGCTACTCCATCGTGTTCGCCGGCCTGCTGATCGTGGCGGGAGTCTGGTCAGACCGATGGGGCCGTAAACGGCTGACGCTCGGGGGGCTGGCGGTGTTCGGTGCGGCCTCGGTGCTGGCGGCGTTCGCCACCAGCACCGCCGAGCTGATCGCGCTGCGCGCGGTTCTCGGTGCGGCGGCGGCGTTCGTCATGCCCGGCACGCTCGCGATCCTGCTGCACACCTTCGACCGGACGGAGCGGCCCAAGGCGATCGCCGCCTGGAGCGGCATCGCCGCACTGGGCGTTGCGCTGGGCCCGGTGCTGGGCGGGCTGATGGTCGACGAGTTCGGCTGGTCCGCGGTGTTCTGGCTCAACGTGCCGCTCGTCGTCGGCGTCGTGGTGGCGAGTCTCGTCGTCGTGCGGGAGTCCGCCGACCCGGCCGCGCCACCGACCGACGTGCGCGGCGCCGTGCTGTCGGTGCTGACCATCGGGGCACTCGTGTTCACCGTGATCGAGCTCGGGGCGCCGGCGACTCCCTCCGGTGTCGTGGTGGCGGGCGGGCTGGTGGCCATCGTCGCCGCGGTCGCGTTCGTGCGCAGGCTGCGGACGGCGCCGCACCCGTTGATCGAGGTGTCGTTGCTGCGCGACCGCCGGTTCGCCGGTGCCGCCGTGAGCAACATGTTGTTGTTCTTCGGCCTCGCCGGTGCACTCCTCGTACTCACCCAGCGGCTGCAACAACAACTGGGCATGAGCCCGTTCACGGCGGGGCTCGCCGTGGGACCGGTCGCCCTCACCGTCCTTGCGGCCACGGCGTTCTCGCCCGCGGTGGCTCAGCGCCTCGGTGCGCGGTGGGCTGTCGGCGCCGGGATGATCATGGCCGCGGCAGGACTGCTCATCCTGGGCTGGTGGGGCCACCAGTATCCGATCATCGTCGTGGCGCTGTCCGCGGTCGGGATCGGCTTCGGGCTGGCCACACCGGTGGCGACCAGCATGCTCGTGGCAAGCCTGCCCGATGACCGCGCCAGTTCGGGCTCGGCGGTCAACGACACCATGCAGGAACTCGGTTTCGCACTGGGCGTCGCGGTCGTCGGTGCCGTGTTGAACCGGGTGTTCCAGCACCGGATGCCGGACGCGTCGCTACATGCCGCGCTCGATCGCGCGGCCGTGGAGGGAACAGCGGTGGCCGAACAAGCGGGTACCGCTTTCGACATCGCCTCCGCGAGCGCCATGACGATCGGCGCGCTCATCACCTTGCTCGCGGCAGCGGTCGCGATCCGCCTGCTGCCGGGCAGGGCAGGCACGAAAAGCGCGCCCTAAGCGCCGCATCAGCCGCCCCGGCAAGGCTAGGGCGCAACCGCAATCCCGATCACCTCGCCTGGGAGAACGACATGCAGTGGGACAACATCTTCCTCGCCGGAATCGGCGTGTACCTGCCACCCGCGGTGTCCGCGGAGGACGCGGTGGCGGCGGGGCAGTACGACGCGGAGGAGTTCGCCGCCAACGGGATCACCTCGGTGCTGGTCGAGCCTGAGAAGGCCGCTCCCGAGATGGCCGTGCTTGCCGCGCGGGACGCCATCACGCACTCGGACGTCAACATCGCCGACATCCGCATGGTGTTCCACTCCAGCCTGTGGTACCAGGGCGTGGACATGTGGCCTGCAGCGTCCTATGTGGCCCGTTATGCCGTCGGTGAGCAGGTGACCGCGTTCGATCTGCAGCAGCAGTGCAATGCCGCCGTGGGAGCGATGGACCTCGCCGCGTCGCGGCTGGTGTTCGAGCAGGGCGGCGCCGCGTTGCTGACGACCGGCGACCGCTTCTGTCTGCCCGGGGTGGACCGGTGGCGCAGCGAGCGAGGGCTGCCCTACGGCGACGGCGGCACCGCGCTGCTGCTGTCGACCGAAGGTGGGTTCGCGCGGCTGCTGTCGACCGCGACGGTGTCCGACAACGGGCTGGAGCAGGTGCTGCGCGGCCCCCGGTTCTTCGACTCCTACCAGCGGGGCCCGCTGGACATCACCGCCCGCATCGAGCACCATTTCGCCACTCACGGTGGGATGCGCGCCTCGACCGTCCGGCTCGCCGAGGCCGTGCAGTCGGCCGTCGCGCAGGCGCTCGCCGAGGCCAAGACGGAGCTTGCCGACCTGCGCGGCGTCGTGATTCCCGCTGCGGGGCGCGCGAAGCTGGACTGGCAGCTCAGCCAGCTGGTCGGCGTCGGGGAGGAACAGACCACCTGGCCCTTCGCCCGGACCCATGGCCACATCGGCGCGGGAGACCAGTTCGCCGGGCTCCGGCACCTGCTCGTCACCGGCGTGGTCGGCGCTGGTGACCGGGTACTCGTCGTCGGCGGTGGTGCCGGGCTGACCTGCACCTGCGCCGTGGTGGAGATCCTCGACGGCCTGCCGCAGGCCACCGAGCGGACGTGGCCGCAGTGACCGTTGCCGGCACCACGGCAGCGGCTGGTGTCGCCGGGATACTGGATGAGGCGGCGCACCGGGATCCACACGCGCCCGCGGTCCGGGACGCGGCTGGTGCGTGGACCTACGCCGAGCTGCACATCGCCGCACAGGCCGTGGCCGGGGCGCTGCACCGGGCCGGGGTTCAGCGCGGCGACCGCGTGGTGCTGCGCTCGCGGAACCGGCGAGAGCTGCCTGCCGTGGTGTTCGGAGCACTGCGGCTGGGGGCGGTCCTGGTACCACTGAGCCCGCAGCTGCCCCCGGCGGGAGTGGCCACGGTGCTGACCGACGCCGAGCCCGCCGTTGTCCTCGCACCCGCAGGCGATGCGCTGGCGGCGAACTGCCCCGTGCTCGCCATCGAGGACATGGTGACCGCGCCACCGCTGTCGGAGGCGGCGCCGGTGACCGGCGAGGACATCGCGCTACTGATCTACACCTCGGGCAGCACCGGCGGCCCCAAGGGCGTGGTGTGCCCGCACTCGGCGGTGGACTTCGCGGCCCGCGCGATCGCCGCCCGCCTTGCCTACCGCGACAGCGATTCCGTGCTCGTCGGTTCGCCGATGTCCTTCGACTACGGTCTGTACCAGGTGTTCCTGGCCGCGCTGGCCGGTGCCGAGCTGGTGCTGGCCGACGCGGACGACCCGATCGGCATGGTCAAGACCCTGCGCGACACGCGTGCCACGGTGCTACCCACTGTGCCCTCGACGGCACGGATGCTGGCGCGGCTGGCCCGCCGCGGCGAGGTCGCCGACCACGTGCGGATGTTCACCAACACCGGCGCCGCACTGACCGCCGCCGACATCGCCGAGCTACGCGCGGTGTTCCCGAACGCTGCGGTCGTGGCGATGTACGGCATCACCGAATGCAAGCGGGTCACCATCGCCGAACCGGACGTCGACCGGCACAAGCCGGGTTCGGTGGGCACGGCGCTGCCCGGAACGTGCGTGGACGTCCTGGCCGACGACGGTACGCCCCTGCCCCCGGGCGAGCTGGGCGAGATCGTGGTCACCGGCCCGCACGTGATGCTGGGCTACCGGGGCGCCCCCGAGCTGACCGCGCACCGCTTCGACACCGATCCGGCCACCGGTGCCCGCCGGTTGCGCACCGGCGACTACGGCAGGCTGGACCCGGACGGGCACCTGTACTTCCACGGTCGCCGCGACGACCAGTTCAAGCGGCGCGGAGTGCGAGCGAGTGTGCTGGAGATCGAGGCCGCCGCGGCCACACTGGCGGGTGTCCACACGGTCGCCGTGCTTCCGCCCGAAGGCGAGCACGACCTGGAACTGGTCGCGGTCGCGGACCTCGACGGCGACGCCGTGCTGACCGGGCTGGCCGCACTGCTGGAACCCGCGAAGGTCCCCGCGCGCTGTCATCTCCTCGAGGCGCTTCCCCTGACCGCCAACGGCAAAACCGACAAGGCGCGGCTGCGTGAGCTCCTGCCGCCGCGGGAAGGGAGTTCGCTGTGATCTCTCCCGATCTGGCCACGGAACTGCTTGCCAGCTACGGCAGCCCGGCCTACGTCTACGACCTGGACCGCGTGCGGGCCGCGCTGGCCGACCTACGGGCCGCCGTTCCCGCCGAGGCCACACTGCTGTACTCGCTGAAGGCCAACCCGCACGAGGATCTCGTCGCCGCGTTGCTGTCCGGGGGCTGCCACGCCGAGGTGTCCTCGCCCGGTGAGCTGGCCACGGCGCTGCGCGCGGGCGCGGACCCGGCGGAGGCGTTCTACACCGGGCCGGGCAAGACCGCCGGCGAGCTGCGGACCGCGATCGCCGCCGGGGTCGCCACCTTCTCCGTCGAGTCGCTTGTGGACCTTCGCAGGGTCGGTGCGGTGGCGGTGGAGCTGGGCCGCGAGGTCGACTGTGTACTGCGGGTCAACGGTTCCGATGCCCCCGGCGACGCCGGGATGCGCATGACCGGCGCGGCCTCGCAGTTCGGCACCGACGTCGACGTCCTCCTCGACCGCAAGGCCGAGCTGGCTGGTGTTCGCGGCGCTCGGGTGGTCGGGTTCCACTTCTTCCCGCTGACCAACGCCGCCGACGAGCAGAGCCTGGTCACGGAGATGACGGCGAGCATCGCGACCGCGAGCACGCTCGCTGAGGCGCTCGGTATCGACGTGCGGGTGCTCGATCTAGGCGGTGGGTTCGCCTGCCCGTTCGCCGGGCCTGGTGAGCGGCCGCGTTACCAGAACCTCCGCGCGCCACTGGAAACCGCGCTGGATGAACGGTTCCCGGGCTGGCGGCAGGGCGCGCCGCGCGTGCTGTTCGAAAGCGGGCGGCATCTCGTCGGCGACAGCGGCACCCTGCTCTGCACGGTCACCGACGTCAAGGACAGCCGGGGCAGCCGGTTCGCCGTACTGGACACCGGCATCAACCATCTCGGCGGGCTGTCCGGCATCGGCAGGCTGCTGCCGTTGTCCGCGGTCCCGCTCCCGGTGGTGGCGGACGGTGTCGAGGCCGCGGACGATCCGGTGCCGACCCGGCTCGTGGGTCCACTGTGTACGCCGGCCGACACGCTCGGCAGGGGTACGGCCGAACTGCCGGCGCTGCGCGTGGGGCAGCACCTCGCCGTGCCGAACGTCGGCGCGTACGGTGCCACGGCCAGCCTGATCGGGTTCCTGTCCCGGCCCGCGGCCGCCGAGATCGTGCTCAGTGGGGGTGAGGTGGCCTCGGCCAGCAAACTCGCCCTGGTTCGCCAGCCCGTCACCGTCGAAGCCCCAGCAGGGCAGCGCGCAGAGGAGACCGAAGTGGACAGTGAAGCGATCGCGTGGGACAGCCGGTTCCCCGAGGTGCTCCGGTCGGTGCTGCCTCGCCTCGGCGAGGCCGTCACGGCCGAGGTCAGCCTGCGAGCGGCCGGGCTGGATTCGCTGGCGCTGGTGGATCTGCTGGTGCGGCTGGAGGAGGCCTATGACGTCACCATTCCGGATCACGAGCTGACTCCGGAAGCCTTCGCTACGCCCGGTGGGCTGTGGCAGCTCCTCGCCTCGGTGAGAGAACGCAGCTGAGCGGAAAGGGTGCTCCCCGGTATCCGGCAGGGCCCGGGGAGCGCCACCGCAAGCTTACGACGCAGCGGTATTGAGCTGGTGCCGGTCCAGCGAGGGGTCGGCGCTCAGCACCGCCTGGTGCAGTTGCTGGATGGGCCGGCACGGCTCAACGCCGAGCTCCTCACGCAGGCGGCTGCGGAGTTGCACGAAGCAGTTCAGCGCGTCGGCGCGCCGTTCCGAGCGGTAGAAAGCCAGCATCAGCTGCTTGTAGAAGGTCTCGCGCAGCGGGTAGTCGTGCACCAGGCGGATCAGCTCGGCGATCACCTCCCGGTGCCGTCCCAGCAGCAGGTCGATCTCCACCCGCAGTTCCAGTGCCGCCACGTACTCCTCGTCGAGGCAGGTGGCGAAGACACCGAGCATGGTGCCGGTTCCCTCGGCGAGACCGGCAAGCGCGGGACCCCGCCACAGCCCGAGTGCATGGCGTATGGTCGTGCCCGCCGCGGACAGCTCGCCGTGCTGCAGCTGGGACCTGGCGCGGCCCAGCAGCGGCTCGAACTCGGTCTGGTCGAACTCCGCGCCGATGAGCCGCAACGCGTAGCCGGGACCTTCGGTCACGATCGTGGCCGCGTTGTCCGTCACACTGGCCTGTGCCAGCTGGTTGCGCAACTGTGCCATGTAGACGTGTAGCGCCCCGCGCGCCTTCGCCGGAGGCCGGTCGCCCCAGATCTCCGAGATGAGGCTCGGGGTCGACACGATCTCACCCGCGCGGGACAGCAACGCCGCTAGCAGGATCCGCTTCTTGATCGCGCTCGGCAGCAGCGACCGTCTCTGTCCGTCAACGCAATCGACCACGGAAAGCGGTCCGAGAACTTCGAAGCGCACGCGAACTCCCTGTATTCAGTTCCCTGCTCGGGTATCGGCAGGATTTTTGCACAGCGTGGCGGTGCGGTGACGGAATTGATCAGATTTCGATCGAAGTTACCCCGCTGTTCCGGCAGGCGTTGTGCGGTCGTCCCGGCGCTCCGGCGTACGGGTGAGGTACGGATTTCGGTGCCTGTCACGGAGCAACGTCCGCTGGTCCGATCGACAGGTGGGTGGTGGTCCAACCGGTTGTAATGATGGTCACGTCTATTGCCGTGGTTGCCAGAATATGCAATCGGCGCCCACTCGAGCTTATTTGACTCGGCAGTACTTAAATGATGGATAAGCACGGTTTCAGGGGCAATGCAAGGTCTATTTCGGTGCTCGTCGCTAGCGTCATCTCCGCCAGGAGGTGTGTCCGGTGAATGTCACTGCTGAACACTTTGTTACGAGATTTCGAACGTGGGTCGACAGCCGCCCCGACCATCCCGCGGTCGTCTTCGCCGCGGAGCACGGCGAGGGTGGGGTTTCCGGGCCCGTGCTGACGTACCGGGAGCTGGACCGGCGGGCGACCGCGTTCGCGTCCGGGCTGGTTCGCGCGGAGCTGACCGGTTCCCGGGTACTGCTGCTGTACCCGCCGGGGCCGGAGTTCACGGTCGCGATCCTGGGCTGCTTTCTCGCCGGTGTGGTCGCGGTGCCCGCGCCCATGCCGGAATCGGGCGGCCGCGGCGATGCGAGGCTGGCCGGCATCGTGGCCGACGCGGCAGTGACCCAGGTGCTCACCAGCCCGCAGGGCAGCGACACCGTGCGCGGCTGGCTGCACCGCTGCGGGCTTGCCGAGCGGGTCGGGGTGCTCGTCGAGTCCGATCTGGACGGACCCGCGGTCCCGCTGCCGACCCCGGATCTGGCCGGGCTGGCCTTCCTGCAGTACACCTCGGGTTCGACCAGCGAGCCCAAGGGGGTGCTGGTCACCCACGCCGCGCTGGCGCACAACCAGTCGGAGATCGGCAGGGCGCTGGGCCTCGGCTCGGATGTGCGCTCGGTGAGCTGGCTGCCGCACTACCACGACATGGGTCTGGTCGGTCAGGTGCTCGGTCCGCTGTACCTCGGCGGTACCGCCTACCTGATGGCCCCGATGACGTTCCTCAAGCGGCCGTACCGCTGGCTGCGCCTGGTCAGCGTGGCCCGCGCGCAGATCACGGTGGCCCCGGACTTCGGTTACGCACTGGTGACGCGGCGCACCACCGACGAACAGCTGGCCGAACTCGATCTGAGCTGCCTGCGGGTGGTGATGAACGGCTCGGAGCCCATACACGTCACGACACTCGAGCGCTTCGCCGCCCGGTTCGCGCCGGCTGGTCTGCGCGCCGAGGCGATCATGCCCTGCTACGGCATGGCTGAGACCACGCTGTTCGTCACCGCCGCCGCGGCGGGCACCGGCTTCCTCGCGCGCGACGTCGATGCCGCCGCGCTGGCCGCCGACCGGCTCGTCCCCGCCACACCCGGCCGCTCGTACCGGCGGTTGGTGAGCAGCGGCCGGGCAGTGGACTTCGACATCCGGATCGTCGACCCGGCAGCCGGCACACCGTTGCCGGACGCGGCGGTCGGTGAGATCTGGTTATCCGGACCATCGGTTGCCGCCGGTTATCTCGGCAAGCCGGAGGAGTCAGCGGCGACGTTCCGTGCCCGGCTGCCGGGCTCCACCACCGAGTACCTCCGCACGGGCGATCTGGGTGCGCTCGTCGACGGTGAGCTGTACGTCACCGGCAGGCGCAAGGAGATGCTGATCGTCAACGGCCGCAACCTCTATCCCTACGACATCGAGCGGACCATACGCGAGGCACACCCGGCGACGGCGGGCGGCAGCACGGCGGTGTTCACCGTCGGTGACGATGCGGCGCCCGCTGCCATCGCCGTCCAGGAGGTACGTCCGGCCGACCTGCGCGCCACCGACCCCGACGAGCTCATCGCGACCGTGCGCAGGGCCGTGCGTGCGGAGCACGAGCTGCACCTGGCCACGGTGGTGCTGGTGCCGACCGGCGTGATCGAGCGCACCACGAGCGGCAAGGTCCGCCGAGCCGCGACCCGCGCGGCGTTTCTCGCCGACGGGCTGCGCGTACTGCACTCGACCGCGGCGATCCCGGCTGGTGCCGAATGAGCAGCCACCCGGGTTTCCGTCATCCGCCGCTGCTGGCAGCCGAAGAGCTGCGGCGCCGCCTCACCCCAGCCGTGTCCGCCGCGGAACGGGACGCCGCCGATGTTGCGGAGGAGTTTCCGGCCGCCGAGGTAGCGGTGCTCGACGACTATGGCCTTGCCCGCCACTACGTGCCGGCGGAGTACGGCGGGCTGTTGCGTGACTACGAAAGCGCGGCCGCGCTGATGCGTGGTGTCGCCGGGCACGACCTGACGGTGGCCATCGCACACGGCAAGACCTACCTCGGCTCGGTGTGCACCTGGGTGGCAGGCACCGCCGAGCAGGCGCACCGGGTCGCGGCGCTGGTGAGCGCGGGAGTACCGGTCTCCTGGGGGCTGACCGAACGCGAGCACGGTAGCGATCTCGTGGCCGGCGAGCTCACCGCCACGGCCGACGGGAACACCTTCCGGCTGGACGGCGAGAAGTACCTGATCAACAACGCCACCCGTGGTGGCCTGGCCACCGTTCTCGCCCGCACCGCGCCCGAGGGCGGGCCACGCGGGTTCGACGTCTTCCTGGTCGAGCGCTCCCGGCTCGCCGAGGGTACCTACACCCCGTTGCCCAAGGTGGCGACGATCGGCATCCGCGGAGCGGACATCAGCGGGTTCACCCTGCGAGCTGCGCAGGTCGACACCACTGACCGGATCGGTGCACCCGGTACGGGCCTGGAGACGGTGCTGCGTGCGCTGCAGCTCACGCGCACGTTGTGTTCGGCGCTGTCACTGGGCGCGGGCGATCACGGCCTGGCCGAGGCGGTCGCCTTCGCAGGCGAGCGGGAACTGTACGGGCGCCGCCTTGCCGCCTTGCCTGCGGCCGCCCGGACCCTGACCGACTGCTATGCCGACCACCTGCTCAACGAGGCCCTCGCCACGGTGGCAGCCCGCGCCATCCACACCATGACCGGCGAGCTGGCGGCGCTGTCCGTCGCGGTCAAGTACCTCGTGCCGGTGCGCACCGAGGCGCTGCTGGCCCGGCTGCGCAGGCTGCTCGGCGCGCGGGCTTGGCTGCGTGACGTGCGTGGCGGCGTGATCGCCCAGGGCACAGGGCGGTTTCAGAAGATCGAGCGCGACCACCGCATCGTGTCACTGTTCGACGGCAACACGGTCGTGAACCTGAACTCACTGGTGAGCCAGTTCGCCACACTGGCCCGCGGGCACCGCGCCGTCCGCGAGCCCCCGCCGGGACTGGCGGTGGCCGCCGACCTCGCTGCCCCTCTGCCCGCCGTGAACTACGGTGCGCTGCGACTGGTGCCGACTCGCGGGATCGGCCTGCTGCACAATCTGGCTCCGGCTTCGGCTCAGCTCGCGGAACTGGCCGGCGCCGATCCGTTGCTGGGTCCGGTCGCTGCGGCCGTGCGCAGACTGACCGAGCGGACCGAGACGCTGCTCGCCGAGATCGGCACGCAGCCGATCGTGCCGCCCGACGTCCCGCCGTATGCGTTCGCGCTGGCTCGCCGGCTCGCCGCGGCAGTGGCCGCAGCGGCGGCAGTGGCCCTCTGGCTGGGCAGCCACCGGTACTTCGTCGACGGGACGGACGAACCCGGTTCCGCCGCGCCCCTGTGGCGGCACGGCCGGTGGCTGCTCGCCGTGCTCGACAGGGTGCTCGGCCAGGAGTCCACTGTGGAGGACGAGGTGCTCGACGAAACACACGCGGTGCTCGGCACGGTGCTGGCCGGTCAGGTAGCCGCCGGTGCCATGCCGTCACTGTTGTCACTGGGGAGCGTGGCATGACCGCGCCCACGCTGGAAACGCTGCTCGGCGATCCCTACGACGAGACGAACCCCACCGGCCACGCGGCGGTGCTGGCCGCCGACGACGCGGGGGAGCCGCTCGCCGCGGGTGAGGCCGTACTGGACGGCTGGTCGGTCAATGCCGAGTACGTCCCCGTCGCGCTCGGCGGCAGGCTGGCCGACGTTCCCACACTGATCCGCAGGCTGCGGCCGGTGTTCCGGCGCGACGCCGGGTTGGGGCTCGGCCACGGCCTGACCACGTTGATGGCTGCGCTGAACGTGTGGACGGCCGGCACGCCGGAGCAGTGCCGGCGAGTGGCGGGGCTGCTGCTCGCGGGCGAGCGCATCTCCGTCGCCTACCACGAGCTGGCGCACGGCAACGATCTGGCGCGCAACGCGCTGCGCGCCGAGCCCACCAGCGCCGGATTCCTGTTGCACGGCACCAAACAGGTGATCAACAATGCCGGGCGGGCCAGAGCCGCCGTGATCTTCGCCCGCACTGCCGACCCCGCGGCGCCACCGGGCGGGCGCGACCATTCTCTGCTGCTGCTCGACGACCTCGACGCGGTTGCCGGGCTCACCCGCCTGCCCCGGCTGCGCACCTCCGGCCTTGCCGGGTGCCGGCTGGCCGGGCTCGGGTTCGACGGAGCCGCCGTACCGGCCGGTGCGCTGGTGGGCGAACCGGGTACCGGCGGGTCCACCGCACTGCGCTCGTTCCAGGTCAGCCGCTGCGTGACCGCGGGGGTCGGCACCGCCCTGCTCGAGGCGGCCCTGTTCGGGGTGTATCGCTTCGCCGCAGGCCGGATTCTTTACGGCCGCCCGGTGACCGCGCTGCCCCACGCGCGCTACCTGCTGGCCGGCGCGTTCGCCGACCTGCACATCGCGCAGGCCTTCACACATGCCGCCGCCCGATCGCTGCACCTCTGTCCCGCCGCCGCGGGCCGCTACGCCGCCGCGGCGAAGTTCCTGGTGCCGCGGCTGGTCGAGGACGCACTCGGCGATCTGGCCGTGGTCCTCGGGGCACGCAGCTACCTGCGCACCGGTCCCTACGCATTCGTCGGCAAGCACCTGCGGGACATCGCAGGCCTGAGTATCGGGCACGCCGGGGGAGTGAGCTGCCAGCTCGCGCTGCTGCCGGACCTGCCCGGCCTGGTTCTCGACGAGCCTGCAGCACCGGAGCTTTTCGGCACCTCGCCGTTGCCCCCGCTCGACTTCACCGCGCTGCGGATGCGCGCCAGCCGGCCCGATCCGCTGCTCGCCGCGCTGGCACCGGCTCTCGACGCGGTGGGCGGTGAGCTCGCCGCCGGTGTCCGCGTGGAACTGGCCGAACTGCGCGCGGCTGCCGGCGCACTGCCAGTGGCCGAACGTGGCGTGACGGCGGGGCACCGGTCGCTGGCGCTGACCGAGCGATACGCCTGGCTGCTCGCCACCTCTGCGTGCCTCAACTCGCCGCACGCAGGCGATCCGTTGTGGACGGACGCGGTGCTGGAGCGGATCGGGCTGCGGTCCGGCCGACTCGGCGAGCCGCGTACCACCACGGCGGCGGAGGCCGCGTTCGCCGTGCTGACGGACCGCGCCGAGCGTGGCCGGAGTTTCGACCTCGATCCCGAACCTGTCGTCCGCACACGGTGACCGCGTCGCCGGAGAAAGGAACCCGATGAGCCTCCCCGAGCACACCAGGCCCCCGACGACGGCGGACCTCGTCACCTGGCTGGCCGAGCGCGTCGCCGAGTACCGCGAGGTCCCCGTGGGGCAGATCGACGCGACGGTACCGCTGGCGGAGCTGGGCCTCGACTCGGTGTACGTGCTCAGCCTGTGCGGTGACGTCGAGGACACCTGGGGCCTCGAAGTCGAACCGACCGTTGCCTGGGACTACCCGACCATCGAGGCGCTCGCCGGGTACCTGCATGGCGAACTCGCGGCGGGGCGGCCGTGACACCGCCGCGAGGCGGGATCGCCGTCGTCGGTATCGACTGCCGGTTACCCGGCGCGCCCACGGTCGATGACTTCTGGCGGTTGCTCATCGACGGCCGCACCGCGGCGGGCCCTGTCCCCGCCGACCGCTGGGATCCGGCGCGGGTCGACGGCGCTCCGCCGGGCGTGACGCTGCCCGCGGCCTTCCTCGCCGACGTCGCCGGCTTCGACCACGGCTTCTTCGGGATCTCACCGGCCGAGGCCGCGGCCATGGACCCGCAGCAGCGCCTGCTGCTGCAGGCGACCTGGCGGGCCGTAGAGGACGCAGGCCACGACCCGCGCGCGCTGGCAGGCACCGCCACCGGCGTGTACGTGGGCATGATGTCCAGCGAATGGGGCACGCTGCACCTGTCGGACTACCGGGGCATGACCGCGCACCGCGGTTCCGGCAACGGTTACTGCATGGCCGCCAACCGGATCTCCTACCACCTCGATCTCAAGGGCCCGAGCATGGCGGTCGACACGGCGTGCTCGTCGTCGCTCGTGGCCACCCAGCTGGCAGCCACCGCTCTGCAGGCGGGCGAGGTGGACATCGCGATCGCCGCCGGGGTGAACCTGATCCTCACTCCCGCACTGTCCATTTTCTACGCACAGGCGGGCCTGGCTGCCCCGGACGGCCGGTGCAAACCGTTCGCCGACGGTGCCGACGGTATCGGCCGCGGTGAGGGCGTCGGCGTGGTGGTGCTGCGCAGGCTGTCCGATGCGCTGGCCGACAAGCAGCGGGTGTACGCGGTGATAGAGGGCGGCGCCGTCGGGTCCGACGGCCGGAGCAATGGCCTGACCGCACCGAACCGGTTCGCCCAGGCCGGTGTCATCCGCAGGGCACACGACCAGGCAGGCATCGAGCCGTCCGCGGTGTCGTTTGTGGAGGGACACGGCACAGGAACCCGCCTTGGCGACATGATCGAGGTGCGGGCCCTCGGCGACGTGCACGCGGGCAGGCAGACCCCCGCGCTGCTCGGCTCGGTGAAGGCCAACCTCGGGCACCTGGAGGGCGCGGCAGGCATCACCGGGCTGATCAAGGCGTGCCTTGCGCTGGAGCGGCGCACGTTGCCCGGCATGCCGGCGGGGGAGGAGAACCCCGAGCTGCGGCTGGCCGACCACGGTTTCCGGCTGGCGACCACCGCGTCCCGCCTGCCTGCGGGGACGGTTCACGCCGGGGTCAGCAGCTTCGGCCTCGGTGGCACGAACGCGCATCTGGTGCTCTCCTCACCGCCGCGTACGACCACGCCCGCGCCGCGGGAGCCGGAGGCGGCGGTACTGACCGTCACCGCGGCGACCACGGCAGCGCTGGCCGCCAACCTCACCGAGCTCCGTGCCGCGGTTGCCGCCGAAGTGCCCGGTCGCGTCGCGCAGCTCGCCTGGTCGTCCACTGTGGTCAAACGTGGGCTGCGGCATCGCGCGGCGGTCGGCGGCGTTGGGCGTGACGGCTTGCTCACTGCGTTGGACCGCGTGCTCGGGGAGCAGAACGGACATGACGCCGGGTCCGCCCCGCGCATCGCGTTGGTGTTCACCGGCCAGGGGAGCCAGTTTCCCGCCATGACCGCGGCACTGTACCGGCACTGCCCCCCGTACCGGCAGCAGCTGGACCGGGTGTCCGCCGCGATCGGTGAGCTGCCAGGCGGAACGCTCGTCGAGCTGTTGCTCTCCGGTGCCGACCTGGAGCCGACCGCGCTCGCCCAGCCCGCGTTGTTCGCTCTCTCCTACGCGCTGGCGGCCACACTCCTGGAGCTCGGCGTACAGCCGGTCGCGGCGATCGGCCACAGCGTTGGCGAGTTCGCCGCCGCGTGCGCCGCGGGTGCACTCGACCTCGCCGACGCGGCGCGGCTGGTGACCGTGCGCGGCTCCCTCATGCAGGCGCTGCCCGGCGGCGGTGCGATGGCTGCTGCCAGGCTGTCCGCGGCCGAACTGACCGGGTTGCTCGGCCCCGATCTGGGTGCCCGCGACGGTGAGGTGCTCGATGTCGCCGCCAGCAACGGCCCGCGCTCGGTCACGGTGAGCGGCAGCGAGGCCGCGGTCGAGCGCGCCGCCGCCGCGATCCGGGCAGCGGGGACGGCGGTGACCCGGCTCGCGGTCTCGCATGCCTTCCATTCCGGATTGATGCGCCCCATGGTCGGGCAGTTCGCCGCGGTGGCTGAGAAAGTGCCCGCAGGTACGCCGCGCTTTCCCCTGCTGTCCACTGTGCGCCATGGCGACTCCGGTGCCGAGACACTGACCACAGTAGACGGTTCCTATTGGACGGAGCAGATCTGTGCCCCGGTGCGGTTCGCCGACGCCGCCGACGCGCTGGCCGCACTGGCGCCGACACACGTGGTGGAGGTCGGACCGAGGCCGGTGCTGCTCGGCCTGCTGCGCGGCATTCTCGGCCCGCACACGGCGTTGGCGTGCTCGCCGGGGCCGCGTGCGGACGGTGGCGAGCTGGCGGCCGTGGTGGCGGCCCTCTGGCGGGACGGCGCCGACGTGGCTCTCGACCGCTGGTACACCCCGGCCGCGCGGGTCCGGCGCAGGCTGCCCGGCTACGTCTTCGACATCCGCACCGAGTTCTGGTTCGACCCGGGCGCCGCACCGGCCGCCCGGGTGCACACCACGGCGGACACCGGTTACGAAGCCACGACCGTTTCCGAGCCGGCCGCGTCCGGTGTCGCCGACCTCGTGCGTGCGGCGATCCGCGTGGTCAGCGGCCACGACGACGCTGCGCTGCACCCACAGGCGGAGCTGGCCGACCTCGGCTTCGACTCGATCATGGCGATGCGGTTCGTCGACGAGCTCGAACCCCGCATCGGGCCGCTCGACCTCGAAGCCCTGTTACCGCACCTGACCACAGTCGGAAGCCTCATCACGCACTTCGAACGAGCCCACCCCGCCCCGGAAGGAGCCCCGGCGTGAGCCACCTGCTGTTGGGCAGCGGCACAGCGCTGCCAGGTGACCCCATCGACAACGCACGCATCGGAGAACGCTTCGGCACCGACCCGCGCTGGGTGGAGCGGTTCGTGGGCACGCGCACCCGGTACCTCGGCGTGGACCTGGACACCGGCGAAGTCACGCACACACTGGTGGACCTGGCGGCCGAAGCGGCCGCGGCCGCGGCCGCCGATGCCGGGCTGGAGCCCGGCGACATCGACGTGGTGGTGCTGGCCACCGCCTCGCCCGACCATCTGATGCCGGCCTCGGTCAACCTGGTCGCCGACCGGCTCGGCCTGCAGGAGGTGCCCACTTTCCAGCTGCAGTCCGGTTGCGCGGGCGCGGTGCAGGCATTGGCATTGGCCGGCCGGATGCTCGACGACGAGCAGCGCACCGCACTCGTGATCGGCGCCGACTCATGCGCCAAGCACCTGGTGCTCGACCACGACTTCGCCGCGCTCCCACCGAGTGAGCTGATCAACTACGTGATCTTCGGTGACGGCGCCGGCGCGGTCGTGCTCGGCAAGGACGGGCCCGCCGACGCGACCAGGCTCGGCCCGGTGCGGACCACCTTCGTCGGTCTCGGACGTGAGCCGGGGCAGGTCATCCGCTGGTTCGGCGCCGCCGACCGCGACAGTGGCGAGCAGCCGGTCGCCGAGGACTACAAGGCCATCGAGGCCGGCG
The DNA here is from genome assembly GCF_040645195.1 of Saccharomonospora sp. NPDC046836. Taxonomy (NCBI): domain Bacteria; kingdom Bacillati; phylum Actinomycetota; class Actinomycetes; order Pseudonocardiales; family Pseudonocardiaceae; genus Saccharomonospora; species Saccharomonospora sp. NPDC046836. The sequence goes on from NZ_JBEYXW010000016.1 coordinate 31,744, forward strand.
TTCCGGTGCTGGCAGCGGAAGCACTGGCCGATCTGCTGGCGCGGACCGGATGGACGCCGGATTCGGTGACCCACCTGCTGCCGCCGCAGCTGGGCGGGCGGATGACCGAGCACATCACCGCCGGCCTCGTGGAACGTTTCGGCCTGCGCGCCGCCGAGGTCAGCTGTGTCGCCGACACCGGCAACAACGGAAACGCCCTGCCGTTCCTGCAACTGCACCGGGTCCTGCCACTGGCGCCCGGCGACCGGGCGCTCGCGGTGGCCATCGAGTCGAGCAAATGGATCAGGACCGGATTCGCGTTGGAGGGAATGTGATCGAGCAGGCCAACCCGGGCGTTCCCACCGTGTCGATCGCGGTGACCGGCAGCGGCACCATCGCCCCACTCATCCCCGCGCTGACCGGGGAACTGGCCCGGCACGCCATGCTGGGCGGGGTACGCGCGGGTGATCCCGGGGCTTTCGCACTGCACCTCGCTCAGCCTGCCGAGAGCGACGTGACGCTGTGCCTGCTCGACGCCACGGCGGTGTTCCAGCGCATCACGAGTCCGGTGTGGACAGTGGACGACGTCGAAGAGGCCGCGGCAGGACTGCTCGACCTCCTGCGGGAGCTGACCGCGCTGCACCGTGACCGGGGCCAGGGCGCGCTGGTGTTCACGACCGCACCGCTGTGGTCCTGGTACACGAACCAGATCCTCGATCTGCGGGAGCGCGCCCGGCTCGGCGCAGTGTGGCGCCGGTTCACCGCGGAGCTGCTCGAACTGGGCACGGGGGAGGGCGGCTGCTACGTCATCGACCTCGACCCGCTCCTCGGTGACAGCGGGCCCGCCCGCGATCCCCGGCTCGCGGTATACGCCCGGGTGGCCTACACCGACGAGGTGCTCGGCCTGCTCGCGCGCACGGTCGGCCACCTGGCCCGCGGCCTGCGTGGCAAGCCGCGTAAATGCCTGGTACTCGACCTCGACGGCACGTTGTGGGGTGGCACGCTGGCCGAGTCCGGCGGCGACGGGCTCGAGATGGCCGACGGACTGCGCGGCGAGGCCCACCGCCGCTTCCAGCGTGCGGTCGCCCAGCTCAGTAGCCAGGGCGTCCTGCTGGCGATCTGCAGCAAGAACGATCCCGACGAGGTCGAGCAGGTCCTGCGGACCCACCCCGATCTCGTGCTCAGCCGCGACGACTTCGTGACGGTGGTGGCCGACTGGGGCCCGAAGGCCGACACCATCGTCGAGGTCGCCGAGCGGATCGGCATCGGCGTGGACAGCCTGGTGTTCGTCGACGACAGCCCGACGGAAGCAGGACTGGTGCGTACTCGCCGGCCGGAGATCGCGGTCATCGAGGTCGATGCCGCCGAGCCCGCACGGCACACCGACCGCCTGCTGGAGGAGGGCTGGTTCGACAGCACCGCGATCACCGCCGAGGACCGGGAACGGGTCGACCGCTACCGCACCGAGGCGCGTCGCTCCGAGTTCCGCGCCGGCTTCACCTCGCTCACCGGCTACCTCGCCGAGCTGGACACCCGGCTGGAGCTCTTCGCGCCCGGCCAGGGCGATGTCGCGAGGCTGGCACAGCTGACGCAACGCACCAACCAGTTCAACCTCACCACCGTGCGGTTGGACACCACAGCCGTCCGCAATGCACTGTCCGATCCGGACACGGTGGTCGCACCGATCCGGGTACGCGACCGGTTCGGTGACCACGGCGTGGTCGGTGTGCTGTTCGCCCGGCAGGACGCGGGCACGATCGTCATCGACAACCTGGTGATGTCGTGCCGGGTGCTCGGCCGCGGCATCGAATCGGCCTGGCTCGGCGAGCTGCTGCGCTGGGCGGCCGCGCAGGGCGCCTCCGCGGTACTGGGCACCTACCGCCCCACACCGCGGAACGGCCGCGTGGCCGGCCTATACCCAGAGCACGGCTTCACGGCAGTGGACGGGCCGGACGGCGCCTCGTGGTTCCGCCACGACCTCGCCGTGCTGCCGGAGCCGATCGCCCATCTCACCGTCGACTCGGCGCTTCCCGGGTCGCTGACACTGGGAGAACCGCGATGACACTGGACACCACGGCGTTTCTCGTTCTGCTGCGTGACGAGGTGGGGCTGCAGGTGACGGAATCCGATTTGGACACCCGCTTCGACGACCTGCCCGGCTGGGACTCCGTGCTACTGCTCAAGCTGCTCAGCGCGGTGGAGCAGGCGACCGGCAGGCAGGCGCCGATGCTGGCGATGCTCGAGGCCACCGATCTGCGCGGTGTGCACGCCGCCATAGGCACATGAGCGTCACGGTGGGGCCGGTTCCCCGGCAACGCAGGCACACCCTGCACTTCCTCGCCCACGCGCGCGCGGCCAGCCCGGTGCACCTCGGCGCGGAGGTGGACGCCACCGCACTGCTGGCCGACCGGGTGGCCACCGGCCGCGCGACGTCGGTGGTCACGTATGTCATTCACTCTGTGGGCCGGGTGCTCGCCAGGTACCCCGATGCCAACGCCGCCTACGGTGGGCTGCTGCGGCCGCGGCTGGTTCGCTGCCCGTTCGTGGACGTGAAGGTGACGCTGGACCGCGAGATCGCCGGCACGCGAGTGGTGCTGTCGGCTGTGCTGCCGGATGCCGATCGGGCCTCCAGGCTGTTCCTGCAACACCGGCTCGACCGGCTGGTGACCGGCGACCCGTCGCGGCTGCCGGACTTCGCCGGGGCTCGCGCGCTGCAGCGGATGCCGTTCCCCGCGGGCAGGCTGGCGTTCGCGCTGGCGAACCGCCTGCCGGAACGGCATCGCAGGCTGGGCACGGTGGCGGTCACGTCGCTGGGGCACCGGCGGGTTCGTACCTTCTTCAGCTCTGGCGGCACCGCGTTGACGATCGGTGTCGGTCACATCGAGCGGCGGCCCCTGATCCGCGGCGGCGAGATCACCGCCGCGCCGGTGCTGCCGCTGTCGCTCACGTTCGACCACCGGGTGCTCGACGGCGCGCTCGCCGCGGACGTGCTCGACGACCTGGTGTCCACATTGGAGCGTTCCCCGGAGTCGGCCGATGCGGTTCGCTGAGCCGCCGGTGTGGCTGCGGCCGGACACCGGAACCGGGTGGGCGCGGGCGCTGTCCGGCTGGTCCGCGCACGGCAGGCTGGTCGCCGCCGCCACCGCGGCCGACTGGGGCACGGGCCGGGCGGGCTCCCGCCACCTGATCGCCGCGACCCTCGGTCACCTGCTGGGCCGCGAGGCCGCCGGCATCGCGCTGGCTCGCGACGATCAGGGCAGGCCCTACCCGGTGCACGGCGGCACCGGCGAACGGCTGCCGGTCGATGTGAACCTCAGCCACACCGGGGACCTGTTCGTCCTCGGGGTCAGCCGGGCGGGCCGGATCGGCGTCGATATCGAACGCGCCGACCGCATCATCGCCACCGGGCCGTCCATGTTGGCGCGGTTCTGCCACCCCGCCGAAACCGTCGCGCTGAGCGGCGTCTCCGGCGCCGTACGCACCGAGGCCATAGCCCGGTTGTGGGTCGGTAAGGAGGCGATCGCCAAAGCCGATGGCCGGGGGCTGGCCATCGGCATGCCCACCGTGCGGGTCGACCGGCCCCCGCAGGGTTACCGGCTCGGCATCGACCGCCTGCGCCGCGCACCCTCCGGCGCTGATTACTGGGTCGCGGTGGCACTGCGCGAGGACCGAACCACGCCGATCACGACCAGGACCCTCCAGGAGGCAGCCCGATGACATCCACCCTGCCCGGCCGCCGCGCTGGCGAGGCGCCGCCGCCCTTGGCGGAACTGGCGGGCTTCGCGCGGCTGCACGCGCGGGCACTGGGACTCGACCCGGTCGCGGCGGGCGCGGTGCTGGACCGCCTCGTCGCCGACGGGGACGAGGCGGCGTGGCCCCGTGTGTGGTCAAGGCTGGGGGAGCGGCGCCTGGCCGCGGGCAGGCCGCTGGAGGCCTGTCGCTGCTTCGTGCTCGCCCGCTTCCCCTTTCCCGCTGATCCCGATCGCCTGCGCGCCGGCGAGGCAGCCGTCCGTGCCTTCGACAGCTGGCGCCTCGCGCACGGCGGAATCGACCGGCTCGATCTCTCGCTTCCCGCCGGACAGGTGGCCGCCTGGACGGCCGGTGTCACCCCGGGCCGCCCGGTGCTGCTCGTCATGGGCGGCATCATCAGCGTCAAGGAACAGTGGGCTCCGTTCCTCACGGCGGCCCGCCGGCTGCGTGCCGGTGTCATCGTCACCGAGATGCCATCGGTGGGGGAGAACACAACCCCTTATCTGCCCGGCAGTGTCGAGCTGATTCCGGAGATCCTCGACCGGCTCGGCGCAGCAGTGTGCGCGGCGGGTGTGCATGTGGTGGGGCTGAGCTTCGCCGGGCACCTCGCGCTGGCCGCTGCCCGGCACGACCCCAGGATTCGCAGTGTCCACACTGTCGGCGCGCCCGTCTCTGCCGCGTTCACCGACCGTGACTCGCTGCCGTCCACGACCCGTGCCACGGTGAGCCATCTCTCCGGTGGAGCGGACCTCACCGCACTCGCTCTCGATCGCGACGCCCTCGCCGAACTCCGGGTTCCCGTGCGGTACGTGGCCAGCCGCCGCGACGAGATCATTCCCCGGCGGGAGTGGGAGCTGCTCGCCGAGTCGCTTGTGGACTTCCGCTGGGTCGAGTTCGACGACGTGCACGGCTCACCGGCCCATCTCACCGACACCCGGCTGTGGCTGCTGCGTGGTGTGCTGGAGGCGCTCGGCGACCGGCGCGCCAGCGCGCTCGGTCTCCTGCTGGCACTGCGCGGCAAGGCGACCAGGACGGGAGTGTCGCGGTGACCGTCAACCTGTTCTGCTTCCACCACGCGGGCGGCACGGCCTCGGTCTTCCGCGCCTGGGAAGGCGCGCTGCCGGACGGGGTCACGCTGCGCCCGGTGCAGCTGCCGGGGCGGGAGAACCCGGCTGCCGCGCTGCCGTACGCCGACCTGCGGTCGCTGATCGCGGACCTGGACGCGCAGCTCGACGACGAGCTGGCGGCGCCGCATGCCTTCTTCGGCCACAGCATGGGGGCGTTGCTCGCCTACTGGCTCCTCCAGCGGCGAATGGCCCGCGCGGCCCGCCTGCCCGAGGTCTTCCTCGCCGCCGCCTACGCCGCTCCGCACCTGACCAGGCCCGTGCTCGTGGGGAACGACATCGACAGCGTCGACGACCTGACCCTGGCCCACCGGCTGCGCGCGATCGGCGGCCTGCCAGAGGACCTGCTGACCAGACCGGAATGGTTACGTGTGCTGCTCGGCTCGGTCCGCGCCGATCTGCGGTTGTGCGCCGATCATCGCTACATCGCCGCACCACCCTTACCCATGCCGGTTTTCGTCTTCGGCGGCCGCCACGATCCGCTGGTCACACTGGACCAGCTCGACGGGTGGCGCGAGCACGCCGCCGACGCGTTCGCACTCGACGTCCTCGACGGCGGGCACTTTCTCGTACAGGACCGCAACGCCGGCCTGCTGCCCGCACTCGGCCGCAGGCTCGCCGAGGTCGCCGGTCGCGTGCCCGATCGTCTCGCCGCGCAGCACACCACGGTCGCACCACTGAGGAGAGTCCGATGAACATCCACACCACCGACGTCTGCGTTGTCGGCGGCGGGCCCGCCGGGCTGACGCTGGCGCTGTGCCTCGCCCGCGCCGGGCATCAGGTCACGGTGCTGGAGCAGAGCCCCCGCTTCGACCGCAGCTTCCGCGGCGAGTCGCTGTCACCCGACGGCGTGTGGTTGCTCGACCAGCTCGGTGTCCTTGGTACTGTCGCCGAGCGTGGCGCGCTGACCGTCGAGCGGCTCGAGATCGCCGAGTCGGGAAAGGTGATGATGCGCACCGAGTTCGCCGACTTCTCCTACCATTGCCGGTTTCCGATGGAGATCCCGCAACCGACACTGCTGTCCGCGCTCGCCGAGGCCGCGGCCGAGGAGCCGGGGTTCGAGCTTCGCCAGGGGGCGACCGTCACCGATCTGGTCGAGGACGACGGCACGGTGACCGGGGTACGGTACCGTGCCGCAGGCGGCGAGAAGGGTGAGATCCGGGCCGCACTGGTGGTCGGCGCCGACGGCCGGTACAGCAAGATCCGTGGACTGTCCGGTTTGGACTTCACGAAGGTTCCGCTCGACCGCGACGTCGTGTGGCTGCGCGTGCCGAGGCCGGCCTCGTGGGAAGCCGGAACGTACCGCATCCGTTTGCGCGGCGCGCGGCACGGCCTGTTCATCCCCACGTACCCAGACGACATCCGCGTCGGCTTCAACATTCCCAAGGGCGGCCTGAAGGAGCTACGCGCCGATGGTATCGGTGCTCTGCACACGCGCCTGCACGAGATCGCCCCGGAGCTGTCGGAGACGCTGCGCGCGACCGTCACCGGCTGGTCCGGCACCACAGTGCTCGACATCTTCACCGTCGCCACGCCGCGCTGGTCGCGTCCCGGCCTGGTGCTCGTCGGCGACGCCGCGCACACGCTGACCCCGATTCTCGGTCAGGGCGTCAACCACGCGCTCATCGACGGTCGCACGCTGGCCGGGCTGCTCGACCCAGCCTTGCGCGCCACGGGCACACGCCGTGCCGAGCTGGTGACCACCGCCGCATTGCGGTTCCAGGCGGAGCGGGAGACCGCCGTGCGAATCTCCCGGAACCTGCAGCTGCGCCAGGAACGGGCCTTCACCTTCGGCCACCGGCTCGCGGTGGCCGGACGATCCACGCTGTACCGGGCGCTGCACCACAGCAGGTACCTGCAGAAGCGAATCCTGTGCAGCGCGTACTTCCAGCTCCAGCCGGAGCTGACCGGATGAGCGGCCGTCGTCTCATCCCGGGTTGGCTGCTGCTCGCCGGGGTCTGCGGTGCGTTCGCCGCTTTCGAGATCACCAAGCACCTCGGCTGGACCGTACCCGGTGCGCTGCTCGGCGCGTTGCTGCCGTTCGCGGCGCGGCTACGGCCGATGCGGGTCCTCGCGCACTGGGCACCACCACTGGTGGTGCTGGTGGCCTTCACCGTCGTGCCGGAGACGCAGGCGCAGGCCGCGCCCGGCTTCACCCTCGGGCTGGTCTGGCTGACACATGTGGCGCTCGCCCGCGGGATCCGGCGGGAAAGCCAGGCCTAAGCCACGGCTCAGCAGTGCGCGGGACAGTGGGCGGCGCAACGACCCTGCCTCAACTGGGAGAACCATGAACGCCGAGACCGTTGCCGGAAACGCTGATACCGCCGACCTGGCGCCAACGGGCTGTCCACGCCACTACCCGTTCCACCGTCCATCTGCGACAGAGCTCCCTCCCGTGTACACCGAGCTGCGCGCGACCGAGCCGGTGGCGCAGGTCGTCCTGCCCAGCGGCGACACGGGCTACGTGGTCAGCCGGTACGAGGACGCCAAGCTGGTGCTGGCCGACCCGCGATTCAGCAGGGCGGCGATGGTCGCCGAGGGCGCACCGCAGCTGACCGCGGCGCCGATGCCGCCGAACAGCCTGTTCTCCACCGATCCGCCGGAGCACACCCGGCTGCGCAAGCTCGTGATGGGTGAGTTCACCGCCCGCCGGATTCGCGACCTCGAGCCGCGCATCCAGGAGCTCACCGACACGCTGCTCGATGCGATGGCCGCGCGGGAGAACCGGCAGGCCGATCTCAACGCCGCGCTGGCGTTCCCGCTGCCGGTGCAGGTGATCTGCGAACTGCTGGGTGTTCCGTTCGAGGACCGCGAGCGGTTCAGGGAGTGGTCCAACGCCATCGTCTCGCTGACCACGCACACCGCTGAAGAGATGCTGCAGCAGCGGCTGGAGATGGCCGGCTACATCCATGAGCTGATCAACCGCCGTCGCGAGGAGCCCGGTGACGACCTGCTCAGCGCGCTCATCGCCGCACATGACGAGCGGGATGCGCTCGATCAGGCCGAGCTGATCGTCATGGCGATGACCATCCTCGTCGCGGGGCACGAGACCACGGTGAGCATGATCGGCGCCTGCGTGCTGACGCTGCTGCGCAGCCCGGAGCACCTGGCGCGGGTGGTCGCCGATCCCGACGTCGTCGGCGACTTCGTCCCGGAGCTGCTGCGCATCAACCCGATCGGCGACGGCGGCCCGATGCGGATCGCGCTGGAGGACGTCGAGATCGCCGGGACGATGATCCCGAAGGGCAGCGCGGTGCTGGCCGCGGTGTGCTCGGCCAACCGCGACGCCGACGTGTTCGAGCGGGGTGAGGAGTTCCACCCCGACCGGAGCAGCAACCCACACCTGGCTTTCGGCCACGGCGTCCACCACTGTCTCGGTGCCGCTCTCGCGGTCGCCGAGCTGCGGATCACCATCAGCAGCCTGTTCCGCCGGTTCCCGACCCTGCGCCTGGACGGCGATGTCGCCGACCTCCAGATGAAGCAGGGGATGCTGGTGCACGGCCTGAAGTCGTTGCCCGTCACCTGGTAGTACCCACGCGCGAGTCCCCCGCTCCGGTTGCAGGAGCGGGGGACTCGCGCGCGGCGGGTCAGCGGACTGAGCGGACGCGGAGGACCAGTGCGCCGCCTGCGCCGGCGACCAGGCCGGTCATCAGGTACAGCCCCGTGTAGCCGGCCAGCGCGAGAACCGGTACGGCCAGTGCGGGGGCCAGAATCTGTGGCGCAGCAACAGCAATGGCGAACACCCCGAGGTCACGCCCGGTGTTGCTGGCCGAGGGGAGCACCGAGGCGACCACCGCGAGGTCCACGGCGAGGAAGGTGCCGAATCCCACGCCGACCGCAGCGGCAGCCGCGATCGCAACCGGCCAGGTGGGAGCCAGCGCCATGGCGAGCGCGCCCGCACCCAGCAAACCCCCGCCCGCGGCGACGAAGACCCGTCGCCTGCCGACCCGATCGGACCAGCGTCCGGCGGTGAGCGCGGCGACCATGGCGCACAGCACTGTCACCGCGGTCACCATCAGCAGCGACCGCTGGGGGTCCGCGACGTCGAGCTCGTCGGTCAGGTAGTACAGGAGGTACTGGGTGATCAGGGCGAAGCCGAGCATGACCAGGAACCGGCTGGCCCACGCCCACGCCAGGTCCGGCGTCCACCGCACTGCGGACTTCGGCTGCCGGGCCGGCGCCAGGTCGCCGTCCCGGTACCGCAGCAGGAAGGGGACCGCCGCCGCCACCGCCACCGCCGCGCAGGCGAGGTAGCCTGCCGCCAGGTCCACCACCAGCTGATTGACCAGCACGGTGCCCAGCAGCGCACCCAGCATCTGGGTCATCCCGGCCCAGCCGGCCACCATTCCCAGCTGGGGCCGGGGCACGCTGTCCGGGATCGTCGCCACCAGTCCGGCCTGTACCGCGGCCAGCCCGAGTTGCGCGACCACCCAACCGAGCAGCATCGTGGTGGCGCTTGTGGCGCTCGCCAGCCACAGGAAGCCGGCGGCGCCGAGAAGCACCCCGCCGCCCACCCATGGCCTGCGTTTACCGAAACGCGTGCGTGTCCGGTCGCTGGCCGCGCCGAAGACCGGAACAGCGACCGCGGTGACGGCGGAGCCCAGCCCGGTCGCCAGCCCGAGAAGGGCTTCCTTGCTGTCCGGTGCGAAAATCTCCGCCTGGCGGGCCAGCTGCACCTGCGCGGGCGTCAGGAGCGCCAGCCACAACCCTGTGCTCGCGAGGGCATAGCGCGCTGTCCAGCCGCGGCTCACCGCGGAGCGGTGCTCGTCGACGTCGGGAACCGTGGTCACATCGTGGCTCGTCACCTCGCCAGGGTCACCGCTCCGGGCAGCCGCGCGCCTGGGTATGACCTAAGCGGAGCTGAAGCCGGAGCAGCCGTACTGTCCTGGTCGGCCCAGCACGGAAGGGGACACATGCCCACCATCGAGACCACGATCGACATCGATGCGCAACCGGGCCGTGCCTGGGAGGTGCTGGTCGACTTTCCGGCGCATCCGGACTGGGATCCCTTCATTCTCAACATCGCCGGCGAACTGCGCCCCGGTGCCAGGCTCGCGGTCACGGTCGCGCCACCTGGTGGTGAACCCATGGAGTTCCGGCCCAAGGTGGTCGACGTCACCCGGGGCGCTGCCTTGCCTGGCTGGGGCGGCTCGGTGTGCCCGGACTGTTCGACGGCCGCCACGAGTTTCTGCTTGCGGCGTTGCCCGATGGGGGTACCCGCCTGACGCACCGGGAGAGGTTCACCGGCGCGCTCACGGTGTTCGGCGGTGCGATGTTCGATCGGACACGGGCGGGATTCGAGGCCTTCAACACGGCGTTCAAGGCGCGCTGCGAGCAGCCGAGCATGGTCGACGGCCGGTGACCATTGGGTAAACGGTCAGGGGCCGCTGGCGCGCGCCGTCCGGACTACGGACAAGATAGTGACATGGCACTACCGGGAGGAAACACCGTGAGCACAACGGTTCGATCGACCAGCAGCGGCATGAGTACGGTGATGCTCCTGGCTGCGGCGGGGGTGTTGTTCGCGGTCTACCCGGCATTGCGGCCCTACACCGACGAGACCACCCTGGTGGGCGCCGAAGCGATGGCATCCACCGCCTGGGGCTTGGCCCACGCCGCGGCCATGATCGGTTTCATCCTGCTACCGCTCGCGTTGCTCGGTGTGCGTGCCGGGTTGGCCGACACGCAGGGCGCTGCGGCGGCCGGTGCTGCGTACCGGACCGCATGGGTCGGCGCCGGATTCGTACTTCCGTACTATGGCGGGGAAACGTTCGGCTTGAAGGCGATCAGCGACGCCGCGCTGTCCGGCCAGGACACCGAGTTGCTGACGTTGGCCGAGACAGTGCGCCTGGATTGGCTCCCCGGCACGTTCTTCGCCGTCGGGATGCTGCTCCTTGCCGCTGCCGGTGTTCTTACCGCCCGCGCGGTCGCCCGCTCCGGCGTTATGCCGGGCTGGGCGGGAATTCCGCTGGCAGCGGGACTGGTGCTGTTCATTCCGCAGTTCTTCGGACCGGCCGCGGGCCGTATCGGGCATGGCCTGCTCATGGCAGCGGGGTGTCTCATCCTTGCCTGGGCGTACTTTCGTCGGGCCGGCGGTCAACCGACGGCGTCGTAGGTACACAGCGGCCGGCCTGTCAGTTCGTCCGGCCATACCCGTCCACGCACGCCGAACACGGCGTTGAGCAGGTCGGCGTTCACCACGTCGCTGGCGCGGCCGTCCGCGTACACCCGGCCGTCGCGTAGCGCGATGACGCGGTCGGCGTACCTGGCCGCCTGGCCGAGATCGTGCAGCACGGTCACCACGGTCAGGCCACGCTCTTCGCGCAGCCGCGCGATCAGTTCCAGCATCTCCAACTGATGCCGGACGTCGAGATAGGTCGTGGGCTCGTCCAGCAGCAGCACCGGTGCATCCTGGGCCAGGGCCAGCGCCAGGCGGACGCGTTGCCGTTCACCTCCGGAAAGCCGGTCCAGCGCGGCATCGGCATACGATGCCACACCGGTGTCCGCCAGCGCGCGACGTACATGCTCGTCATCCCCGCCCGCGAGCATCCCCAGAGGACCCCGCGTGGCGTAGCGGCCTTGCCGCACCAGTTGCCTCACGGTCAAGGCCGGCACCGCGGGCATCGCCTGCGGCAGCACCGCCACCTGCCGCGCGATCGTCCTGCGGGACAGCGAGCGTAGCGGGCTGCCGTTCAGCGATACCGAGCCGTCGTCCGGCGTGAGCAGTCCGGCGAGTACCCGCAGCAACGTGGACTTGCCACAGCCGTTGCGGCCCACCAACGCCAGCCACGCACCCCCGGGGACAGCCAGGTCTACTTCCCGCAGGATTACCCTGTCTCCGAAGTGGACGGTGATTCCGGTTGCCGCGATCGTCGTCATGACTGCCCTCCGGACGTGAGCGTGGATAGGCGGCGCGCCGCCCTGATCAGCACCACCGCTCCGACGATGGCGGTCACCGCGCCCGTCGGAATGCCCAGCGGCCGCTCCCCAGCGGCGGCCAATGTGGTCAGTTGCTGGGCGACGGTGTCGGCGGCGCACACGGTCGCCGCTCCGATGAGTGCGCTGCCGGGTATCGCACGGCGGTGGTCAGCACCGAACACCAACCGCCCGGCGTGCGGGGCGAGCAGCCCGACGAACGACAGGGCGCCCACCGTGGCGATCGCCGCGGCGGCCGCGACGACCGCCAGCAGCAGCGCCGCGCTGCGCCAGCGGGGTGGTTCCAGTCCGACGCCGCGAGCGTGGTCGTCGTCGACCGACAGCAGCCCGAGTACCGGTGCGATCAGCAGCCCGGCAACGAGTACGAGCACCAGCCACGGCCACAGCGCATGCCAGTGCGCCCAGCCTCGGCCATTCAGGGAACCGATCAGCCATTGCGCCATCGTTCCCGTCGACTGGGGCCGCGCGGTCAGCAGGATGAGCGTGATTCCGCTGAGCACGGCGGAGATCAGCACCCCGATCACCGACAGCCGCAGCGGGTCGCTTCCTGCCCGCGCGGCGACCACCCAGAGCACCCCACCGCCGAGGACACCGCCGGCGATGGCCGTACCGATCATGCCGTGCGGAGTGGCGCTGAACCCGCCGAGCAGGGTCGCCGTCACCGCACCCAGCACCGCACCGGAGCCGATACCGGTGATTTCCGGCGCGGCGAGCGGATTACGCAACAGCGCCTGCAGAATGCAGCCGGCGATGCCGAGGCAGGCACCCGCGGCCAGCGCGACCAGTACCCGCGGCGCGCGTAGTTCCACGACGATCTGTCGCGCGACGTCATCGCCGAGCATGCCCCACAGCGCGGCGGGCCCGTTCCCAGACGATCCGGTCATGAGCTGGGCCAGAGCCAGGAACGCGGTGATCGCCGTGAGAACAGTCCAGACCCCGCGACGCGGCATCCATGTGCTCCTCATGCCAGGGCGTCCTTGAACCGTCTCCGCCGAGCCGCCAGCGCAACCCCACCCACCACCGCGATCAGGGCAGTCAGCCCTCCGACGGGCAGTTCGATGGGGTAGAGCAGCGTGCGCGCCAGCAGGTCGGCTGCCGTCACCAGCAACGCTCCCAACACTGTCGACCACACCAGCCAGGACCGCGCTTCCGCGCCCGGACGTACCGACCGGGCCAGCTGCGGGGCCAGAAACCCGACCCAGGCAATCGGACCGCACGGCCCCACGACCGTCGCGACCAACAGGCAGCCGACAGCCAGCACCGCCACCCGGGCCGCACCGGCGGACAGGCCGAGCGCGGTCGCGGTGTCGTCGCCGAGCCGTAGCACACCCAATGCGGGCAGGGCGAGCACCGTCAACGGCAGCACGAGCAGCATCCCGGGGACCGTCGTGACCACGGTGGACCAGGTCGTGCCTGTCAACGAGCCCAGCAGGTAACGGACCAGCACCCCCTGCTCCCGCGAGTCGGACAGTGACACCCCCGTCAGCAGCACCGCCTGCAGTGCCGCGCTGATCGCGGCACCGATCAGCAACACCGCGGCCGGCCCCACTGCCCGTCTCACCGCCATGATCGTGAGCGCGCCACCGACGGCCGCCCCGGCGAGCGCGGGCACCAACGGCGCCCCGGGCACGCTGATGCCGAACACGACGACCAGCGCCACCGCCGCGGCCGCTCCGGAGGAGACTCCGAGCAGTTCTGGTACAGCCAACGGATTGCGCAGTGATTCCTGCAACAGCAACCCGGCGGCGCCCAGCACCGCGCCCGCGAACAACGCCAGCAGCAGCCGCGGCGCGCGTAGTTCGACGACCATCACGCGCTCCAGTGCGGACGCCTCGCCGGACAGCACGGCCGGCAACCGACCGGGAGCGATCACCGGTTGACCCAGGCACAACGCCAGCGCGGCGAGCGCGACCGCGGACAAGGCGACGGCCACGACCGGTGCGAGCCTCCGGCGCCCCGTGACCGCCGGGACGTCGATCACGCTGTCGGCACCTTCTCGATGGCTTCCCGCACGATCGCGGTGAGGCTTCGGGTGCCGCGGCCCTTACCCCAGAGCTCGGGGTTCATCTCGTGCACCGCGCCCGCCTGCACGGCCGGGATCTCCCGCCACACCGGGTTGTCCGCGAGCTGCTGGGACAGTGGTGTCGCGTCATCCGAGAACAGAAGTGAGTACACGAACACCACATCCGGTTGCTGGGCAAGTAGTTCCTCGATGCTGTAGTTGCTGGCAGTGTCCACATTGGAGCTCCTGGCGGGGAACGGGTAGTGGAACAGGTTCGCCAGCAAGTCGCCCTTGAGCGATTCGGTGTTGTCCACCCCGATCGAGTCGAGGCTGCCGTACATCAGCACGGCCGTCTTCGGCTCCTGTCCGGCCTTGCGCTCGACAGCGTCGGCCAGCACGGTGCGGAACCGCTCCTCAGCTTGCGTCGCCTCGCTCACCCGGCCGGTCAGCGAACCCAGATTGCGGAGGTATGCCAAGGATTCCTGCCAGGTGGCTGGCTCCGTCAGCCACAGCGGTGCGAACTTCTCCACGGCGTCGGCCAGCCCATCGTGCACACCGGACAGACCGATCACCAGGTCCGGTTCGAGCCTGGCGATGCTTTCCACGTCCTCGCTGCCGAAGCCGCCCTGCACCACCGGAACCGTTGAGCCCTCGTCGCCGAGCAACGCCGGATGGGTGAGCAGTCCCGGGTTGCTCGTGCCCGCCGGGACGAGACCCAGTTCGACGACGATGTCGTCGCACAGGCCGCTCAGGCAGACAATACGCTGCGGCGGCGCGTCCACTGTGAGTTCCTGCCCATGCGGATCGGTGATCCGCAGCGAGGGTTCGAGCGGCGCCGCGGTGCGCTCGATCGCCGGTGTCTCACCACCGACGGGGCCGTCGCTGGTGGGCGCGGTGGAGCAGGCGGACAGCACGAGTGGCAGTGCTGCCAGCGCGGCGATGACGTTACGGGTTCGGCGCACAGGTGTTCTCCAGTTCGTTCAACCAGTGGTGCAGCTGATGGGCGTCCTCGGCCAGCGCCGCCGGGCTGTCGTCGCGGACGAACTCGAGCGAGACGTGCCGCTGCACTTCGTCCGCGGCGAGCTCGGCGAGGATCGCCTGCCAGAGATCGGCACGCGCGCCAAGCGGAAGGCGTTCGGTGAAGCCGTCCGAGCCCCAGGAGAAGGCGTGTACCGAGGCCAGTTCCGGCAGTAATGCTCGGACTTCGGTGCGGCATTCGCCGATGTCGGGAAGTTCCCGCGGTTGCCAGTGGACCGCCACGGCCCCGCTACCGAGATCGGTGTAGAGGCGCAGTGCGGAGTCGAGTGTGTCGGTCAGCGACTGGACGTGGTGTTCCACCGTGAGCCGGACGCCTCGGTCACCTGCCAGGTCGGCGCACCGCCGCAAGGCGTCGGTGATGTGCCTGCGTTCGGCCGTCGAGACCTCGGCCGAGCCATGGGTGCCTGCCCAGACGCGGACGCGCGGTGCGCCGAGCGCGACGGCGGTGCCGACCAGAACATCGAACTGGCGTGGGTCGTCCTCCCCGGCTTTGTGGTAGCTGCCGTAGGTTCCGATGGCGATGCCGTGGTCCGTACATTGTGTACGCGCGTGCTCAGCGGCTGCGAGGTCGCCGGGCCTGACATGGACATCGGCAGCCCATTCGATGACACCGAGCCGGGCTTGTGCGGCCAGCGTGACGATCTCGTCCACGCCGTGACCGCGAAAGGTGACCGAGGCCAGCCCTGTAATGATCATTCAGATTCCTTTGTGGAGTGTTGTGCTCTGCGAAGAGTGGGGTCGAGCCACGCCACCGCAACGCCGATGGCGAGCAACGTCGCACCGGCCGCGAGCCCGCCTCGTGCTCCCGCACCGGCCACGGCCACAGCGCCCGCCACGGCGGCACCGACCGGCTGGCCGACTCCCCACGCCAGCATCCGGCCGGTGGTGTTGACCCTCGCCTGAAGGTGGTCCGGGCTGACCTGCTGCCGGTAGGTCACGGCGTTGAGCACGACCACCGAATGCGCCGTCCCCCAGCAGGTCACCGCCACGACCGCCGCCAGCCAGTGCGTTGTCAGCAGCGTCGCGACGGCGGCGAGCAGTGAGCACGGCAGTGCCGTGAGGGCGAGGCGGGCCTGGCCCAGCCGGGCGCCGAGCCGGGGAACGATGCGAGCGGCGAGAACACCGCCGATGCCCCAGCACGCGAACAGCGCTGCCAGCCGGGCATCACCGGATGCGGCCACGCCGAGCGTGTGATCGGCGAACGGAACGAGCATGGCCACCCATGCGCCTCCGGCGGCCGCGTGTGTGGTGCCGACCAGCGTCAGCAGCCGCACCACCCGGTTACCCCAGATGAAGCTCAGTCCGGCTCCGATGTCGGCCAGTATCGTCACCGGCCGCCGAGTCTCGGGCGTATCGGTGGACAGCGGGCGCACGATCGCGCGGATCAACAGGGCCGAGGCCACCGCGGTGACGGCGTTGAGTGCGATCAAGGGCGCGGGCGCGATGATCGCCACGGCGAGGCCGGCCAGCGGCGGCACAGCCACTTCGGCGATCGTCGTGGCACCGTAGAGGGTCGAGTACGCCGACGTGAGACGTGCCTTGCCCACCAGCGTGGGCAAGGCGCCGAAGTTGGCTGCGTCGAAGAACACGAACAACGTTTGGATGGCGAAGCCGGCCAGGAGCACGTGCCCGGCGGTGAGCATGTCCAGTGACCACGCGAGCGGAATGCTGGCAAGCAGCGCCCCGGTCGCCAGGTCCAGCCCGATCATCAGCCTGCGCCGCCGCACACGGTCGGCGATCGCTCCGGCGATCAGGCCGAACAGCAGATAGGGCAGCGCTTCCGCGACCGCGACGGCGGACGTCCAGCCAGGTGAGCCGGTGAGCTGGTAGACGAGCACGGGCAGTGCCACTACCGAGATCAGGCTGCCGGCGACGGAGACCACACGCGCCGCGAGGTAGCGCCGGAAGTCGATTCGGATGCCCGCATCAGCGGCCGTCGCGCTGTCCACGCTCACCTCCTCTACATGAAGGTGAAAATCATTACTAATAAACCTCCTCGGCCGCAAGATGCAGCCGACGTGGTCTGTGCCACTATTGAAAATGGTTGTCATTTATGCGTAACTGGAAGCTCGTTCGAGCACCGGGAGGAGGTGACAACCGTGGAGGAGAAGAACATCTTCGTGAGCGTGCAGGCGGAGCGCACTCTGCCGCACAACTCGGCCAGCCACAGCAACGCGCTGGTGGAGAACCCGTTCGACGACGACCAGGAGTGAGTAGGTGGGGTGCCGCCGCAGAACAGGTGCGGCGGCACCCCCCGAATCGTAGGAGACGAGCATGGCCGCACAGCCCACCGAGTCGCTACGCCCAGGGGCGGCACTGTTTCGCACCGGCGACGGTTCCACTGCGCTGCGGGACGCCGAGGGCGAACTGTTCGACCTGGCGCTGCCTGCCGATGCGGCGGACCGGATTTGTGCCGCGTTGCAAGGGAAAGCAGCCGACCCCGAGGAACTCGCTGCCTTTCGCGCGGCAGGCCACCTCGGTGCGCGGAGGCACTGGCCTGCCGAGCGCCGGCGGATCGGGCTACTGGTCACCGGCTCCCGTCCGGTGGCCGCGGCGATGATGGATGCGGTGGTCGCGGCCGGAGCGTGCCCGGTCGAGCTTCCGGGCGAGGTGAGTGTCGCCGGCGTCGTGGACAGGGGAGTAGCCGCGGTGTCCGCGCTCCACGACGGAGCGGCCCCCGAGTGGTGGTCGCGTCTCGATGCCTTGCCCGAACACGGGATCGCCTGGCAGCGAGTGAGCCGAGAAGGCAGGCATGTCCTGCTGGAGCCGATCGCGGCCCACCCCGGCGATGTCGGTCACGTTGACGTCCGGGCACGAAGGCTCGCCGCGGCCGGATCGGGGCATCGCCACCTTTCCGCCTACTGGCAACAGTCGGCGACCGGCCGCACGATCACCGGCGAGGAGCTCCTCGACGCGGGGGAGTGCCGGCTGGTGGCATCGCTGGTCACGCACGATCTCGCGACCTGGGCGATCGGCACTGCGTCATCCCACAACAGGTTGTCCCATAACAGCTTCACCCCGACGCCGCTGCCGGCGAACCGTCGTCTGCGCGTCGTCGATCTCGACGGTGGCGCGATCGCCGACCATCCCGTGCTGCCGGTACCCGCCTGTGCCGAGTGAAGCCGTGGCGGACATCCTGACTGCCGACGGGGAGCAGCTGGCCGTCACCGTCGTCAGCGAGACCCAGGATCGTCCGCTGCCCACCGTGTTGATCCGCACGCCCTACGGCCGCGAGAACCTCCTGCCGGAAGCCCGAAGCTGGGCCCGGCGCGGGTTCGCCTGCGTCGTAGGCGACGTGCGGGGGCGTTTCGCGTCCACCGGCGAATTCCTGCCGTACGAGCACGAGTACGTCGACGGCGGCCGGGTGCTGGACTGGGTGCGGGAACAGTCCTTTTGCGACGGACGGGTGATCGTGGCGGGGGCCTCCTACGGAGCGTTCTGTGCGATCGCCACTGCGGTGGCCCGGCCGAACGGCGTGAAGGGAGTCCTCGCCGCCGTCCCGGCGCTCGGTCTCGGCGAGACCGCTCGTGAGCCCGGCGGTGCTGTCCGGCTGGCCTGCCGGGTCGGTTGGTGGAGCGAGCATGGCGGCGTACACCGTCCACGTACCGGGCTCCGCTGGGATGACGCCCTGCTTCGTGGTCTCCCGGTGCGGGACCTGCCCGCCCTCGTGCTCGGGGCGAGCCCAGCAGGCTGGAGTGCACTGTGGACAGCTCCGGAGCGCTCCGCGGTGTGGCAGCAGGTCCACCGGTTGCGGATGCCGCTGCTGGCCGTGGGTGGCCTGGCCGATCCGTTCGCAGCGCATACGGCGGAACTCGCCGACGCCTGGGGCGGCCCCACCCGACTGGTTCTGGGGCCGTGGGGCCATGAGCTGGACAGCGGAAGGCCGGGTGCCGCCCTCGGCGGAGCACGCATCGGCGCGCTCTACCTCGGCTGGGCACGACACGTCATTCGAGGCCAGGCAAGGTACCGCCGAGCTGTGCTAGCCGTTGGCGAGAGCGGACAGTGGCGCCGGCTGAACACAGTGGACGGTGCTCAGGTGACGGTACTACCGCTCACCGGAGCGCCGGCCGGGTTCGTGGCTGACCCGGACGGTCCGTTCCAATCGGAGCCGCTCGGCGGCACGCTGAACATCGACCGGTCCCGGTGCGCGGTGCTGCACAGCCCTGCTGTGGGGCCCGCTGAGATCCGCGGCAGACTCACCCTGCGGCTGAGGGCCTCGGCAGACACGTCCGACGCCGACTGGGTCGTCCGGGTTTCGGTCGACGGCGTCCAGCTCACCCACGCGATCCGGCGCTTCTCCGGTCTGCGGGCAGAGCCCACGCGGATCGCGCTCACCACACCACCGGTCGGTGCCGTGCTGCGCGCAGGTGCCCGCCTGGTCGTGGAGATCGCCGGCCATCACTGGCCCCGGTACGCCCGCAACCCGCATACCGGCGAGGACGCGGTCACCGCCACGGCACTGCAGCCGAGCAGGCGCCGCGTACTCGGTGCGGACCTGGAAGTCCCGCTGCACACAGTGGCGACCGACGCGGTCGCCCCAGAAAAGATCATTGAGGAGGCGGCGTGGTAGCCGCATCATTGCCCGCCGAAGCGCTGATCGATCCGCTGACCGGAATCGTGCGCAGGCTCGTGGACATCGAACCGGTCGCGGGCATGCCGCGCCGTTATCGCGGGTTCACCGCCGAGGTCGCCGACGCGCGGCAGTTCGGCGCCTGGCCCGCCGACCGGGTGAGCCTGGGAGTCACGTTCGGCGACCCGGAGAACGCGCGCGCGGCCGCGCTGGGGGAAGCCGTCGAACGGTACTGCGGGAACAGGGTTTCTCCTGGGCTGCGCAGAACATCCGCCGCCGAACTGGTGGCCGCGGGCGAGCGTCTGTTCGGGCCGGACGACCTGCCGTTCTTCGCGCCATGGCAGTACGAGCGCCCCGGCTTCGAGTACCGGCGGTTCACCCCGGACCTCGACCTGGCGTGGGTCCGTGGGACTGAGGACGGCCAGGACTGCTGGCTGCCGGCGTCCTGGGTGTACCTGAACTACCACAGTGGAGCGCGGCGCGCCGAGCCTCGGCTGCACCACCTCAACTACGCCGGTATCGCCACGGGTGTCGACGCCGAGGACGCGTTCCGCCGTGGCCTGCTGGAACTCGTGGAGCGCGATGCGCTCGAGTTGTGGTGGCACCTGGGCGCGCCGACACGCGCGGTCGACATCGACGACGTGCCGGGCCTTGCCGGGGAACTCGCGGGGACGCGGCTGCGGGTGCATCTGGTCGAGCTGCCGACCGAACACCCGGTGGCTTGCGTTGCCGCGGTCGTGACAGATCCCGAGACGGGAATCGTCGGCGGTGGTGCCGCCGCACGCTTCGACCCGGCCGAAGCGTGCGTCAAGGCGGTGCTGGAAGCGGTGCACACCTGGGTGTTCACCCTGGGGTTGGTTCGGCCGGATGGCTGGGTGTTCGACGCCATCGAAGCCGGTGTGCTGGCCAAAGGACTGTATCTTCCGTTTCGTGCCGACAGGCGCTATCTCGACGACGCGGGCCTGTGGTTCTCCCGGGTGCGTGACCTCGGCGCGCAGGTGGAGGTGTGGTTGGACCCGAGGGTGCAGGAACGGCTGCTGCACCGCTTCACCCGCCCAGCCGAAACCGTGGGTCTCGGTGCGCTCCCGCGCGGCACCATGCCGGACCTCCTCGCGAGCCTGCGTGCGGGCGGCTGCCGGCTCGCGCATGCCGATCTCACCACATCGGACGTGGCGCACACGCCGTTGCGCGTGGTCCGGGTCTGCGCGACCGGGCTGGTGCCCAACGCGCCGGCGGCGTTCCGGTACTGCGGCCTGCCCCGCTGGCGCCAGGTAATCGGCAAACGAGGTTGGGCGGCCGGGGCCGATCCGCTCACCGGACCGGACGGATTGCTGCTCGATCCGCCGCCGTTCTTGTGACGTGCTCAGTCCGGGCTGCCGCTGCCCGTGGGGGAGGACCCGTTGATCACTCCTTGTTCCTGGAGCTCGGCTACCCGCTCGGGTCCGAAACCGAGCTCATCGAGGACCTCGAATGTGTGTTCACCGAGTTCCGGCGGAGGCAGCCGGCAGTCACCACGGGCACCGTCCACAGTGATCGGTGTGTCCACGAGCCGCAGCCCGTCGATCGCTGAACCGGGTATCGCTCGAAGCAGGCCGAGCGCGTCGAGCTGCGGATCCGTGGCCAGTTCGGCGATGGTCCGCACTCGGCTGCAGGGGATGTTCCTGGCCCGAAGCCGTTTCTCCCATTCTTCGGCCCTACATTGTCTGAGCGCGGGAGCCAGTTGGCCGCACAGCTCGAAACGATGGGCGACGCGGTCGGGATTGGTCGTGAATCGCGGTTCCGTGGCGAGCCCTGGCACTCCGAGCTCATCGACGAGCCTGCGGAAAAGCTCGTCGTTGGGTGCGGCGAGCATGAGCCGGTGGTCCGCGGTGTCGAAAACCTGGTAAGGGGAGATGAACGGGGTCGCGGTTCCCTGGCGTCGCGGCGCGACTCCAGTGCCGAGGTACCCGGCCAGGTGATACGACAGCCACCACGTTGAGGTCTCGAAGAGGCTGCTCCGCACGTGGCTACCCTGTCCGGTCCGCTCGCGGTTGGCCAGCGCGGCCAGGATGCCGAGGACGCTCCACAGCGCGGCCCCGAGGTCGATCGCGCCGACGCCAAGGCGCACCGGATCCGCTTCCGGATCGCCGGTGAGGTCCATGATGCCGGTGTCTGCCTGCAGGATCGGGTCGTAGCCGGGCAGCCCGCTCTTGGGCCCCCGGTCGCCGTAGGCGCTGATGGAGCAGTAGACCAGACGCGGGTTCGCCTCGGCGAGCTGTTGGTAGCCGAGGCCGCGGCGGGTCAAGGACCCTGGCTTGAAGCTTTCCACGAGCACGTCCGCGGAGGCGGCGATGGCGCGGACGATGTCCCTGCCGCTGGGGTCATCGAGGTTCACGGCGACGCTTCTCTTGTTCCTGTTCGCAGCAAGATAGGTGGCGCTGCGGCCGTCCCACTCCGGTGGCCGCCACCGCCGGGTGTCGTCGCCGCCGGCGGGGTGCTCGATTTTGGTGACCTCCGCTCCGAGGTCACCAAGCGTCATAGTGCAGAAGGGGCCGGCGAGGTTGCGGGTGAGGTCGAGCACGCGTACACCGCGCAGCGTCGTCGCCAGGCTCATCGGACATCCTCCTCTTGTGAGGAACACTTGTACGCTGTTACGGTACACCAGATCGGGCGACAGGGAGGACCGAATGACGGAACGGAGCGCACGAGCGGGACAGCGCGAACGCAACCCGATCGCGGCACTGTCTCGTGTGCTCGCCGCGCTTGCCGAGTCCGATCAGGACAGTGTGGGCGTCCGTGAACTGGCCAGAATCCTCAACTCGCCACCGAGCTCGGTACACCGCACCCTCGCGGCCGCGCAGGAGGTCAGTCTGGTCTCGGTGACCGCGGCCGACCGCTGGGAGCTCGGCTGGGAACTCCATCGCATCGCCTCCTTGGCCGCTCGCAAGGCCCCATATCGCGCCGCGGCGGCCGACATTCTCGACGACCTCGCGACGAGCACCGGCGAGTCGGCGCTGCTCGCTGTCTACGACACGAAAAGACTGGCCAGGATGTGGGTCGCCACAGCAACGAGCAGGCACAGCGTGCGCTTCGTTCCTCGGCTTTACGAGTGGTTGCCGGCACATGCGGGAGCCGGCGGGCTCGCCATCCTTGCCCACCGGCCGGCTGCCGAGCTCGACGAACTGGAGCGACGTGGCCTCGACAGGTTCACCGATACGACGATCACCAGCCGCGCGGAGCTCGATCAAATACTTGAACAGGTGCGCGCGGACGGATACCGGGTCAGCCGCAACGAGGTCAACCTCGGCGCCGTCGGTGTGGCTGCCCCGATCACGACACACACCGGAGTGACGAGCAGCCTGGCGTTGATCGTCCCGCAACAGCGGTTCACCACCGCGATGGAACGCGAGTTGCCCGACCGCGTGGTCAATGCGGCCGAGAAGCTCGCGCAGCGGCTCGGGGACCCGGTCTTCGGGCTGCCAGGCGACGGCCCGTTCAACCAGGGCGCGGACAACTGAGGATCCATCCATAGTAGACAGACAAAGCAGACGGTGGTGCCCGCGGTGACCTGACCTCGGCTGCCGTGTCCCGGTCCCGCACCGAGGAGGGAAGACCGATGACCGTTCCCGCACTCGATCTGGCAGATGACCCTACGGAACGCGGCCGGCAACAGGGCGAGGCACTGCGTGCCGACATCGAGAACAACATCGCGGTGTATCTCGACGTGTTCACGCGTCTGGGCTTGCGCACCGATGAGCTCCTCGAGCAGGCCCTGTGCTGGCTTCCTCACCTGCGGCGCCAGAACACCGAGTTCAGCGCGGAGGTCGAGGGAATCGCCGAAGGAGCGGGCCGCCCACTCGCCGAGGCGGTCATGCTCAACGTCCGCTACGAGTTGATCATCGGCATGATGGCGCGCCACGGCCGCGAGCCCACCGGTGTCGACGGGTGCACGTCCTTCGGTTTGCTCGCTCACCGCAGTGAAACCGGTGGTCCGGTACTCGGCCAGAACTGGGACTGGGTTCCTGGCGCACGTACCTACGTCGCGCGGGTGCGCAGGAATGGCCGCCCTGACTTCATCGGCCATGCCGAGGCCGGTACCGCGGCGGCGACGCAGCAGGGCGTCAACGAACACGGGATCGGCGTGGTCATCAACGCGCTCATGGCGACCGCGGACTCACGCTACCGCTACCAGCGGCCGTTTCGGCTACGGGTACGCGACATCCTCAGCGCGACCACCCTCGGCGACGCGATCAAGGCCGTGACCGCCAGCTTCCGGACGGTGTCGATGAACTTCATGATCGGTCATCACCTCGACGAGATCGTCGACGTCGAAGCCGGCCCCGACACGGCGGCCTGCCTGCTGCCGACCGATGGCATCCTCACCCACGCCAACCACTTCGCGCAGCTGGCCATCGACACCGATGTGATGCGCGCGTGGCCGACGACGGTGTTCCGCGGGCCACGACTGGACCGGCTGTTGCGCCGCAACACAACTCTTGACCGCAAGCACATCCACGAATGTCTCGCCGATCCACTGTTGTGCGCCCGGGCCGATCCCGACAGCCCAGGGGACACGGCAACTCTGACCGCCATACTGATCGACCTCGAACGCCGGGCGATCGCGGTCACCGCCGGGCCACCGGATGCCCACGAGTTCGAAGAACACCTCCTCTGAGGGAGCCACCACATGGAGACATTCGACGTAGCCGTCGTCGGCATGGGCGCCCTCGGCAGCGCCGCCGCTTACCATCTCGCCCGGAAGAACGTCGATGTCGTAGCGTTCGAGCAGTTCGAGCTCGGACACGTGCGCGGAGCCTCGCACGACACCTCGCGCATCATCAGGACGTCGTACGGGGCACCGCAGTACGTACGCCTCGCGAAATCGGCCTATCAGGACTGGGCCGATTTCGAGGAAGTAGCCGGAGAGCGGTTCGTGACCACGACCGGCGGTCTTGTTTTCTGCCCGACGGACGGGACTGTCTCCGCTGACGACTTCGCGTCGAGTCTCGATGCCGTCGGTGTCACCTACGAGCTCTTGCGCGCAGCGGAAGTGACCGCGCGCTGGCCGCAGTTCCGGATCCCGGACAACGTGCCGACGGTCTACACCCCCGACACCGGAATCGTCCACGCGTCCCGCTCGGTCGCCGCGTTGCAGATGCAGGCAAGGGCCCACGGCGCGGTGATCCGTGATCGAACTCCAGTGCAACGGCTGAGTCCCGATGACTCCGGCGTAATCCTCCACACCGCGACAGGCAACGTTCGCGCGGGGAAGGTCGTCCTCGCGACGGACGCATGGACGAACACGCTGCTCGAGCCGCTCGGCGCCGGCATCCCGCTGGTCACGATGCAGGAGCAGGTCACCTACTTCAAGCCGACCGATCCGGACGCCTTCGACCACGACCGCTTTCCCGTGTGGATCTGGGAGGACGCCTTGTGCTTCTACGGATTCCCGACCTACGGCGAACCGACGATCAAGGCCGCGCGCGACGCGTCGGACAACCTGATGACCCCGGAAGAACGCACCTTCGTACCGTCACCAGAGCTGCTCGAACAGCTCTCGTCGTTCATGAGCGACCTCATCCCACGGAGCGGCCCGCCCCTGCGCTCCGTGACCTGCCAGTACGCGCTCACGCCGGACCGAAAGTTCGTCATCAGCCCGTTGCGGAAGCATCCGGACATCATCCTGGCGTTGGGCGCCGGGCATGCCTTCAAGTTCACCCCGGCGATCGGACGGATTCTCGCTGAGCTGGCTGTCGATGGCGACACGAGCGATGACATCTCCGCCTTCGCCGAACCGTCTCCGGCCGCGACGCCGGCCACGTCCGGCTAGCGGAGCCTGCGCTCCTTGTCGCTAGGAGGCTGTCGATGTTCGCAGAACCAGCTGAGCCCGTGCTCGACCGGGCTCCGGGCAACGTACGGGCTGTCACCGCCGCCCATGCTGGTCATGGTACGACGCGACTTCGCCGCGTTGCCGGGTTCCGTGACTCGCCGTTCTACATTTTGGACTGGGAGTTCCCTCCCGGCACGAGCGAGGGAGCACACGATCACCGTGGGGACCAGATCGGTGTGGAGCACTACCACGTCATCCACGGTGAACTCGTGATCGTCGTCGATGGAGCTCGTCACGAGCTCCGCGACGGTGACGCCATAGCGATTCGGCCGCAGCACATGCGGGAGGTCCGCAACGACTCGCGGCAACCTGCCCGGC
Source organism: Saccharomonospora sp. NPDC046836 (assembly GCF_040645195.1). Taxonomy (NCBI): domain Bacteria; kingdom Bacillati; phylum Actinomycetota; class Actinomycetes; order Pseudonocardiales; family Pseudonocardiaceae; genus Saccharomonospora; species Saccharomonospora sp. NPDC046836. Next base: position 57,330 of record NZ_JBEYXW010000016.1, read on the forward strand.
TGTTGCTTGTGGTCGAACGGCTGACGGGAAGGTTTCACCGGGCAACACGGGGCCTTGACGCAGACGGATTCCCGGCTACTCTACCTGTCTAAGCGTACGCGTGTTCGCTTGTAGCGAGCAGAGTAACGATCGGTTCCGCATGGCGCGCCGGCGGAGGGCGACAGCGCGGTCGGGGTGAGCAGCCGTCCACCATCAACCTCAGGGACTCTCATGAAGAACAAGGTTCGAGCTCTCAGTGTTGCGGCCAGTGTTGCTGTTGGGTTGTCCGCGTGCACCACCGGCGGCGCGGGCGGGGAAGGCGTCAGCGGTACGAGCACGATCCGGACCGCGATCAATGCCGCTCCGACGACATTCACACCGTGGACGGCGGAGACCCGGGACGACTACGACGTCAGCCGTCTGCTGTTCAACACGCTGGTGCGCCGCGGCGCGGACAACAAGATTGTGCCCGCGCTGGCGACCTCGTGGGACGCGACGCCGACCACGGCGAGGTTCACCCTGCGCGAAGGCGCTACGTGTGCCGACGGCACGCCGATCACCGCGGAGGTGGTCCGAAACTCGCTGCAGACGATGGCGACGGCCGAGCACTCCGTCTTCCGGGAGATCGTGTTCGGGCCGGGCAAGCCCACGATCTCGGCCGACAACAAGGCGAAGACGGTGACCATCCAGCTCGCACAGCCATGGCAGGACCTGTTGCAGGGGATGAGCCTCGTGGCCACCGGCATCGTCTGTCCGGCGGGCCTGGAGGACCAGGAGGGACTGCGGACCGGTTCCGTGAAGGGCGCATTCTCCGGCCCATACGTGCTCAGCAAGAGCTCGCATGGCGTGTCGTACACGCTCACCTTGCGCGAGGACTTCACGGAATGGCCGGACTATGGCGACACGCCGCAGCGCGGCGAACCCGCGCGGACCATCCAGGTCGACGTGATGGCGAACGGGTCCTCGCGGGCGAACGCGCTGCTCACAGGCGGGATGGACATTACAACGATCAGCACCCAGGACATGACTCGTTTCGACGGCCAGAAGGAGTACACCACCCACCGGCTGCCCTCCAGCAGCCTGTACCTGCTCTTCAATGAACGTCCCGGCAGCCTCTTCTCCGACGAGAGGGTACGGCGGGCAGTGGTCCAGACCTTAAGCCGGGAAGCGTTCAACAGCGCCGCGACCGGTGGTCTGGGAGATCTCGCGGTCACGTTCAGCCACAGTGCGGTCCCGTGCGCCAACACCGACCCCTCCGTGCTCGTCAAACAGGATGTCGCAGCAGCCAAGCCAGTCCTGAGCGGCAAGACCATCCGGATCAACGGGCTGGAGGTGATCGGGCCACAGGGCGCCGGGAACACCTACATCGCCGAGGCACTCCGCGCCGCCGGGGCCACAGTGGAGCTCGCCAACGTCGACGTCGCCACCTGGTCGACCACCGGCACGACGAAACCCGGCGCATGGGACCTCACCGTGTTCGCCGGAATCAACGCGGGCGGGACGATGTACGGCGCGCTCTCACCCATCGTCGGGCCACCGACCGAGGCTGGTGGCGCGAACTGGTCGGGCAACGAGCACAAGGACGTGCTGGCGATGGTCGACCAGGCGATGCAAGAACCCGACCAGCGGACGAGGTGCGGTATCTATCAGCGGATCCAGGAGACGCTGATCGACGGGGTGCACGTGATGCCCCTGTCGTACCTCCCGGCTCAGCTCACCGCCCGCCCTGGCTTCTCCGCACAGGTCTACAACGAGCAGGTCGACGTCAGCACGATGCAGATCGACAACGAGGGCTGAGTCGTGAGCACCGCGCGTGTAGACGATCCGGCTCAGCACGCGGTATCGGCGGCGGCCTTGTGGGAAAGGCCGTGGCTGCGGTTCGGTGTCCAGCGGGTGACCGGGCTGCTGGTGTCGTTCGTCCTCCTGGTCACGGTGACGTTCGTGATCGTCCCGCTGATCCCAGGGGATCCGGCGGCGGCGATCGCCGGCCCGGAGGCCAGCGGAGCGGAGATCGCACATATTCGCCAACAGCTCGGGCTGGACGAGCCACTGCACGTCCAGTTTCTCGACTATGTCAGCGGACTGCTCACCCTGGACCTGGGGACGTCGTTCGCGAGTGGACAGGACGTCGCGACGGTGATCCTCGCCCGGCTGCCGTTCACCGCGGAGCTGGCCCTGCTGGCCATCGTGCTGGTGCTGATCATCTCGGTGCCGGTGGGCATGCTGGTCGCCGTCCTCACCCACGGTGGGCGCCGGTCGTGGCTCGACCACCTGTTCAACTTCGTGACAAGCCTGGTCTACTCGGTGCCCCAGTACGTGATGGCCACCCTGCTCGTCTCGGTCCTCGCAGTCGGCCTCGGTTTGTTCCCGGCGGCCGGAGCCGAGACCTTGCTCTCGCTGGTTCTGCCGACGCTGGCGCTCATGCTGCTGCCCATTTGTGTCGTCTCGCGGGTGGTTCGCCGGGAGACCGCGATCGTGCTGGATCAGGACTACATTCGTACCGCCAGAGGATGGCGGATCGGCCGCCTGCGGATGTTCGGCCGGTACGTGCTGCCGAACGTCATCACCACCACGCTCACCTTGTCCGGTCTCATCCTGGCCTCGCAGCTCGGCGGAGCGGTGGTCATCGAGAGGGTGTTCGCGTGGCCAGGACTGGGACAGGGCATCGTCGATGCCTTCCAGGCGCGCGACTACCCCGTCATCCGGGGCGCGATCCTCGTCCTTGGACTGATGGCAACCGTGATCATCATCGTCGTGGATGTCATCCTGGCGATCATCGACCCCCGCACGCTGGAGGCCGACCATGAGTAGCCTCCAGCGCAGACCACTGTGGACGCCCTCTCTGGTGGCTGGCATCCTGCTCGGTCTCTGCCTTCTCGTGGCGGCGGTCCTCGCGCCGATGCTGCTGGCCGACCCGGCCGGGCAACTGACCGGACAGGCCGGGGAGTCTCCCAGCGCCGAGCACTGGCTGGGAACCGACAACCTTGGTCGGGACAACCTGGCCCGGGCATTGGCCGCCACCCGCCTCACCTTGCTGATGACGTCCGGCGCCACCGTCCTCGCGGTCGTCGGCGGCATTGTGGTGGGCGTGGGGATCTGGTTGTCAGGGCGGCGGGTCCGCAAGATCGCACTGCGGCTCCTGGAAACGTCGGTGGCCTATCCCAGTCTGATCTTCGCCCTGGTCATCGCGGCCATCCTGCGTCCAGGCGTGGTCTCCAGTGTGGTCGCGATCGGCGTCGCGGGAATCCCGAGCTTCGCGCGGCTGACAGCGAACCTCGCGGCCAAGATCTCCACCAGCGACTACGTCACCACGGCCCGGCTGCTCGGGGTACCGCCGCGGGCCATCGCCGTACGGCACATACTGCCGAACATGGCCGAGCCGCTGCTGATCCTGGCTACCACGGTGTTCTCACTGTCCCTTGTGGAGCTGTCGGCGCTGTCGTTCATCGGCCTGGGCGTGCAGTCCCCGAACTACGACTTCGGCCTTCTGCTCAACGAGAGCCTGACGCAGATCTACACCCAGCCGACGTCCGTGCTCGGTCCGTCCATCATGATCGTCCTCACCGGACTGGCCGTGATGTTGCTCGGGGATGCCCTCGCCGGCAGGGCCAACCCGCGCACCAGCCGGCGAGCCCTGCGACATCCCTCTGTTCCGGCGGTCGCGGAGATTCAGGACGAGAAAGCCCCGCTGGTCCGCGTCGAGAATCTGCGTGTCAGCGTTCCCGGCGGCGCCGAGCTCGTGCGAGGGATCTCGCTGACCGTCGATCCCGGCGAGGTGGTCGCCCTTGTCGGCGAGTCCGGCTCCGGCAAGTCACTCACCGCCATGTCGGTGGCCGGACTGCCGCCGGCGGAGCTCGAGGTTCACGCGGACGTTCTGCGCGTGGACGACATGAACATGCTGGGACAGGCGGACAGGAGCCGTCTCGGCAGGGAGATCTCGATCATCTACCAGGACCCTGGGACCACTTTCAACCCGTCGCTGCGCATGGGGGTGCAGCTCACCGAGGTACTTCGCACGCACCTGGGTATGGGGCGACGCCATGCCAGGAAGCGCATCACCGAAGCGCTGGCACAGGTGAACATCACCGAGCCCGAACACCGGTTGAGACAGCATCCGCACAAGCTCTCCGGGGGCATGCGGCAGCGCGGCATGATCGCCACCACTCTCGTCACGGCACCGAAGCTGATCGTGGCCGACGAGCCGACCACGGCGCTTGACGTCACCGTCCAGCACGAGGTCCTGCGTCAGTTCCGGAAGATCCACCGCGAACAGGGCACCGCGATGCTCTTCATCTCCCACGACCTGGGTGTCGTGGAGGCGTTGTGCGACCGGATTCTGGTGATGAAGGACGGAGAGATCGTGGAGCGGCTCACGCCTGCCCAGCTACGGAACCGCGACGTGCACCACCCCTACACCCAAGCGCTGATGGACGCCGTTCCCGTGGTGGACACCTCGCCCGCGCGGCTTGCTCGACAGGAGTCCTCATGACGACAGTTGAGGACGCGAACCAGGTCCCCGTGAAGGTCGGCACGATGCCGACCCTCGAGACCCGGCAGCTGCATGTGTCTTTCGGCCACACGTCGGTACTGCGGGACGTGAACATCATCGTGCCGGCCCACACCGCTGTGGGCCTGGTGGGCGAGTCCGGCTCAGGCAAGTCCACATTGGGCAAGGCCGTCGTGGGGATCAACAAGCCACGCAAGGGTCACGTCCTCGTCCATGGAGAGGACGTCTTCGCGGCCGGTAAGCGGCGTCGTGCCGTCATTCGACGACAGGTCCAGTACATTCCTCAGGACCCGTTCTCCTCTCTGAGCCCACGCCGGAACATCGGACAGACTCTCGCCGAGGCGCTCGACCCGAGAAGGGCAAGACCATCGGACCATGAGCAACGGATCACCGAGGTGCTCGAGCAGGTCCGCCTCGGTGCGGACGCGATGGCCAAATACCCGCACCAGTTCTCCGGCGGGCAGAGACAGCGCATCGCGATCGCCCGCGCCCTGATCCTCCAACCGCGGTTGATCATCGCCGACGAGATCACCTCAGCGCTGGATGTCTCGGTCCAAGCGGAGATCCTGACGTTGCTGCGATCGCTGGAAAGCACCATCGACGCGTCGATGCTGTTCATCTCCCACAACCTGGCGGTCGTCCAGGCGCTGTGCGAGTACGTTGTCGTGATGTGCCAGGGCGTCGTCGTCGAACACGGCAGGGTGGACGACGTGTACCGCAACCCGCAGCATGGCTACACCCGCCGGCTGCTCGCCTCCGTGCCCGGTTCGGAGGGCTTCAGCCTTGACTGACACCGCGATGCCCCATCGGGGCGTGACGATCGACGGCTGCAATCCGAGCAACTGGGATTCGCCGGATGTCTTCGACCACCTGCGCCGGGGCGGCGTGACAGCCACCAATGCGACGATCGCCATCTGGGAGGGGTTTGCCGAGACTGTCGACGAGACCGCGAAATGGCACCGACGGTTCCGGGAAGACGTGGAAAAGCTCGTGCACATTCGCTTCGCTGACGACATCCACGCGGCTCACCGGCAGAACAAGGCCGGAATCATCCTTGGTTGGCAGAACATCTCTCCCATCGGCAACGACCTTGAACGCCTCGAAGCATTCCACGTCCTCGGCGTCCGAATCGTACAGCTTGCGTACAACATCAGGAACCTCGTCGCGAATGGGTGCTATGAGCCGAACGATGACGGCCTGAGCCTCTTCGGCGTGAAAGCGGTCAGGAAACTCAACGAGCTCGGGATTCTCATCGACCTCTCGCATGTCGGCGACCAGAGCAGCCTGCATGCCATCGAGGTATCAGACCAGCCGGTGGCGTTCACGCATACGAATCTCCGCGATTTCTTCGACAGCCCTCGTAACAAACCGGCCGATCTGATCCGTGCTCTTGTCTCGCAGGGCGGCGTCGTCGGCGCGAACGCTTTTCCACAGTTCCTGCCGAGCAGATTCGACGCTGACATCGGGGAGTACCTGGACGGTGTGGAGCGCCTCATCGAAGTCGCCGGAATCGACCACGTCGGCATCGCCTCCGACTTCTGCGAGGGTCGCGACTGGGATTTCTGGCCGTATCTGGGCCGGCTGCACGGCACCACCCCTCACTTCGAGATCAACGTACCCGCGCCGAACCCGGTCATCAAAGGATTTGAAGGAAGCTTCGACATGCCGAATGTCGCAAACGGGCTCCTCGACCGCGGTTACCGCGACGACGAGGTTGCCAAGATCATGGGCGGGAACTGGCTACGCCTTTACCACACGGTCTGGGGCGCCTGACGACAATGCGAAAGGAGCACGGTGGTCAGCGAGTTGTTCGTCAATGCCAAGGTGTTCACCGGTCGCGGTGAGACGGACTTCGCGTCCGCGTTCCGCATCACGGACGGGTCCTTCAGCTGGGTAGGTGACCAGTCGCGGGTACGCGACGAGCCGGCTGTCGACCTGGCTGGACGGACCGTGCTCCCCGGTTTGCTCGACGTGCACACGCATCCAGCGGCGCTGGCCACCCTCATGGATGCCGTGGATTGCCTGCCACCGAAGGTCACGTCACTGGCTCAGTTGCTCGATCAACTCCGCGCCCACCGCAACGTCGGCGCCGGTGTTGACCAATGGATTGTCGGCAGGGGTTACGACGACGCGCGGTTCCCTGAGCGCCGCCCACCCACCGCGCGTGACCTCGACCAGGTGTCCACCAGGCAACCCGTCATCGTCAAGCGCTGTGATGGTCACACCGCGGTGTGCAACACCAGAGCATTGGAACTGGCAGGTATCACCTCGGCCACGCCTGACCCGGCCGGCGGGCGCTTCGAACGGGACGAACAGGGCTTTCCGAACGGGATTCTTACCGAACTGGCTGCCGTGCGGGCGGTCGAAGGGTTGCTCCCGACTCTCGGTCGCGACGAGCTGGCTGACCGGCTCGCCGGCCTCAACGAGCGCTTCCTGTCCCGCGGTATCGTGGGCCTCTGCGATCTGCGCGCATCGACGCTGCCTGATCCACTGTGGACGTTTCGCGCCGCGCGACAGCGTGGCCTACGGCCGCGATGCACGCTGTACCTGGAATGGGAGCCCGACCGGCCACCGGCCGAACTGTCCGATGCGGACAGATCCGGCCAGGTGCGAATCGGTGGTCTCAAGCTCTTCATGGACGGCGCGTACTCCAATCGCACGGCATGGGTGAACGATCCCTATCCAGACTCGTGTGAGCACGGCATCCGGACCCTGTCCGACGCGCAGGCACGCGCGGCCGTCGACTGGGCACGGCGCAACCAGGTTCAGGTTGCGGTGCACGCGATGGGAGACAGGGCACTGGAGCACGTCGTCGAGTTGTTCGGCGCGGACGAGCCGTGGCTGGCCGATCGGCCAGCCATCCGCCTTGAACACGCGACACTGGTGTCAGCCGAGCTCATCGAGCGAGTCAACAGCGCGAGGATGTCCTTCGGCATCGCAACACACACGATCTTCCTGTACGCCGAGTACGACAGCTACCGCGCCAATCTCAGCGCCGAGCAGGCACGGATCGCCTACCCCATCCACTCGCTGTACCACAGTGTGAGGCCGCTCGCGCTCGCTTCCGACTGCCCTGCCACCGCGTGGAGCGACGCCGACAACGTGTTCGTCTCGGTCAAGGCCGCGGTGCTGCGCCGGGCACACAATGGCGCCGACATCGGGCAGGCCGAGGCGATCACGGTGCCACAAGCCCTGTCGCTCTACACGGGACGGGCGCGTCAGATCGCCCCACTCGGCCAGGTCGGGTTGATCGCACCAGGCTACGACGGCAGTTTCGTTGTCCTGGATCGTGACGTTTTCACCATCGCGCACGAGGACATCGATCGGGTGCAGGTCGATGAGACGTGGATCGGCGGATCCCAGGTGTACTCACGCTGACTCGCCCTCGGCATTGCGGTTTGGCTCCTCGCGGGTCTCGGTTGCAGAAGCGATCATGATGCCAGCGCCACGGGATCTGGTGGGGTGGTGTCCCAGGGGTTTGGCCAGGTGTGGAGGGTGTTGCGGCGGGGTTGTTGTTCGGGGTCGATGTGGGCTGGGGGGATGTACCAGGGGATTCCGTTGATCATGCGGATTTCCCAGTCGCTGTGGTGCACCACCCGGTGGTTATGCTGGCAGACCAGGGTGAGATTGTCCAAAGTGGTCGGTCCGCCGTTGCTCCACTCCACGATGTGGTGGGCCTGCGACCACTTGGCCTTACGGTCGCAGCCCGGAAAACTACAGCCGCGATCCCGGTGGATCAGGGCCCGCCGGAGGCTTCGGGGAACCGTGCGGGTTGTCCGCCCGACGTCAAGGACCTCGCTGGCGGTACCGAACACCATGGGGGCGGCTTTCGCGTCGCAGGCCATCCGCCGGATCTGCCCGGCCGACATCGAGAGGTGACCATCCACGAGGCCCTGGCCGATCCCGGTGGTGAGCTGGTCCAGGGTGGCCGACACGAGCAGCGTGACCGGTTCCCCCGCTTCGGTGGGGGTGTCCGGGCAGCGGGCCGCCAGCGCCAGGATGTCGGCGAACGCGTCGCCGTAGCGTTCGTCCCGGCTGCGGAGGTCCGGGCCATCATCGCTGGCGCGGGGTGCGGTCAGCGGCGACAAGAGATTGCTGAGGAGCGCCCCGGCTTCCTTATCGAGCCCGAACGTTCCGGTGACGCCGTCGGCGGTCTCGTGGAAGTCCAGCCACCGTTTCGGCCGTATCAGGGTGTCATCTTCGGGTTCGGCGCCATCAGGGTCCAATCGGTCCCGGATCTCCCGACCCAGCCTGGTGATGATCCGAGGCTCGCTCACGATTGCGGCCTCGCAGAGGATCTTCTCCGCCACTGCCCGGTCGTCGTCGGTAGCGTCAAGAGGTAACTGGCGGATCGCCTTATGGATCGCATCCACGTGCTCCGGCCCGATTGCGCCGTTCCGCAGGGTGTCCGCGGTCATGGCCAGTTCCGCCGCGACCGGCGCACCCGACGTGGTGACCGAAGGCAACAACGCGCGGGCGTGGGCGACCATGCGCCGCGCATCAATCGGGTTGAGGTTGAACATCTCCCGTATCAACGCCCCGACACCGGAACAGTTCAGTTCGGCAGGCAGCCCACGCGCCTCGATCTCCGCGATGAACGCCAACTCCCGGGCATAGCTCTCCCGACGACCCTGCTCCAACCCCCGCAGGCCGTCAACAAGTTCCTTATCCCCCAACGACATCGGGGAGATCACGCTCTCACACACAAACACAGCCTACCACAAGACTCGAACATGTGTTCGATATATTGGGTAAGTGTCGGGCTCTTGTGGCGGACGCGGGCTTTAACGTCGCGCCCGCCCGAGGAAACCGTGGACCTGCTTGACATCGGCGCCGAAACCACCCCGTATTACGGCGTCGCCCGTGTGTGTACTTCTCGATCCGATGTGGACGGTGTGCGCGACGGCGTTCCGTGACCTATCGTTGCGCATGGGTCATGCGGTCGGCCGAGGGGGTCTCAGCCGTCGTGATCGACCGTGATTGGCCTCCCGGGGAGGCTTGCAAGCCGACAAGCCCGCGAAGTCCTCGTGGCCTTCGTGCTTAGCTCTGGCGTCCACTGTGTAGATGGGCGCCGTCACGCCCGAGGGGTGATCGGTGCGTGCCACAGGCCGACGATCGCATCGACCAGGCCCGTCGCCGCCTCGTGCCAGCTAGCCCTGGGGGTGGGGGAGCCGTCGGCGAGGGCGCGCTCGCGCTCGGCGACCATGTGCACCATGAGCTGACGCGCCATGTCGCCACGTTCCCTGCGCACCTCGACCGGAATGTCGGGAAGGCACCGGTTGAGCCCGTCAATGGTTTTTACCAATGCGGGCGAGGTGAGGAACTGCTCCGACATGATCTCGCGTAGCGAGGGGTCGGTCATCAGCTGCGCGCCGAACCGGCCGAACCAGGTCGGGTTGCCCAACTCGGCCAGGTGCTCAGGAGCAGGGCGCACCAGACAGGCCACCCAGTCCCGCGGGTCGGTGGACTCGCCGGCCTCCGCGACCAGTCGCGCACGGATCCGCTCGATTTCGACGGTGTGCTTGCGAACGATTGCGCGCAGCAGGTCGGTTTTGGTGCCGAAGTGGTAGTTCACCGCGGCGTTGTTGCCTTGCCCTGCCGCTTCGCTGATCTGGCGGTTGGATACCGCGAAGACACCGTGCTCGGCGAACAACCGCTCCGCCGTCGCGAGGATTGCCTCTCGCGTGGCGCTGACGCGATCGGCCCGCGTGGTTCCGCCCCTCACGTCCATCCTCCTGCGAGTTGGTCTTGGGTACCTGGCCAGTTAACCGAGGGCTGCTAGGCTAAGTCAAGCGCTTGATTTAAATTCCCACGACGTACGTCGCATCCAAAGACGGAGACTCACTCATGACCTATGCCCCTGCCCGGGAACGGCCGAACGCCATCGTGGCGGTGCTGGCCCTCGCCGGGATCGTGGTCTCGCTCATGCAGACCCTGGTGATCCCGCTGGTCCCGAAGCTTCCCGAGCTGCTCGGCGCGTCCGCCTCCGACACCACCTGGGCCATCACCGCGACCCTGCTCGCCGCCGCCGTCGCGACCCCGACCGTGGGCCGGCTTGGCGACATGTACGGCAAGCGGCGGATGTTGCTGTTCAGCCTGGGGATGCTGGTGATCGGGTCGGCCGTCGCCGCGGTGTCGAGCAGCTTGGCGCCGATGGTGGTGGGGCGGGCGTTGCAGGGGCTGGCCGCTGGTGTGATCCCGCTGGGGATCAGCATCATGCGTGATGAGCTGCCGAGCGAGCGGCTGGGGTCGGCGACGGCGCTGATGAGCGCGTCGCTGGGCGTGGGTGGCGCGCTGGGCCTGCCTGCCGCGGCGTTCCTGGCGGAACGGGCGGACTGGCATCTGTTGTTCTGGGCGTCGGCCGGCCTGGGCGCCGTCGCCGCGGTGCTCGTGCTCACGATCGTGCCCGAGTCGGCCGTGCGCACGGGCGGCCGCTTCGACCTGCCTGGCGCGGTGGGGCTGTCGGTCGCGCTGCTATGTCTGCTGCTGGCGATCTCCAAGGGCGCGGACTGGGGCTGGGGCAGCGCTCTGACCATGGGCTTGTTCGGTGCCGCGGCCGTGGTGTTGCTGCTGTGGGGCTGGTGGGAGCTGCGTACCCGCCAGCCGCTGGTCGACCTGCGCACCACCGCGCGTCGCCAGGTGCTGCTCACCAACCTCGCCTCGGTCGTGTTCGGGTTCGCGATGTTCGCGATGTCGCTGGTGCTTCCCCAACTGCTGCAGCTGCCGGAGGCCACCGGCTACGGCCTGGGGCAGTCGATGCTCGCCGTTGGCCTGGTGATGGCGCCCAACGGCCTGGTGATGATGGCGATGGCGCCGGTGTCCGCACGGATCTCCCAGGCACGGGGGCCCAAGGTGACGTTGATGCTGGGCGCGGCCGTGGTCGCGACCGGCTACGGCCTGAGCATCGTGCTCATGTCGCAGATCTGGGAGCTCGTGCTGGTCTCCAGCATCATCGGCGCCGGTATCGGCCTCGCCTACGGCGCCATGCCCGCGTTGGTGATGGCGGCTGTGCCCGTGTCCGAGACCGCCGCGGCCAACAGCCTCAACACCCTGATGCGCTCCATCGGCACCTCGATCTCCAGCGCGGTCGCGGGAGTGGTACTCGCCCACATGACCCTGTCGCTGGGCTCCGCCACCGTGCCCACGCAGGACGGCTTCCGCGTGGTGCTGGCGGTCGCCGCGGCAGCCGCGCTCGTGGCACTGGGTGTCGCGTCCTTCCTCCCCGGTCGCCGTCCCTCACCGGTTCGCACGGCAGCGCAACCGGTCGCGACCGCCGCGCAGGGAACCTAGAGCCCGGGTCACACACCGCCCAGCTGGAACGTGTCGCCGGTCTTGTCGATCCACTCCTGCAGCCGTTTGTGCAGATTGGAACGGACGGCGTGGAAGGCAGGGTTGTGGGCGAGGTTGGCGAGTTCGTACGGGTCGTCGTCGAGGTTGAACGGCAGCCAAGGCTGCCCTTCCAGGCACACGTACTTCCAGTTGTCCCTGGTGACAATGCCCCGCCGGCCGCGGTCGACGCTCTCCGGGTGTCCTGTCGGTACCGGCAGGCTCAGGTAGGCGTCCTCCGGTGGGCCGTCCCAGACCGGCGGGCGCATCCCGGGTGTGGTGACCAGCCTGCTGTAGTCGGTGCCTTCCATCTCCTCCGGCACCGGGATGCCGCACAGGCCCAGGGTCGTCGGCGTGATGTCCACGTGGGTTCGATTGGTCACCCGCGTGACGGGCGGTACCGTGCGCGTTGGGCTCGTCGGCGCCGGCCCGTGGGCCGGGATCCTGCACGCTCCATTGTGGACAGCGCCTCCGGAGACCACATTGGCCGCCGCGTGGGCGCGTCGCGCCGGTGCGGCGCGTTCGTTCGCCGCCGAACACGGCACGGAGGCGGTCCCGTCCTTCGAGGAGTTGCTCGACGCCGTTGACGCCATGGCCTTCGCGGTGCCGCCCTCGGTGCAGTGGAGCCTGGCGAGCTAGGCGGCGCGGGCAGGCAAGCACGTGATTCTCGAGAACCCATCGCGGATTCGCTCGACGGGGCATCCGGCTTACACGTCTGTGGCTGTGCGGAAGCCGAGGTTGCCGCTGGAGCTGTCCGGGCTGTTGGCGGTGCGAGCGGCGACGCGGTAGCGGTTGCAGTAGGAGTCGTGGCAGAGGTAGGACCCGCCCCGCATCGCGCGGTTGGCCTGTGCGTCGTCGAACCAGCCTGCGCACCATTCCCAGACGTTGCCCGACACGTTGTACAGTCCGAACCCGTTGGGCTGGAAGGCATTCACGGGTGCGGTGCCGGCGTAGCCGTCCTCGGCCCTGTCCCGCACGGGGAACTGGCCCTGCCAGATGTTGCAGCGGTGCTCCCCGTCCGGGGTGAGCTCATCGCCCCACGGGTAGCGCGCCTGATCCAGCCCGCCACGGGCGGCGTACTCCCATTCGGCTTCCGTCGGCAGCCGCCGCCCTGCCCAGGTGCAGTACGCCGCCGCGTCGTGCCAGGAAATATGGACTGCCGGATGGTCCCAGCGCCCGTCGAGATCGCTACCCGGCCCTTCGGGACGTCGCCAGAACGCGCCGGACACACCGCACCACCACGGCGTCTGCTCGGGTCGCGGTGAGCTCTTGCGCAGCGCGCCTGGCAGGAACTTCGCGAAGACGTAGCTCCAGCCGAACCGTTCGGCGTCGGTGCGATAGCCGGTGGCGTCGACGAACTCAGCGAACCGCTCGTTCGACACGGAGTGCGGGTCGATCGCGAACGGTGCGACGGTCACCGCGCGGACCGGGCCTTCCCGGTCCTCCGGGAAACCGTCCGCGTCCTCGGTGCCCATCCGGAACACCCCGCCTGGCAACGTGATCATGCCGTCCAGGTCTGCCCGCTCGCGGGCGACGATTCGCGTGTGGACGGAGTCCCTCGCGGGTTCCGACGGCGGACAACATCCGGACATCAGCAATCCTCCTCAGCCAGCGTCCACGATAACCGGGCGCCTGAGCGGGCAACTCACACGGCTGGGCAGGGGACTCGCGTGCTGGACTGGGGGACTCGCGGACCTGAGTGGGCAACTCGCGGGCCTGGGCGGGGGACTCGCGCGCTGGAGCGGGGGACTCGCGACGAATGGGGGCTCGACGGATGCAGTGCAATATGACATGCTACCGGTGTGTCTGCGAGGAGGGATCCGGTCGACGTGCTGGTCATCGGCGCGGGGATGGTGGGTGCTGCGTGCGCCTACTACTGCGCCGATGCGGGCCTGCGCGTCGCGGTGGTCGACCGCGGCGCCGTCGCGGCGGGCACCACGAGTGGCGGCGAGGGCAACATCCTGGTCTCCGACAAGGAGCCGGGCCCCGAGCTCGACCTCGCCCTGCTGTCGAACCGGCTGTGGCGGGAGCTGGGGGAGCGGCATGGTGCGGACGGGTTCGAACTGCAGCACAAGGGCGGGGTCGTCGTCGCCAGGACACCGGAGTCGGCTGCCGGCCTCGCCGCGCTCGTCGGCGCGCAGCGGGCTCACGGTATCGACGTCGTGGACCTGACGGCCGGGGAACTGACCGACCTCGAGCCGAACCTGACCCGCGACGTCTGCGCGGGCGCGCTGTATCCCCAGGACATGCAGGTGCAACCGATGCTCGCGGCGGCACAGTTGCTGCGGCACGCGCGTGAGCTCGGCGCGACCGTCCACACCGGAACCGAGGTGCTTGGCCTCACGCGTGGCCGGGACGGCAGGGTCACCGGTGCGCACACCTCGGCGGGTGAGTTCCCCGCGCGGTGGGTGATCAACGCGGCGGGCACCTGGGGCGCGGAGGTTGCTGCGCTCGCCGGGGTCACGGTACCCGTTCTGCCGCGCCGTGGGTTCGTACTGGTGACCGAGCCGCTCCCGGTCGTCGTGCGGCACAAGGTGTACACCGCCGACTACGTGGCCAATGTAGCCAGCGGCGACGCAAGCCTGGAGACCTCGGTCGTGGTGGAGGGGACCCAGGCCGGCACTGTCCTGATCGGAGCGAGCCGGGAACGGGTCGGGTTCGATCGCACGATGTCGTTACGGGTGCTGAGCAGGCTCGCGGCGCAGGCCGTGGGGCTGTTCCCGTTCCTGGCCGATGTCACGTTGCTCCGCGGCTACCTCGGGTTCCGGCCCTACTGCCCGGACCACCTGCCGGTGATCGGCCCCGACCCGCGCGCGCCAGGGCTCGTGCACGCGTGCGGTCACGAGGGCGCGGGCATCGGCCTTTCCGCGGCGACCGGTCACCTCATCACCCAGTCCCTGACCGGCAGCACACCGGAGCTGGACATCACGCCGTTGCGTCCCGACCGTTTCGCCGAGGAGGTTTCGTGACGTTTCGTTTCGGCGACCGGGAGATCGCCGTCGAGCCGGGCCAGAGCATCGGTGCCGCACTGCTGGCCGCCGGGTACCGGTCGTGGCGCACCACGCGTCACGACGGCGCGCCCCGCGGCATCTTCTGTGGCATCGGTGTCTGCTTCGACTGCCTGGTAACGGTCAACGGTCGCCCCAACCAGCGCGCCTGCGTAACTGAGGCACACCCCGGTGACCGGGTCGAACCGCAGGAAGGAACGGGACATGCCGGCCTCGCCTGCTGACGCCACCTACGACATCGCCGTACTGGGGGCGGGGCCGGCCGGGCTGGCCGCGGCGGCCGCCGCAGGACGCGGCGGAGCCCACGTGGTGCTGCTCGATGGGGGACCACGGGTCGGCGGTCAGTTCTGGCGGCACCGGCAGGGCGACAGCGGGCGGGGCCACCGTCATTGGTCCACTGTGGAGCGGCTGCGCGCCGCGGTGCCGGACTTCCGGCCGGGGCAGGCCGTCTGGCATGTCGAGCGCACCGGAAACGGCTTCACCGTCCACACTGCCACCAACACGCTCGCCTGCCGGAAAATGATCATCGCGACCGGTGCGTACGACCGGCAGCTGCCTTTCCCGGGCTGGACCCTGCCCGGCGTGTTCACCGCAGGCGGTGCGCAGGCGCTGCTCAAGGGGCACGGGGTGACGGCAGGGCGGCGGGTGGTCGTTGCCGGGACGGGCCCGTTCCTGCTGCCCGTCGCCACCGGCCTTGCGCATGCCGGCGCGCAGGTGGTCGGCGTGTTCGAGGCCGGCGCACCCACGGCGTTCGCCCGCCACCCGCGGGTACTGGCGGCCAACCCCGGCAAACTCGCGGAAGGCGCCTGGTACGCCGCCGCCCTGGCGCGCCACCGTATTCCTTTCCGGACACGCCATGCCGTGATCGCCGCGGACGGCGAAGGCGAGGTCGAGGCCGTGACCGTGGCGCGTGTGGACAGCCAGTGGCGCATCGTGCCGGGCAGCGCGCGGCGGATCGCCTGCGACACCCTCGCGGTCGGCTACGGGTTCACCCCGCAACTCGAGATCCCGCTCCAGCTGGGCTGCGCGGCGGAACTCGGCCTCGACGGCAGCCTCATCGCATGCGCCGACGAGCGGCAGCGCAGCAGCGTCCCCGGCGTCTACCTCGCTGGGGAGGTCTGTGGCGTCGGTGGTGCCGAACTGTCTCTTGTGGAGGGTGAGCTGGCCGGACTGCATGCCGCGGGGGTGACCCCTGACCGGCGGCTGGTGCGCAGGCGGGCCACGCTCCGTGCCTTCGCAGCCGCGTTGCACGCCACCTATCCCGTCCAGTCCGGCTGGCAGGAGTGGCTGGCCGAGGACACCCAGGTCTGCCGCTGCGAGGAAGTCAGCGCCGGAGCCATCCGGCGGACCATCACCGAACTCGGCGCCAGCGACCCGCGCTCGGTCAAGCTGCTGGCTCGGCCTGGAATGGGGCTGTGCCAGGGCCGCGTGTGCGGTCATGCCGTCGCCTGCCTCACGGGAGAGCCGACCGCGGCCGCTCTGCAAGGCATCGCCACCCGGCCCATCGCCCAGCCCGTGACCCTGGGCAGTCTCGCCCCGCACCCCACACTGGAGGAAAAATGAACGCCCGCACCAAGCCATGGCACGGCGTGCTCGTCGCAACGGCCCTGCCGCTCACCGAATCGCTCGAGATCGACGTCGACCGCTTCGCCGACCACGTGTCCTGGCTGGCCGCGCAGGGCTGTGCCGGGGTGACCCCGAACGGTTCGCTCGGCGAATACCAGACGCTCACGCCCGAGGAGCGGACCCGTGTCGTGACGACCGCCGTCGGCGCCGCCCCGGAGGGCTTCACGGTGATGCCGGGTGTGGCGGCTTATGGTGCGGCCGAGGCGCGCCGTTGGGCCGAACAGGCCGCCGAGGCGGGCTGCCCTGCGGTGATGTTGTTGCCGCCCAACGCCTACCGGGCCGACGAGCGCGCGGTCGTCGCGCACTACCGTGAGGTCGCCAAGGCGGGCCTGCCCATCGTGGCCTACAACAATCCGATCGACACCAAGGTCGACCTCGTTCCCGAGCTACTGGCCGAGCTCTACCACGAGGGACTGATCGTCGGGGTCAAGGAGTTCACCGGTGACGTGCGGCGGATCTACCGTATCGCCGAGCTGGCGCCGGGCCTCGACGTCCTGTGCGGTGCCGACGACGTGGCGCTGGAACTGGCCATCGCCGGGGCGAGCGGCTGGATCGCCGGCTACCCCAACGCGCTGCCGAAGTCCACTGTGGAGTTCTGGAATGCCGCCACGGCAGGGGATCTGGACACCGCGCTTCCGCTGTACCGGCTGCTGCACCCGCTGCTGCGGTGGGACTCCCGCACCGAGTTCGTGCAGGCCATCAAGCTCAGCATGGACCTCGCCGGGCGCTACGGCGGGCCGTGCCGGCACCCGAGGGTGCCGCTGACCGCCGAACACGCCGCCGCCGTCCGGCAGGCGACCGAGAAGGCACTCGCGGAAGGGCTGTCCTGACCGATGCGGGCCACCAGGGTCTTTCATGCCGTCGACTCGCACACCGAGGGCATGCCGACCCGCGTCATCGTCGGCGGGGCCGGGGTGGTGCCGGGTGCCACGATGTTCGAGCGCCGCCAGTACTTCGTCGAGCACCTCGACCACGTCCGCCGCCTGCTCATGTACGAGCCGCGTGGGCACTCGGCGATGAGCGGTGCGATCCTGCAGCCGCCCACCCGCGCCGACGCGGACTGGGGCGTGCTGTTCATTGAGGTGTCCGGCTGCCTGCCGATGTGCGGGCACGGCACGATCGGCGTCGCCACCGTACTCGTGGAGACCGGCATGGTCGAGGTCACCGAGCCGGTCACCACCATCCGGCTCGACACCCCCGCCGGGCTCGTGGTCGCCGAGGTCGCCGTGCGGGACGGGGCAGCCAAGTCGGTGACCATCCGCAACGTGGCGTCGTTCTCCGCCGGGCTGGATCGCACGGTCAGCGTGCCCGGGTTCGGCGTGGTGCGCTACGACCTCGCGTTCGGCGGCAACTTCTACGCCATTCTCGGGCTCGAGCAGCTCGGTATCCCGTTCGAGCGGGCCGAGAAGGACCGTATGCTCGCCGCCGGTCTGTCCATCATGGACGCCATCAACGAGCAGGACCGGCCGGTGCACCCGGAGAATCCGGAGATCACCGGCTGCCATCACGTCTACCTCGCCGCGCCAGGGTCCACCGCCCGGCATTCCCGCCATGCCATGGCCATCCACCCCGGCTGGTTCGACCGCTCGCCCTGCGGCACAGGGACCAGTGCGCGGATGGCCCAGCTGCACGCGCGGGGAGAGCTGCCGCTGGACACCGAGTTCCGGAACGAGAGCTTCATCGGCACCGAGTTCCTCGGCAGGCTGCTCGGCGAGACGACGGTCGGCGGGGTACCGGCGGTGCTGCCCGCGATCACCGGCCGGGCTTGGCTGACCGGCACTGCGCAGTACTTCCTCGACCCCGACGACCCCTTCCCGGAGGGATTCCAACTGTGATCCCGGTACTGCCGATGCCGGCCGCCATCGCCGCACTGCAGGCGGCGCTGCGTGCCGGACTCGAACCCGAGGCTGATCCGCCGCGGTCGGTCGTGCCCGTACGGCATGGTCAACTGCTGCTGATGCCTGCCGACTGGGACGGCTACACCGGCGTCAAGCTGGCGTCGGTGGCGCCGGGTAACTCCGGCAACGGCCTGCCGCGCATCCAGGGCACCTACCTGTTACTGGATGCCGGGACGCTCAGCCCGCTCGGCACGCTCGACGGGATCGCGCTCACCGCGGTGCGGACGGCCGCGGTGTCCGCGGTCGCGGCCGACCTCCTCGCCGGGGCCGACGCGGCGCGGCTGGTCGTGTTCGGGTCGGGGCCGCAGGCCCGCAGCCATGTGGCGGCGTTACGAGCGGTCCGCCCCATCCGCGAGGTCATCGTCGTCGCCCGCGACGCCGCGAAGGCCGAGGCCTTCGCGGCCGAGTGCGCGCGGGACGGTCTGGCAGCGCGGACCGGGACGGCCTCCGCCGTGGCGCACGCGGACCTCATCGCGTGCTGCACCACCGCGCGCACCCCGCTGTTCGACGGCGCCACGTTGAATCCGCGGGCGACCGTCGTCGCGGTGGGCTCGCACGAACCCGAGGCGCGCGAGGTCGACGACGTCGTCATGGGGCAGTGTGCCGTCGTCGTGGAAACCCGGACGGTCGCGCTGCGCGAGGCCGGTGACGTGATGCAGGCTGTCGACGCGGGTGCGCTGGACCCTGCCGAGTTGATCGAGCTGAGCGCCTTGGCGAAAGGCGCTGCGACACTACCGCCGGGACCGCGCATTTTCAAGAGCGTCGGGATGGCGTGGGAGGATCTCGTGGTCGCCGCCGCCAGCTACGAAGCGAGCAGGGAGAACCACCGTGGCCGCTGAGCACCCCGCACTGCCACCGCTGAGCGGCAGGCGGAACCTCCGTGAGGAGATCACCGAAACGCTGCGGGCAGCGGTGATCTCCGGGGAGCTGGAGCCTGGTGTGGTCTACTCCGCGCCCAGCCTGGCCACCCGGTTCGGGGTCTCGGCCACCCCGGTGCGGGAGGCGATGCTGGACCTGGCCAAGGAAGGCCTCATCGACACGGTGCGTAACAAGGGTTTCCGTATCACTGAGCCGTCGGAGAAGGATCTCGACGACCTGAGCACCCTGCGTGCGCTGATCGAGGTGCCCACCGTGCGTGCGATCGCGGAGGCCGGTGTCGATCCGGCGGTGATCGAGGCGCTGCGGCCGCTCGCCGCCGGAATCGAGGAGGCCGCCGCCAGCGGGGACCTGATCGCCCATGTGGCGACCGACATGGAGTTCCACCTGCGGTTACTGTCGCTGGCCGGCAACCCGCATCTGGTCGAGATCGTGCGCTCTCTGCGGGCCCGGTCGCGCATCTACGGCCTTCGCGCCCTCGCCGCGAGCGGGCAGCTGGTGGCGTCGGCCCATGAGCATGCCGAGCTGCTCGATCTCATCGCCGCGCGGGACGCCGCCGGCGCCGAGCAGCTGATGGAACGGCACATTCGCCACGTGCGCGGCATCTGGGCCGGCACGCGCTCTTAGTGTGGCGGTGCCGGACAAGGTCTCACCGGAAGCGGGCGTGCTGTGCGAACTGTCGGTGTCGATCTCGCCGCCGAGGCGGCTTGCACGGCGATCGCCGTGGTCGAGTGGCACGCGGGTACGGCAGCAGTGGTCGAGCTGGAGTTCCCTGCCGATGACGCGGCGGTGCTGCGGCATGCGCACGGAGCGGACAAGGTGGGCATCGACTGCCCGCTGGGCTGGCCGGATGCCTTCGTCGAGTTCCTGCGCACCCAGCGCGCCGACCCGGCCGGCATCGCGACGGACCTGCCCGGTGCCGCCTGGCGGCGGTCCCTGGCCTACCGGCGCACCGACGAACGGGTGCGTTCGCTGTGCGGGATGGTCCCACTGAGCGTGGCAACCGACCGGATCGGTGTGACGGCGATGCGGGCGGTACGGCTGCAGGCGCTACTGGCACAGCGCGGACATCGTCTCGACCGGGCGGGGACGGGGCTGATCGTCGAGGTGTATCCCGCAGCCGGGCTGAAGCACTGGCAGCTGCCCTTTCGCCGGTACAAGGGCAGCAAGAACCTCGCCGCACTCGGCACGCTGATCGACACCCTGCGGGAGGCCGCTCCCTGGCTCGACTTCGGTGCACACGAGGGGCTGTGCCGGCAACGAGATCACGCCGCCGATGCCGTCCTCGCCGCGCTGCTGGCGCGTGCGGCCGCCTGCGGCCTCACGATCCAACCCGCTGCCACGGAGCGGGCGGCGGCCGAGTCCGAGGGCTGGATCGCGCTGCCCACGTGCACACTCGGTGACCTCGTACGCTCTGCGTGACCATACAAGTGCTGTGAGCAACCAAGACCTCGGTGCGCTTCCGCCAGCGGACGGCAACGCCGGCGCCTAGTGTTAGTCTCAGCGCGGCCGTAATGGCCGTGTGCCGTGTTGCGCACCTTACTGGGGTGGAAGTTCGGTCGGACGGTGGCCGCGGCGTGTCTGCCCGTTGTGGTCGAGTGCGGTTACGTGTGGAGAGTGGAATGCGGATGCCGCTGACGGATACAGGCGCGCACGCGAAACCTGCCGGCTCGGCGCCGGCGGAGCGGAAGTACCGGCCCGAGCTGCAGGGGCTGCGGGCGCTCGCGGCGGTTCTCGTGGTGGTCTACCACGTCTGGCTCGGCCGGGTCTCCGGCGGCGTGGACGTGTTCTTCTTCGTCTCCGGATTCCTGATCACAGGCCAGTTGTACCGGGCGAGCCTGCGCGGCCGGATCCAGTTCCGGCCGATGTGGGGCCGCATGATCAAGCGGTTGTTCCCCGCCGCGCTCACCGTGCTGCTCGTCACGATGGCAGCGGCCGTGGTGCTGCTGCCCGAGCATCGATGGTTCCAGACCATCCGTGAGGTCATCGCTTCCGCGCTGTACCTGGAGAACTGGCAGCTCGCGGCATCGTCGGCGGACTACTTCGCCCAGCACAACACGGCCAGCGTCGTGCAGCACTTCTGGTCACTGTCGATCCAGGGCCAGTTCTACCTGGTGTGGCCGCTGTTCATCGGACTGACCGTGCTGGTCGTGAGGCGGGCCGGCTGGGGTATGCGGTGGTCGCTGTTCGTGGCGCTGGTTCTGGTGTTCGTCGTCTCGCTCGGCTACTCCGTGTGGCTGACCGTGGTCAACCAGCCGTTGGCGTACTTCCACTCGCTCACCCGCGTCTGGGAGTTCGCGCTCGGCGGGCTCCTGGCGCTCGGCATTTCCTCGGTGACCCTGCCGAGAGCACTGCGGATCGTGCTGGGCTGGGCCGGTGTGGTGGGACTCGTATCGTGTGGGCTGCTGCTGCAGGTCGGCACCGTGTTCCCCGGCTACGCTGCGTTGTGGCCGACGGTGTCCGCGGCACTCGTGCTGCTCGCCGGTGCGACCGGCAGCGCCGTCGGCGCCGACCGCCTGCTGGCGTCACGCCCGCTCACCTACCTGGGAAACCTCAGCTACGCCCTGTACCTGTGGCACTGGCCGGTCCTGCTCTTCTACCTACTCGCCAGGGACCGGGAGTCGGTCGGCATCCTGGGTGGCTCCTTCGTGATCGGTGTCTCGCTGGTGCTGTCGGTGCTCACGTACCACCTGGTGGAGAAACCGGCGCGGGACTCCCGGATCGGCGTGACGACACGCTGGGGTGCCTACCGCTTCGGCGTGCTCACGCTGGTGCCGGTTCTCATTGCCGCGGGTGCCTGGCAGATCGTCACCACGCAGCGCGCGGCGTTCGCGCTCGATCTCGACGACCCGGCCCATCCCGGGGCGAGGGCATTGGCGTCCGACGGGCCGCTGCTCAACCTCCAGACCTCGATCGTGCCCCCGTTCGCCACGCTGCCCGACCAGTACGAGATCTTCCCCGACGACGAGTGCACCATCTCGCCGCGCCACGAGAAGCTGCGGATCTGCACGGTCGAACCGCGGGGACCGATCACCCGGCGCATTGTGGTGGTCGGTGACTCGCACTCACAGCAGTACATCGCCGCGCTGCGCCCGATCGCCGCGAAGCACAACTGGCAGATCGTCGCAGTGGGTAAGGGCGGTTGTGCGCTGACGACCGACCGCACGTGGCCCGAGTGCGGGGAGTGGAACGACGCCGCCATGGCCGAGATCCTCGAGATGAAGCCGGATCTCGTGGTGACCATGGCGACGAGAGATGTGCGCGCCGGGCTGACGGAGTGGACTCCGCCCGGTTACGTCGAGCAGTGGCAGCGGCTCGGTGACGCCAACATCCCGGTGGTGGCCATGCGGGACAGCCCGCGCTACGACTTCGAGCCCTCCGAATGCGTGCAGAAGTACGGTGCCGACTCGCCCCGGTGCGCCAGGCCGCGGGCCGAAATGCTGGCGCCCGAGCCACCGTACGCCCGGCTCGCCGGAGTACCGCGGAATGTGTCCTTTGTGGATATGAGTGACAGCATCTGCACTGCCGACAAGTGCCTCCCGGTGATCGGCAACGTACTCGTCTACCTCGACGATAACCACATCACGGCCGCCTACCTGCAGACCATGGCCCCGGAGCTGGAACGGAAACTGGCGCTGGCGCTGGGCTGGGAGGACGTGTCCATGGTGCTGTCGACGCCGCCACGCTGATTCGATCCGGCGGTTACGCAGGAAATTGATGATGATCACAGGAGCGGGAAACGGGAACGGTTTCCCGCCGATCAGGCGCGCCCTGCTTCCGGCGACACCTCGCTGACCGGCCTGGACGCCGCGCCGGGGCGGGCGGGGGAGTGCGCGAATCCGCCAGTTTATCCTGCCCCGATTAACCGCGTATCACGGGGCTGTTGCATCCGCACCAATTAATTTCTTGTTACGAGGCATCTGTTTGACAGATGCAGAGTGTCACTTTTGACTGTTTGACGTGCTCCAGGGCCTTTCGGAATCTTGAGTCGAACCGCGGCGGCTCCACGCACGCGGGATCGGCGCGGATTCGCAGGCAAGGGCTGGCGAAACCGGCTTGCGGATCGCAGGAGAGGACAACGCATGAGATCACTCCACAAAGCAGCCGCTGTCTGCGGACTCGTCGCGGCGCTCGCGCTCACGGCATGCTCTGGCACGTCCGGGAACAGCTCCGGCATACCGGAGCTGGTGCTCGCCGTCGAGACGAGCGAGGGCGACCCGTTGGCGGACATGCTGCTCGCCTTCGCCGAGGAAGTCGAAGCCGAACTCGGCGACGCGGTCGAACTCGAGGTGCAGACGGGCGGCGCAATCGGCGACGAGGAGGCCGTGCTGCAGGCCCTGCGTGGCGGCGCCGTCGACATCGCCGCGGTGAGCAGTTCCGTCGCGAATGTCGACCCGGCATTCAACATCATGGAGATGCCGTTTCTGTTCACCGACCGGGAAAGTGTCGCGGAATTCCTCGACGGCGATTTCGGTGCCGAGCTCAGCGATTCTCTGGTGAGTTCCATCGGAACCCGTGTCCTGTCATTTGGCGAGAACGGTTTCCGGCACATCACCAACAACGAGCGCCCGATCGTGACGGCCGAGGACCTCGCGGGCCTGCGCATCCGCGTTCCCGGCAACCCGGCCAGGGTCTCCCTCTTCGAAACACTCGGCGCGTCCCCCACGCAGATCGACATCGGCGAGGCGTACCTGGCGCTCGATCAGGGGGTGCTCGACGGGCAGGAGAACCCGCTCAAGGTGATCGACGCTTTCTCGTTCTACGAGAAGCAGCGCTATCTCTCGCTGACCTCGCACATCTACAGCCCCGTCTACCTGACCATGAACGACGACAGCTGGCAGGAGCTGTCCGCGGAGATCCAGCAGGGACTGGGCAAAGCGGCGGCTGCCGCGGCCGAACGGAGCAGGACCGCGGGCGCTGAGGCCGACGAAAGCCTGATCACGAAGTTCACGGAGGCAGGCGTCGAGGTCAACGAGGCGAACGTGGCGCAACTGCGTGGCATCGTGTCCACTGTGCGCGATGAGATCGCGGCCGACATCCCCGGCGACTTCGCCGACCGTGTACTCGCCGAGTACGCCCAGTGAGCCCCTCAGGAGAGCGGCCACCCCTGCCACTCGGTGCGCTGAACACCGCGAAGCGGATCGGTCTGGTGTACATGGCATCGAGCGTGCTCATGGAGGCCGAGATGTACGCCATGGCCACAGCGGATGTCACGATCCACACCAGCCGGGTCACCCTGCCCAGCGTCACCGTCGACGGCATCGACGCGATGATGCGCTCGCCGGAGCTGCGCGCGGCGGTCGAACTGGTGGCGCAGGCACCACTGGATGTGCTCGTGTTCGGCGGCACGAGCGCGTCCTTCCTGCACGGCACCGCCTGGGACCGGATGCTGATCCAGCACATCGAGGAGTGGAGCGGCCTTGTCGGTCGCTGCACGACCACCTCCACCGCCAGCATCGCCGCGCTGGACGCTGTGGGATCGGGGCCGATCAGCCTGGTGACGCCGTACCGCCAGGAGGTCATCGACCGCGCGGAACGGTTCTTCGGCGAGAACGGCCATCCGGTGCTCGCCAGCTCAGGCCTCGGCATCACGAGCGATCACGAGCTCGCCGAGGTGCCGCTGGAGAAGGTGTACGACCTCGCCGTCGAGACCGACGTCCCCGAGGCCACGACGG
Organism: Saccharomonospora sp. NPDC046836; assembly: GCF_040645195.1. Classification (NCBI taxonomy): domain Bacteria; kingdom Bacillati; phylum Actinomycetota; class Actinomycetes; order Pseudonocardiales; family Pseudonocardiaceae; genus Saccharomonospora; species Saccharomonospora sp. NPDC046836. Next base: position 82,225 of record NZ_JBEYXW010000016.1, read on the forward strand.
TGTTCATCAGCTGCACCAACTTCGCGAGCGTCGGCGCGATCGCCGCGCTCGAGGACGAGCTCGGCAAACCGGTCGTCAGCGCGGTACAGGCGTCGTTCTGGTACGCGCTACGGCTGGCGAAGGCGGATGATGCCGCCCAGCCCGGGTTCGGCAGGCTGTTCGGAGCGCGGCCATGACCACTGTGGACTCAGCACAACCGGCATCGGGCGCGCTCGAACCGGCGCCGCCAACGCACACCGTCATCGACCGGGTACTGGAGGCGCTCGCCGCGCTGTCGCTCGTGTCGATCACGGTGCTGCTCTTCGCCAACGCCACGCTGCGTTTCCTGTTCAACTCGCCGCTGGGCTGGACCGAGGAGATCGTGACGGGGCTGATGCTGTGGCTGACGATGTTCGGCTTCGTGCTCGGCGTCCGCAGGCGTGAGTCGATCACCGTGCGGGCCTTCGTCGGCAGGTTGCCGCTGAAGGTCCAGGTGTGGCTGAAGCTGGCGACCGATCTCGTGACCGCCGTCGTCCTGCTGCACCTGGCGTGGTTCGCCTTCCAGTACCTCACCGAGTTCGGCTCCGACACGACGGCGTACCTGCGGTTGCCGCGCGGTTTCTTCACCGCCGCACTGCCCGTCGGTGCGCTCGCCGCCGCGCTGCTCGTCCTGGTGCAGCTGCCGAAAGGCCGCGAGGCCATCCTGCGCCAGCAACAGGAGGAACAGTCGTGATCCTCGTCGTCACACTGCTGGCCATCGTCGGCCTGCTCGTCCTCGGCACACCCTTGATCATCGCCATGGCGGGCGGTGTCGCGCTGTATGCGACGCTCGACGGCGCCTGGATGCTGCAGTACCCGCAGCAGGTCACCGACGGCATGGGCAGCTTCGTGCTACTGGCGATGCCGCTGTTCATCCTCGCGGGTGTGGTGATGAACGCCGGCGGAATCGCCGACCGGGTCTTCGCCTTCGCGCGGTCGCTCTTCGGCCCGCTGCCCGGCGGGCTCGCGCAGGTGGACGTGTCGACCAGCCTGTTCTTCGGCGGGATGGTGGGTACGTCGGTGGCCGACCTGGCAGGCACCGGATCCACCCTGATCCCGCAGATGAAGAAGCACGGCTACCCCGCTCCGTACGCCGCCGCGGTGACGGCCTCCTCGTCGGGAATCGGCCCGCTGATCCCGCCGTCCTCGCCGATGATCCTGTACGCGGCGGCCACCGGTACCTCGCTGGGCACGCTGTTCATGGCCGGTATCGTGCCCGGCATCATCCTCACCGTCGTACTGATGGTGGTCGTCGGCGTGCAGGCGGTGCGCAACGGCTGGGGCGAGAAGATCGCCTTCAGCTGGGCCGAGGTGTTCCGCACCCTGCGGTCGTCGATTCTGGCCTTCGGCGTGCCGGTCATCATCCTGCTCGGCCTGACACTCGGGGTGTTCACGCCGACCGAGTCGGGTGCGTTCGCCGTCGCCTACGCGATCGCCGTGTCCGCGCTGGCCTACCGTTCGCTCGGCCTGCGGAAGCTGTACCGCTGCCTGGTCGAAGCGGCCGTGCTGACCGGTGAGGTCATGCTCATCGTCGGTGTGTCCGTTGCGCTCGGCGCTGTGCTCGCGATGGCCGGGTTGCCCGGGGTGCTGACGGACTTCGCGACCTCCGTCGTTCCCGGGGACGCGCAGCTCGGCTACGTCGTCGTGCTGACGCTCGTCGCGATCGTGGCAGGCATGCTCTTCGACCCCCTGATCCCGGTGATCATGCCGGTGCTGCTGCCGACGGTACTCGAGGTGGGCATCGATCCAGTCCACTTCGGAGTGATCATCGTGCTGACCGTCGTCATTGGACAGGTGACCCCGCCGGTCGCCATGTCGCTGGTGGTGGCGGCCAAGATCGCCAAGGTCGACGCGTGGCGGGTGCTGCGCGCGAACACGCCGTTCCTGCTCGCCACCATTGTCGTGCTGGTTCTGGTGATGCTCTTCCCGCAGCTGGCCACCTGGCTTCCGTCCATTCTCGACGATCAGCCATGAGTGCGGTGGACCTGCTCAGGGAGATCTCGCTGACGCAGCTGCGTTACTTCATCCGAGCGGCCGAGCGCGAGAGCATGACACGAGCTGCCGAGGACCTCTACGTCGCACAGTCGGCGGTGTCGTCGGCGGTCGCCCACCTGGAGAAGGAGCTCGGGGTCCAGCTGTTCATCCGGCGGCATGCCAGGGGACTCATCCTGACACCGGCGGGGAGGGAGTTGCTGCTACGGGCGCGGCAGGTGCTCAACTCGCTCGCCGAGTCACTGGAGGAGATCGCGGGCGACGCCCAGGCCTTCTGGGGCACCCTGCACGTCGTGTGCTTCAGCCCGCTCGCACCGTTCTACCTGCCGTCGATCCTGTCCGGCCTGAAGGAGGAACACTCCGGGCTCGACGTACACGTCAGCGAGGCGGTGGCCGGTGAGGTAGGCGAGTTCCTCGAATCGGGGCGCGCCGAGATCGCGCTGACCTACGATCTCGCGCTGGGCGACGGCATCCAACGCGAGGTCCTTGCCGAGATCCAGCCCTACGTCGCGCTGCCGGCCGGCCATCGGCTGGCAGCTGCGACGAGCCTGCGGCTGGCCGATCTCGCCGACGAGCCGATGATCCTGGTCGACCTGCCCTACAGCCGGGACTACTTCATCGGTGTGTTCACGGATCGCGGGCTGGTGCCGAACATCCAGTACCGGTCCGGTAGCTACGAGACGGTCAGGGCGCTGGTGGCGCAGGATCACGGCTACAGCCTGCTGCACCAGCGCCCCGCCACCGACACCACCTACGGGGGCGGGCGCATTGTCGCCGTTCCGATCGCCGACGTCGTGGAGCCGCTCCGGGTCGTCGTCGCCACACTGCAGTCGATGAAGGTGAGCCAGCGCGCGCGGGCGTTCGCCGACCGGTGCCGGGCAGTGGTGGCGCAGGGGCAGAACGGCTGAACCGCGTCCCGGCGCCGCATCGCCTCGGCGGATTCCCTGCATCGGTTTCGCCGATGCGGCAACGCTGATCTCGATGTTTGACGCTGTGCTCGGGGTCGCTTTTAGATCGTGTGTAGACCAATCGAGCGGGAGGGCACGTGATCGAGGACGACCTCAGACCCGGGTACGTCGACACGCCGATGGGCCGGATGCACGTCGTCACGCGTGGTTCAGGTCCATGTCTGGTGCTGCTGCACCAGACACCGCGGTGCTGGGACGAGTACCGGGCGCTGATGAGCAGGCTCGACGACTACCAGCTCGTGGTACCGGACCTCCCAGGGCACGGGGCTTCGCCGCCGCCGGTGGCCAACACGATCGAGGGGGCCGCGGAGGCTGTACTGGCCATATTGGACGCATTGGCCGTGCCCAGCGCCCATGTCGCAGGCCACCACTTCGGCGGGCTGGTCGCCTATCACCTCGCCGTGTCGGCACCGGAGCGCGTCGAGTCGCTCGTGCTCTCCTCGACCCCCTACATCGACGCGGCCGAACGTGAGCGCAGGCGGACGGCACCGGCCTTCAACGAGGTGGAACCACGATCCGACGGCGGCCACCTCGGCGAGCTGTGGCAGCGGCGTAGCGGCTATCTCGCCCGCCCCGATCCCGCCGTGCTGTCCCGGTATGTGCGGGACGTGCTCGCACACGCCGAGCCCGATCGCGGTCACGCCGCCGTCGCGGTCTACCGCTCGGAGGACGGGGTGGGCCGCTACCCGGGCCCCGTGCTGCGTATCGAGTCCGCCCGCGATCCACGGGCGTTCCCGCGCAGGGAACGGATCAAAGCGGCCTTCCCGCAGGCGAGGGAACTCGTGATCGGCGAGGGGGACATCGCCACGCCCGAGACATGCCCCGGCGAGTTCGCGGCGGCCATTGTGGACTTTCACCGCGGCGCGGTGCACCGGTGACCCCCGAGCGGATGCGCGCGGTGGTGCTGCGGGAGACCGGTGGCCCGGAAGTCCTGCGGATCGAGGAGGTCGCGATACCCCGGCCGGGCCCGGGTGAGGTGCTCGTGCGCGTCGCAGCGTTCGGCCTCAACAACGCCGAGGTGCTGCAGCGCGGCGGCGCGGTACCCGCGCCGCCGGGCGGAATTCCGGGACTGGAGTGTGCCGGCACAGTCGCCGAGACAGGGGCGGGCGTCGGTCCACATTGGAAGCCTGGAGCCACGGTGGCGGCGTTGCTGCGTGGTGGCGGGTACGCCGAGTACGTCTGCGTTCCAGCCGGCGCCTGCATGCGGATGCCTGCTGGGCTCGACCTGGCTACGGCCGGGGCGGTACCGGAAGCCGCAGCCACGGCGTGGTGGAACCTGGTGCAGCGCGGGCGGTTGCGCGCAGGGGAACAGCTTCTGGTGCATGGTGCGGCGGGTGGCGTCGGCTCCCTGGCAGTGCAGATGGGGCGGCTGCTCGGCGCCGAGGTGATCGCCACCGCCCGCGGCGAGGAGAAAACCCGGTTGTGCGCTGAGCTGGGTAGCAGCCAGGTCATCGACTACGGTCGCGACGACGTCTTCGCCGCGGTGCGCTCGATCGCGCCGGATGGCGTCGACGTGATTCTCGACAATCAGGGCGGGCCTGCGCTGGCCGATAACGTGGCGGCGCTCGCGCCGCTGGGCCGGCTTGTCGTCGTCGGGACGCAGGCAGGAACCACGGCAGAACTCGATCTCGGTACCCTGATGGCAGGCGGCGTGGAGATCTCCTCGTCCAGCCTCGGCAGGCTCGACGACGGCCTGCGTGGCCGGTTGTGCCAGGACGTCGAGCGCGAGGTGCTGCCACGAATCGCCGCCGGAGCCCTGCGTCCCGTGCTCGACAAGCGGTTTCCCTTCGACGAGATTTCCGCGGCGCACCAATGGTTTTCCGATCCAGGCCGGATCGGCAAGGTTGTCGTGACGGTGACCGATGGCATCTGATGATCCGATGCCGGGCAGCGGAACAAGCTCTTTGCCTGATGGTCACGGGCGCGGAAACATCAGTTACGTGAAGAGCACCCTGACGCCGGTAACGGCGAGCGATTTCATTCGTGCCATCAGCCGCGCCGCCACACCCGTCACCATCGTGACGACCCAGGACGGCGGCAGGCGGCTCGGTCAGACGGTCTCAGCGCTGAGCCGCGTGTCGGACGAGCCCGCCGTGCTCGGCGTGTGCATCAACCAGCGGAGCCCGATCAACGAGGCGATCCGCGCCAGAGGCGCCTTCAACATCTCGGTGCTGGGCAGCGACCACGGCGCCGTCGCCGACAGCTTCGCCGGGCGGGACAGCGTGGCGCGTCCACGGTTCACCTTCCTCGACGAGGAATGGCGGCACGGGGACAACCACCTTCCGGTGTTCAACGGCAGCGTCGCCGCCTTCGAATGCGAACTGCTGAACGTCACCGGTATCGGCTCCCATCACCTGTACCTCGGCGAAGTGCACCGGGTCGCGCACACCGACGTCGAACCGCTGCTGCATCTGCGCGGCAACTACCGCACCCTCGCCGCTCACAACACGGAAGGACAGCACCAATGATCAAGACCGGGGACGAGTACCGCGAGTCCATCAGCACCGGCCGCGAGATCTACATCGACGGCGAGCGGGTCAGCGACGTCACCAAGCACCCGATGTTCGCGCCCATTGTGGACATCCGCGCGCGCATCTACGATCTCGCGCACGAGGAGGCTTCGCAGGATGTCATGAGCTACGTCGACGACAGCGGCGAGCGCAACGCCATCGCGAACAAGCTGCCACTGTCGCAACAGGACTGGCATGACAAGCGCAAGGCGATCGACCTGGTGCTCGACGAGGCACGCGGTGTGGTGACCAGGGTCGGCGACGAGACCATCGGCGAGATGTGGGCGCTCTACGACGGTCAGGACGTGCTCAACGAGGTCGACCCGCGCTTCGCCGCGAACATCCGCAACCACGTGCACCGCGCTGTTACCGCGGACCCGTTCCACATCTCGGCCAACACCGACCCGAAGGGCGACCGTTCGAAGCGCCCGCAGGACCAGGATCCGGACATGCTGCTGCATGTCGTCGCCGAAACCGACGAGGGCATCGTCGTGCGGGGCGCCAAGTACGAGACGGCCGCTCCCTATGCGACGCAGGCGTTCACCAAGCCGACGATCGCCAACTGGGGTGACAGCGAGCTGTCCGACTATGCGGTGGGTTTCGTCATCGACCTGAACTCGCCCAACCTGAAGTTCATCTGCCGCACCGGTTTCGCCGGGCGCAGGCCCGCCACCGACTACCCGCTGGCCAATCGTGTCGACGAGGTGGAATCCCTCGTCATCTTCGACAATGTGGTCATCCCGTGGGACAACGTGCTGTTCTACCGGCACACCCGCGCCGCGACCTACGTGCGCAGCACCCTGCACCGGTACAGTGCCCTGCCCTACGTCCACCGCTCCATCCGCTTCGCCGACCTGATGATCGGCGCCGCGCTGTGGAACGTCCGGCAGACCGGGCTCGACAAGAACCCGGCCGTGCAGGAGAAGCTGGCAATGCTCGCGTGCTACCGCGAAGGCATTGACGCGCACCTGACCGCGGCGATTACCAACGCCGAGACCAGTCCTGGCGGGCTCACCATGCCCAACCAGTCGCTGCTGTACACCGGCCGGGTGTGGGCGCAGACGCAGCTGCCCCAGATGATGCACTGGGCGCGGGAGCTGTGCGGCGGCCAGATTTGCATCACGCCCGATTCGGCGACCTTCGGGATGGCGGGTGCCTCGCCGTGGCTGGAGAAGTACTACTCGATCACCGACGACTGGCAGGCCGATGACCGGCGCAAGCTCCTCGCGTTCGCCCGCGACCTGCTCAACAGCGACTACGCAGGCCACCGGCTCACCTTCCAGCTTTTCGCGCAGGCGCCGCCGTTCGCGCACTACCAGGCCGTGTACCGCAACTTCGACTTCGACGGCCCGCTCGGCCTTGTCAAGTCCGCCGCGGAGCTGTCGGACCGGGTGGAGGGCGTGCGCGCATGACACACCAGCGGATTCGCCCGTTCAATACCAAGGACACCTACCCGGAACAGAACCTGGACAACGACCTGTGCCAGGCCGTGGTGGCCGGCGACACGATCTACCTGCGCGGCCAGATCGGCCAGAACCTCGACACGACGGAGAACGTCGGCGTGGGGGATGTGGCGGCACAGGCCGAGCAGGCGATGTCCAACATCGCAACGCTACTCGGCGAGGCGGGCTCGACACTGTCCGATGTGGTCAAGGTGACCGTCTACCTCGTCGACCCGCGCCACCGGGAGAGCGTGTACCGGGTCATGGGCCGCTGGCTGCGAGGCGTGCATCCGGTGTCGACGGGTGTGGTGGTGAGCGCGCTGGCGCGACCCGAATGGCTCGTGGAGATCGACGCGATCGCCGTGCGCCAGGGGGTGGCTTCGTGACGTTCTCACTGGCCGCGGTCGACCGGAACACGGGTGCACTCGGCATGATCATCACCTCGTCGTCGCCCGCGGTCGCCTCGCGCTGCCTCAACATCCGCCCGGGGCTCGGCGCGGCGGCGAGCCAGAACGTCACCGATCCGCGGCTTTCCGGCAGCCTGCTCGACCGGCTGGCCGCGGGGGACAACCCCCGCGTGGCCATGGACACCGTGGTCGCCGAGCACGCGCTGCGTGACTACCGGCAACTGACCGTTGTGGACAGTGCGGGCCGGTCGGCGGCGTTCAGCGGTGCCGGTGCGCTCGGACGGCACCACCACGTCGAGGGTGACGGTGTGGTGGCGGCGGGCAACATGCTTGCGGGCCCGGCCACGATCACCGAGCTCGTGCGGGGTTACGAGTCCTCGACGGCGCGCGAGTTCGAACAACGGCTGCTGGACGGGCTGGCGGCCGCGCTCGCGGCCGGCGGCGAGGAGGGCCCCGTCTACGCCGCGGGCCTGCTCGTCTACCGCGAGGTCGACTGGCCGGAGACGACCCTGCGCGTCGATTGGTCCGACAACCCCTACGCCGCGCTCACCGAACTGTGGCGGGTGTGGAAGCCACAGCGCGACGACTACGTGCGGCGCGCGCTCGACCCCGCTGCCGCGCCGAGCTTCGGGGTTCCGGGTGACCTCTGAGCCGCTGGGGGAGCACAAGCGGGTGGCGCGGGACCTGCTGGACCGCGAGTGGGAGCTGGTGCGTTCGATCAGCACCGAGCTGCACGCCGATCCGGAGACCGCCTGGCACGAGCACCGCGCCCACCGCAGGCTCACCGATCTGCTGGAGGCGAAGGGCTTCACCGTCCAACGTGGAGCAGGTGGCCTCGACACGGCCTTTCATGCCCGGATCGGTACGGGTCCACTGCACGTCGCGTTCGTCGCCGAGTACGATGCGCTCCCCGGGCTCGGGCACGCCTGCGGTCACAACCTCATCGCCGCCTCGTCCGTCGCGGCGGCACTCATGGTGTGGGAGGTCGAGTCCGTCGCGGGCGGGCTCGGCGTGACCGTTCATGTGCTCGGCACTCCCGCCGAGGAGGGCGGTGGGGGCAAGATCCTGCTGCTCGAGGCCGGAGAGTTCGATGGGATCGACGCCGCACTGATGATGCACCCGGGACCGGCCGATGTCGCACGGGCGGAGCCGTTCGCGGTCGCCCACTGGGAGGTCACCTACCGTGGTGCGGGCGCGCATGCCGCCGCCTACCCCCACCTGGGCGTCAACGCCGCCGATGCGTTCACGGTCGCCCAGGTGGCGATTGGGTTGCTGCGCCAGCAGCTGCCGCAGAGCGTGCGTGTCCACGGTGTCGTGATGCACGCGGGTTCCGCGCCGAACGCCATCCCCGAGGCCGCGGTCGGGCGCTGGTACGTCCGCGCCGCGAGCCTGGCCGAACTCGACGACGTCGAACGGCGGGTCCGCGCCTGCTTCGAGGCGGGTGCGCTCGCCACCGGATGCGAGCTGGACATCGTGCCGGAGTCGCCGCGTTACGCGGAGTTCCGCAACGATGAGGAACTGCTCGGCTACTTCGTGCGCAATGCCGCGGAGCTCGGCCGCGACATGACCACCGAGCCTCCGGACGGCGCTGGGGCGATGAACACCGCGTCCACCGACATGGGCAACGTGTCCCAGGTCCTGCGGGCGATCCACCCCTACCTCGGCATCGGGTCACTACCCGCGGTGAACCACCAGAAGGCGTTCGCCGACGCCGCCGTGGGACCGCTGGCCGAAGCCGCGCTGCGTGATGGTGCGACCGCGCTCGCCTGGACCGCGATCGATCTGGCGTTGTCACGCTGACAGCCGGCGCGGCGAGCTGCCCGGTGGTGGCCCCCAGCGGGCAACTCGCGTGCCGCAGCGGGGGACTCGCGTGCGGGAGCGGGGGACTCGCGGACCGGCGCGTTGTCAGGTCGCTGGCAGGTCGATCCGCACCGATGCCCCGCGCCCGGACGGTGGGTCGGTGAAACGGACGGTCCCGCCGTGAGCCTTGATCGTGTCGGCGACGATCGCGAGTCCGAGTCCCGAACCGGGTAGGGCGCGGGCGGCCGGCGCGCGCCAGAACCGTTCGAAGACCTGGGCGCGGTCGGCGCGTGGCACACCCGGACCGTCGTCGGTCACAGTGAACCAGCCAGGTTGCGAGCGCACTGTGATCGTCGACGCGGCCGGGGCGAACTTGATCGCGTTGTCGACGAGATTCAGCACGCTTCGTTCGAGGGCCGCCGCATCGCCGCGCACCGACCAGGACCGGCACTCGACATCGAACACCTGCTCGCGGGCGCGGCTGCGCGCCCGGGTCAGCGCCCGGTCGATGATTGCGGACATCTCGACGTCCCTGCGTTCGAAGTCGTGCTCGTCGCGGGCCAGCAAGACGAGCTCGGTGATCAGCTCGCTGAACTCGCCCGCTTGCGCCTGCAGCCGATCGAGGATGATCGCGTACTGATCGGCGGGCAGCGGCCGTCCAGTTTGTCCACTACGGACAAACAGATCGATGTTGGTGCGCAGGCTGGTCAGCGGGGTACGTAGCTCGTGCGCCGCATCGGAGACCAGTGCGCGCTGCCGTCGCCGCGACTCGCGTAGCGCCGCGGTCATCGCCGAGAAGGCGCGGCCCAGCCGGCCGACCTCGTCGTGGCCGGTGACGGTAATGGGGCGATGCAGATCGTCGGTACGGGCGATCACCTCGGCGGTTTCCGTCAGCCGCTCCATTGGTGCCAGCGCGTTACGGGTCAGCAGCAAACCCGATGCCGCGGCGAGCACGGCACCGAACACCGACACGACGATCAGCACTGTGCGCAGACCACCGAGCGTATCGTCGATCTCGGTGAGGCTCCGGCTCACCATGAGAACCTCGCCATGACCCACGTTGCGCAGCAGGATCCGTACCGGTTCTCCGGCGCGGGTGGTGCCGTCGCGCAGCGCCGTGGTCTCGACGGTGAAATCCTGCGGTTCGGTGACGACCGGATCCATCCCGGACGGTGTGCAGGCCGTGCCGTCGGCCGTGAGCAGCTGCATGCCGACGACGAACGGCTGGAGCTTTCGGTTGGTGTCGTCGGGGTTGCACAGCGCCGCGAACCCGGGTGGGCCGGGCGGTGGCGGCGCGCCTTCGGGAGGCAGGCTGTTGCGCAGCGTCTCATCCAGCTGGGTGCGCAGGTTGTGTGACGTCGCGAACCAGGTCACCGTGCTGATGGCCGCGATCACCACCGCGACGATGCAGGCCGTACTCAGCGCGATCCTGCTGCGCAGTAGTAGCCTGCGCTCCCGATGGCGTCTGCTCATGACGCGGTGCGGAGGATGAAACCGACACCTCGTACGGTATGGAGCAGCCGCTCCCCGCCGGCAGCCTCCAGCTTGCGCCGCAGGTAGCCAACATACACGTCGAGGGTGTTGGTGCCCGGGTCACGGCCCCAGACGGCCTGCTGCAGGCGGTGTCTGGTCAAAACTCTTCCCGGGGCGCCGAGGAAGGCACTGAGCAGGTCGAACTCGGTGGGCGTGAGCGGCACCTGGCAGCCGGCCCGGGTGACCTCACGCGTCTGCGGGTTCAGCTCGAGGTCGGCGAACCGGCGCACCGGCGCGGGTGTGACCGGGCAACGATTCTGTTTGAGCAGTGCACGCACCCGAGCCAGCAGCTCTTCCAGTGCGAACGGCTTGACCAGGTAGTCGTCGGCTCCCGCGTCGAGACCGGTCACGCGATCGCCCAGGCCGTCGCGTGCGGTCAGCATGAGCACCGGCATCCGTTCGCCGGTGGCCCGCAGCCGCCGGCATGTCTCCAGCCCGTCGAGCTCGGGCATCAGAACGTCCAGGATCGCCAAGTCGGGCCGCCGGACGCTCCCGACCAGGTACAGGGCTTCGGCGCCGTTCCCCGCCGTGTCGACCTCATACCCTTCGAACTCCAAGCTGCGCTGCAAGCTCTCGCGCACGTCGGGATCGTCGTCGACGACCAGCAGCCGCATTCGTTCTCTCGCTCTCACACCTCGTACACCAGATGCCAGTCGAGACTAGCGATGGTTGCTGTGTGCCTGCTGTGTTCCCCCTGGATCGGTGAATTCCCCGCCTCTCATGATTCTCTCAGCGGAATTGGAGGTGATTTTCACTTCCCGGAATGCACCGTGGTGACGGATACGGTCACAGCGCCGTGCTCGGCTGATGTGCATTGCGGCGAGAAGGAGCGAGAAGTGTCGGTCAGCGCGATCCGGGGGAGGCAGCCCGATGGTCAGCAGTGCGGTCTCGAATCGTCCGCTACTGCCACTGTGGACATCATGATTCCGGTCTACAACGAGGAACGCGCCCTGCCGGGCTGCGTACAGGTCCTGCACGCGTTCCTGTGTGAGCATTTCCCTTTCGACTGGAACATCGTCATCGTCGACAACGCGAGCACCGATGCGACAATGGCTGTCGCGCGAAAGGTCGCCGAGGAGTTCGACCGGGTCCGGATCCAGCACCTGGACCGCAAGGGCCGTGGTCTGGCCCTACGGGAGACGTGGCGGGCCAGCACCGCTGATGTCGTCGTCTACATGGATGTCGATCTCTCGACGGGCCTCGACGCGCTGCTTCCGTTGGTGGCGCCACTGGTCAACGGCCATTCGGACATCTCGATCGGTTCCCGGCTGGCACCGGGTGCCCGGACGGTCCGTGGTCCGAAACGTGAGTTCATCTCGCGCTGCTACAACTGGCTCATCCGGCTCAGCCACGGTGCCCGGTTCTCCGACGCCCAGTGCGGTTTCAAAGCCGCGCGGACGGACGTCATCCGGCCCATGCTGGACCACGTCGAAGACGACGCGTGGTTCTTCGACACCGAACTGCTGCTGCTCGCGGAGCACAACGGACTCCGCGTGCACGAGGTACCCGTCGACTGGGTCGAGGACACCGATAGCCGGGTCGATGTGGCCGGCACGGCGCGCGAGGACATCGTGGGGCTCCTCAGGGTGGCTAGGGCGAAGGCATCGGGGGCGGCGCGGGTGCGGGAGCTGCCGCAACGCCCGGCGCCGCGTGCGGCTCATCCGGATGCGGTGCTGCGGCGCAGTGAAGGGGCATTGTCGTGGGAGGTGGTGTCCTTTGCCGTCATCGGCGTGATCTCGACGGTGGCGAACCTCGCGCTCTACGGCCTGTTCCGGACGTGGTGGCCAGTGCTTGTTGCCAACCTCGCCGCGCTGGTGCTCACGACACTGTTCAACACCGAGGCCAACCGCCGGTTCACCTTCGCGGCGGCGAACAAGGCACGGGGCGCGGCGCACCTGCAGGGATTCGTCGTGTTCGGCCTGTACTACGCGTTTACGTCGGCTGCGCTGCTGGTACTGCACCAGATCGACCCCAGCCCCGCGAGGGCGCTTGAGCTGGTGGTCCTGTTCGTCACCTCGATGCTCGGTACGGCGGGGCGGTTCGTCCTACTGCGTAGCTGGGTTTTCCGGAAGGCAAAGGGAGAGGACAAAGCATGACGATCGCCGCAGGGCACGCGGTAACGCCGGCACAGAGTGGGCCTGCGCCGCGCGCACGATGGCGAGCATGGGCACTCGCCGCGATCTGTGTCGCGGCGGCGATGCTGTACGCCTGGAAGATCAACGCCGGCCAGTTCGGCAACACGTATTACTCGGCCGCCGTCAAATCCATGACGCAGAGCTTCACCAACTTCCTGTTCGGCTCGTTCGATCCCTATGGCGTGTTCACTGTGGACAAGCCACCGATGGCGCTGTGGGCGCAAGCGCTCTCGGCGCTCATCTTCGGCTACCACGGTTGGGCACTGCTGTTGCCGCAAGTGATCGAGGGCGTCGCCGCGGTGTTCCTGTTGCATCGCACGGTGCGCGGCTGGGCGGGCGAGAACGCGGCGCTGGTCGCCGCCGGGATCCTGGCGCTGACCCCAATCACCGTGGCGATCAATCGGGACAACAATCCCGACACACTGCTCGTACTGTTGTTGATCGGGGCCGCATACGCCTTTACCCGGTCGGTGCAGGCGAACGCGGCGGCCGGCCGGACCCGATGGCTGTTGCTGTGCGCATTCCTGATCGGATGCGGGTTCCTCACCAAGATGCTGCAGGCGTGGATCATCGTGCCGGGAGTGGCGTTGGCGTATTTCGTCGGCAGCTCCGCGCCGGTCAAACGCCGGCTGGTCGACCTGCTGGGTGCGGGCATGGTCCTGTTCGTCTCCTCGTTCTGGTGGGTGGCGTTGCACGACTGGTGGCCCGGCGACAAGCCCTACATCGGCGGCAGCGCGGACGGTTCGGCCTGGGATCTGATCTTCGGCTACAACGGTTTCGGCCGGATCTTCGGTGACAGCGGCAATGCGACGACGGGCGGCGGCCCGCTCGGGGACTTCGACCTTCCCGCCGGTACGGCGCCGCCATCGGGCGGTGGCGGATTCGGTGGATTCGGTGGCGAGTCCGGCGCCACGCGCATGTTCGGTGACATCGTCGGTGGCCAGATCTCGTGGCTGCTGCCGCTGTGCTTGCTCGTCCTGGTCGCGGTCGCCGTTGCGGGCTTCCTCCGGATGCGGGGCGCGCGGCCCGGCAATCCCGCCGAGCGGGCGGGCTGGTTCCTCTGGGGCAGCTGGCTGCTCGTCACACTGGTGGTCTTCAGCTACGCCCAGGGCATCTGGCACCCGTACTACACGACGATGCTGGCACCGGCGATCGCCGCGGTCTCCGCTGCCGGGGTGGTCCGGTTCTGGCGCGCCTACCGGGCGGCGCGCAACGCGAGCTGGCTGCTGCTGCCGCTGGCCATCGTCCTCACCGTGGGCTGGGCTTTCGTCGTGGCCAGCCGGGATACCTCCTGGTACGGGTGGACCCGCTGGGCCTGCCTCGCGCTGGGCGCGCTCGCGCTCGCCGGTCTGGTCCTCGGCAGGATGTCGCCGGAGCACCGCCAGATCGTCGCCACACCGGCCCTGACCACTGGCCTCGTCGCCATGTTGCTCGTACCCGCCGTGTGGTCGGCGGGCACGGCCGCCGCTGCCGAGCTGAACGGCACGAATCCGACGGCGGGGCCGTCCGGCGGCGGATTGGGCGGCTTCGGGTCCCGGATGGCGTCGGGTGACCAGCCCGGTGGCAGGCAGCTTCCGGAGGGCATACCCCGTGACAGGCAGCTTCCCGGTGTTTCCGGCGGGGACGGCGCCGGGCTCACCGAGGCGCAGCGGCGCATCCTCGACTACGCCAAAGAACACAGCGAGGCCGCGAAGATCACGCTGGCCGTCAACGGCTCCGCGATGACGGTCGCGCCCTACATCATTGACTCAGACGAAAACGTGATCGCGATGGGCGGCTTCAGCGGCTCCGACAACACACCGTCGGTCGACCAGCTGGAGACCTGGGTCGCCGAGGGCACGCTGCGCTTCGTGCTCAGCGATGCCGGTGACGACGCCGGCCCTGGGGGATTCGGCGGCATGGGGCCCGGCGCGCTGAACGGCGCGGCACAGCAGGAACGCCGGCAGTGGATCCAGCAGCACTGCGCGGAGGTGGATCCGAGCCAGTACGGTGGCGGGGGGCAGCCCACGGACGAGCCCGGCGGCCTGCGGGGAGTTGCGCAGACCCTGTACGACTGTCGGCGCTGAGCACGCTACGCAGGAACCGTCCTATGCAGACGAATCGATGTCCGCGTGACCTCGTTCAGGACCGCGCGGCCAGGGTAGGCTCCGCCGGGGTGGCGAAGTACTGGTTTTCCGGCCGGGGCAGGCCGTAGTGCCCGCGCAGAGTGCGCTCGGTGTAGTCGCGGCGGAAGAGACCACGTTGCTGGAGCACGGGCACGACCTGTTCGACGAAGTCCTCCAGCACCGCGGGCAGGATCGGTGGCATGATGTTGAACCCGTCGGCCGCGCCGGAGCAGAACCAGTCCTCGATCACGTCCGCGATCTGCTCCGGCGTACCTGCCGTGACGAAATGGCCGCGGCCGCCGGCGAGGGTGTGCAGCAGCGAACGCAGTGTCGGACGTTCGCGTTCCACGAGGCGGTGGATCAGCTCCGCACGGCTCTGCGCACCCTGGACGGTGGCCGGGTCCGGAAGGTCCGTTGTGGACAGCCGTTCGTCGAGTGCGAGGTGGGAGAGGTCGGCGCCGCCGAAGCGCGCGGAGAGGTGGGCGAGGCCCACGGCGGGCACCGTGAGCTCGTTGAGCTCCTGCCACAACCGGTTCGCCTCGGCCTCGGTCGCGCCGATCACGGGGCTGAGCCCCGGCAGCACCAGAACGTGGTCGGGGGAGCGGCCGAGCCGGGCGGCGCGGGCTTTCAGGTCGGCGCTGAACGCCAGTGCCGTGTCCTTCTCCAGGTGTGCGGTGAACACCGCCTCGGCGTAGGTGGCGGCGAACTGCCTGCCCTTGTCCGATGAGCCCGCCTGCACCAGCAGTGGCCGTCCCTGCGGTGAGCGCGGGATGTTCAACGCACCCGTCACCTGGTAATGGCGTCCCTGGTGTTTGATCGGGCGGACCCGCGCGATGTCGACGTAGGTGCCCGCGGCGGGGTCGTCCACCCGCGCGTTGTCGGCCCAGCTGTCCCAGAGCTTGCTCACCACGTCGAGGTACTCGAACGCCCGGTCGTAGCGTTCGTCGTGGCCGATCTGAGTGCTGTCGCCGTAGTTGGCGGCGGTGGCCTTGAGCCAGGAGGTGACGATGTTCCAGCCCACCCGGCCGCCGCTGATGTGGTCGAGTGACGCGAACTGCCTGGCCAGGTTGTAGGGCTCGGTGTAGGTGCTCGACGCGGTCGCGATCAGTCCGATGTGCTCGGTCGCTCTGGCGAGCGCCGCCAGTGTGGTCAGCGGTTCGAGGCCGCCGCGTGCGGCGTGCTCGACGTCGCGGCCGATGGCGAGATGGTCGGCGAAGAAGATCGAGTCGAACTTTCCCCGCTCGGCGAGCGCGGCGATGTTCTCGTAGTAGGCGATATCAGTGAGGCTCGACGTGCTCGCGCGGGGATGCCGCCACGCCGCCTCATGATGACCGCGGCCGTGGATGAACACGTTCAGATGCAGTGTCCGTGACATCAGTTTTCCTTCCCTGGGTTCTCGTCGGCCACGCCGAGTCCGCGTAGCAGCGTCTGCCGTGCCGCGACGATCGCCGGATGGGTGCGCTGCCGGGGGCGGGGCAACCCGACCTGGTGGTCGAGCACGATCTTTCCGGCTTCCAGCACCAGTACCCGGTCGGCGAGCGCCAGTGCCTCGTCGACGTCGTGCGTGACCAGCAGTACCGCTGGCCGGTGTGCGGTGACCAGGTCCAGCAGCAGGCGGTGCATTCGCAGCCGGGTCAGTGCGTCGAGCGCACCGAACGGCTCATCGGCCAGCAGCAGGCTCGGCTCCCGCACCAGCGACCTCGCGAGCGCGACCCGCTGCTGTTCGCCGCCGGACAGCGCGTTCGGCCACGCCCGTTCCCGGCCGGCAAGGCCAACGTCGGCGAGTGCCGCGGTACCGCGCTGCGCGGTGTCCGGACCACGCAGGCCCAGCGTGACGTTGTCGAGCACCCGGTTCCAGGGCAGGAGCCGGGAGTCCTGGAACAGCACGGAACGGTTGCCGGGCACGACGACGGTACCGACACCGGTGACGTCATCGTCCAGTTCGGACAGTGCCCGCAGCAGTGTGCTCTTTCCGGAGCCGCTGCGGCCGATGAGCGCGACGAATTCGCCTGCCGCGATGGTCAGCGACACGTCGTCGAGGACTACCCGGTCGCCGTAGCGACGGGTCAGGCCCTCGGTGACCACCGCGGGCGCCGGTGCGCTCATGATCCGATCGTCTTTCGCCACGACAGTGCCTTGCGCTCCACCAGCCGCACGGCGAGGTCCGAACAGAGCCCGAGCACCGCGTAGATGACGAGCCCGACCACGATGACATCGGTCTGGCCGTAGTCGCGTGCCTTGGTCATGAGGTAGCCGATTCCCTCCGTGGCATTGATCTGTTCCAGTACCACCAGCGCCGTCCAGCACATCGTTACGGCCAGCCGCAGACCGGTGAAGAATCCCGGTAGTGCGCCGGGGAGCGCCACCCGGCGCAGGAACTCTGTCCGCGACAGGCCCACGGTCCTGGCGAGCTCCACGTACCGCACGTCGATGCCGCGCAGGGCCGCGTGGGTGTTCAGGTACACCGGCACGAAGACGCTGCTGGCGATGACCGCGATCTTCATCTCCTCGCCGATTCCCAGCCAGAGGATCGCCAGCGGGATCAGGGCGAGCGTGGGGATGGCACGTTTGATCTGGACGAGACCGTCGATGGACGCCTCACCGAGCCGGCTGAGCCCCGCCACCAGTGCGAGCACCAGGCCCACCGCAACACCGATGGCCAGCGCCAGGTAGGCACGCTGGGCGGAGGCGCCCAGATGGGGCAGCAGCTCACCGTCCACGAGCATCTCGAAACCCGTGCGCAGGGCCACCGAGGGCCCGGCCAGCTGGCGTGGCGACACCCAGCCCACCGTGGCGGCGAACTCCCAGACGACCAGCACGACCACGGGACCGAACAGCAGGCCGAGCGGTTTAACCGGGCGCGGCACGAGGCGCGGCTTTCTCGCGTGCTCCGTTGGTGCGACGACACTGCGGGGGAGCAGATCGCGGGTCACGGCGTTGCCGATCGGCTCGCGCCGGAGCGCTCGGCGGCTTCCGCGATCACCGGATCGAAGCGGGTGTCGAACTCCGCGCGGGCGTCCAGCCGCTGCGGCAGGTCACCGGCTTCGGCGAGAATGTCGATGGTGCTCTGTTGTGTCGCGATCAGCGCGTCGTCCAGCGGTGGGAACGAGTACTCCCCTTCGGACTCGACGATCGCTCTGCCTTCGGCCGCGGTGAGATCCTGGCCGCGTACGTAGTAGGCGTCGATCCAGGCATCCACATTGTCCTGTGACCATTGTGCCGCGGCGACCCAGCGCTGGACGAAGTCCCGGATGGCGGCGGCCTTCGCGGGATCGGCCAGCGCCCCGCCGCGGGCGTAGAGGTATTGCAGTCCACTTGCGACGCCCTCGGTCTCCGAATCGGGAACCGCGCTGGCACCGGCGTCGCGGTACTCGGTGAGGTAACGCGTGAAGTGCGGCTCGTTGAGCACCGCGACATCGACCTGGCCGGTGCGGATGGCATCGGGAAAGTCCGCTGCCTTCAAGGGAACCAGCTGGACATCGTCCGTGGTGAGCCCCGCCTTGCGGAGCGCGCGCAACACGTACGGCTGGCGCCCTGTGCCCTCGCCGTAGGTGATGCGCTTGCCCTTGAGATCGGCCAGCGTCGTCACGCGGACGCCTGGCGCGACGGCCATCCGGTAGTCGGGTAGCGCCTGCCGTTTCGCCGCGACGATCGGCACGGCCTCGCCGGAGGCGTGTGCCTGGATCGGCGGAGTGTCGCCGACGGCCGCGAGATCGACCGCGTCGGCCCGGATGGCCTCGAGTATCGACGGCCCGCCGAGGAAGTTCGCGTACTCCACCGAACTGGCCAGCTGGTCGTGTTCGCCCGATGCGCGCAGCAGGGTCTGCACCGCCTCGTTCTGGTCGGCGACGACGAGCTTCGTGCCGGATGGCACGGTGGTCGGCAGGGGCGTGTCCGTCGGCGGTGGTGCGCTGGCGTCCGTGGCGGGTGCGCATGCGGTGAAGGCCAATGCGGCGACGAGCGCAAGACCGATCCTGGTGGCGCGGCGGGAGAGCATGGCCGTGATCCTCAATGCGGCCCGTTCCCTGTACAAGAGCGGCTCACAGAATGAGAAAAATGGCGCGAAAACTAATGTGCAGAAAGAAAGTTAAGCGTGCGTACGAAAGCCGGATAGGTTGAACAGCGGCATCTCGTCGGGCGTCAAAGGATCGAGCCGAAACCTAGAACGGTGGTGGGTCGTGGAGTGGTTCGGGTTCGCTGGTGTAGGTGTAGCCGCTGGGTGTGGTGATGGTGACGGCGGCGGTTTCGGGGTGTAGGTGGTAGGTCCACCCGGGCCGGTTTTTGAGCCGGTGGTGGCGGCGGCAGTAGTTGACGAGGTTGGTGTGGTCGGTGTTGCCGTGGCGGTTCCAGGGGGTGTGGTGGTCGTTGTCACCGAAGTGCGCCGGCCGGTGACATGACGGGAACCGGCATTCGCGATCCCGCACCCGCACGAACTCGTCGGTGAGCGCCGGTGGCCGATACTTGCGCCGTCCCACGTCGATCGGCGCTCCGGTGAGCGGATCGGTGACGATCCGCCGCCAGGTCGAGGAGGGCTGGTGGGCGATTTCACGGGCCACGTTGGCCGAAATCGGACCGTACCCCGCCAACTGTGCGGGGTTGTCGTTCAATCCGGCCAGGGTGGTCAGGTCGACGTAAACATGGACATCGGCCTTCGCCCTCGAACCGTCGGTGTTCGTGCCGAGCAGGAGTTCGGCGAAGACGTCGGCCCGAAGTTGGTCGAGAGTGCGGGATTCGTTGCCGCCACGCAGGGTACGGGCCATCCGGTCGATCCGAGCGTAGGCGGATGAGGCGACCTCGGCGGGCAGATCGGCGAGCAATGTGGACATGCCGTCCTCGCCGGGTAGCAACTGCACCGACCGTTCCGCCCGACGGTGGGCCGCCCGCCGGGCGGGCCCTGCAGGATCGGTCTTCATTGCCCAGTAGGCAGCAACCCGTCGCACCTGGTGAGGGTTCTTGCCTTCAAGCCGAGGAGCGACAGCAGAGTCAACCTCCCGAGCCTGCGAGTCGTCGAGCCACGCGGTAGCGCTGGCCACCTTCGAAGCCCGATAGGAATCGACAAACACCGGACTCCATAGCAGCCAAAGTCTCCGGCAGCCGATGGACCAAGGTGGTAGACAAATCCACAACCCGCCGAGCATGCTGCTCACTAACCGACAACAGCAATGCCAACTCGGCAGCCACATCGGGAGCATGCCCCCGATCCTCATCCAGCGAGTTGATCGCCTGATGCAACGAGGCATCAACCCACATCTTGATCCGATTGAGAGCCAAGATCCGATCCGGAATCTGTTGGTCTAGCGAGAAATCCCCCACGAACCGATCATACCGCACTGCGTAGCGAACTACAAGGCGGCCTGACAGCGATACCCGGACCGTGGGGAACTGTCGCTAGTAGACAGTGGCAAAACTCAACCACAGGAGCGACAGTTTCACACGGCGCTCCGAAGGCGTGCCTGAAACCCAACCACCCCAACCACAAACACCTCAACGACCCCAACGCTAATCGCCCCCACCCACCTCCCGCGCCACACGCGACAGCCGCAACCGGTAGCCCGCCCACCACTGCGGGGTGGTGCCCGGTGGCAGGTTGTCGACGTCCTGCCGCAACCCGACGGCGCCGTCGATGAGTTCGCGGACGATGTCCGCATGCCCGGCGTGCCGGTGGGTCTCAGCGGTCATGTGCACCAGGATCTGGTGCAGGGTCACCTGGCTGCGTTCCCGTGGCCAGTGCGGTACCTCGCCGACCGCGTCGAGCCCGAGCCTCTCGATGGTCGCGTCCGAGTGTGCCCATACCCGGCGGTACAGTCCGACGATCTGCTCCCGCGACTCGTCGGCCGTCGCCCACATGTCCGCGTTGGGTTCGGCATCGTCGCTCAGCCAGGGCAGCGCTTCGGGGAACGGTCGGCCGAACACGCCGCCGAAGTACCCCGCCTCGCAGCCCGCCAGGTGCTTGACCAGACCCAGCAGGTTCGTGCCGGTGGGTGTCAGCGGGCGGCGGATGTCGTATTCACCGAGTCCGTCGAGTTTCCACAACATGGCGTCCCGGGCAGTGCGGAGGTAACGGTGCAGGGTCGCTTTCGCCTCAGGCAGAGTCATGCCGGACAGGTTCTCACCTACCGGTAAGCCCCCCACTCCGGGGCGGCCAACGCGTGTCTCACCAGCGTCGCCTGTGCGACACTGAAAGGACAGCCGCTGGCTCGAGGGAGTCGACATGGCCCAGCGAACACCACGGCACACCCAAGGCACGCGGGCCAGGGTGCCTGCGAAGCTGATCGTGGCCGCGATCCTGATCGTGATCGCACTGATCTTCATCCTGCAGAACCGGCAGAACATCCAGATCTACCTGCTCACCGCTACATTAAGCGGTCCACTGTGGGCGGTACTGGTGGGTGTGGTGGTGCTGGGCGGGCTCACCGGCTTCCTGCTTGCTCGCGGCAGGCGCTGAGGCGCCCCCGTCAGTGGCGACCGCGACGCTCCTCGGGGGGACGTTGCTGGCCACGCTGCACGGCGGTGAGAATGACGCGCAGCACCACGCCGAGGATCAGCAGGTTGCCGATCATCTGCGTCATGACGACGACCCGCGCGGTTTGCGTCACCGGAACGATGTCCCCGAAGCCGACGGTGCTGAAAACCGTGACCACGAAGTACAACGCGTCGGTGCGCGTGAGTCCCGTGTTGAAGCTTCCCGGCTGGGCGGCGGCGACGATCGAGTACGCGCTGGCGTACACGAGCAGGAACATGGCCACCACGAGGGCGAGCGCCTGGATGCCCTGCAGCGTCGGAAACGGCGAGCGCAGGATCAGCCGGATCTCCCATGCCACCACGGCCACGACCACGAGCAGGCCAAGTACCAGGACCGTGACGGCGGTGCCGTCGAGGCGCTGGCCGACGGGTATCACGTAGTACACCACCACCAGCACCGCGACCGTCACAAGCGGGCGGATCACGGCCAGCAGCACCACCCGCCTGCGTTGTGCCCTGGTGAGTTGGCCCGGGCCGGAAGGACTCGTGCTCATCTCGTCAACGGGCGAGCGCCTTCTGCTTGAGCGTCTCGTACTCCTCGCTGTTGATCGCGCCCGTGTCGAGAAGTTGCTTGGCCTTGGCGATCTGCTCTGTCGCGCCGTCGCCGGATGAGGACACCGTGCGGACGTAGTCGTCGAACTGGGATTGGGCGGTCTGTGCTTCGGCCCTGCGCCGCTCGCCCATGTGCTTGCCCTCGGCGATCAGGTAGATGAGCACGCCAACGAACGGCAGCACCAGCACCAGCACCACCCAGCCGGCCTTGCCCCAGCCGGAGACGTCCGAACGGCGGAAGAGATCGCCGAAGATGACGATCAGGAGCCAGAACCAGATCACCCACCCGAAGAAGACCAGCATCGTCCACACCAGGTTCAGGAATGGGTACTCCGAAGTCGCTTGCGCCAATGTCATGACTCCTCCTTCAGCGCGAACGCGTGCGCCGGCGCGGCGCGCCGTCACCCCCTTTCGTATGTCGGCCGGCGCGAGCCGCTCCTCACCTCGATCAGGTGAGTTGAGTGGTCACCCGTCGGTCGCCACCGCTCCCGGGTCTGGGCCCATGCCTCGATGTGCAGATCCGCGTTGTGAGCGGGCGCCCTGGTGCCGCCGACGAGGGGGCTCGCTCCGATGCCATCCAGTGCGCGTGGCGCATGCGCGGCAGCGTCGGCGACAGCCGCGTTCCCCGACACCACCCGCGCCGGGTGAGGTCAGGTGAGCCCGAGTTCGCGTGCGGCAACCACGGCGGCTCGCCGGTTGTTCACCCCGAGCTTGGCGTAGATGGCGCGGACGTGGGTCTTCACGGTGTTCACCGAGACCAGCAGTTCGGAGGCGACCTCGTCGAGCGGGCGGGGCGAGGTCAGCCGGGCGAGCACGGCGTGCTCCCGGCCGGTGAGCACACCGTTCGCCTGCCCGCCCTCGACGTCCGCGAGAACCCGGCGCACCCGGGACGCGAAAGCATCCGCGTCCCCGAACCCGCCGATCTGGTCGAGCAGCAGCGTGCGAACCGCGGGATCGGCATAGGCGAAGCACCGGATGGCCTCGTGTGGTGCGGCCAGCGAGAGTGCCGTGCCGAGGGCACGCCTGGCGTGGGTGCGCCGCCCCGCGTGGAGGGACACGGCGGCCTCGGACAGGCGGCACTCGATCTCGGTCAGCGCGACCAGCCGCGGCGCGGACCCGCTGAGGGCTTCCCGCAGCGCCCGGTCCGTCGCGGCCAGATCGCCCCTGGCGAAATGGGTCCTGGCCGTCATCAGCTGCGCTTCCGCGGTGACGCCACAACGTTGCACGTACCACTCGCAGACCTCACGCGCGAGTGCGAACTCCGCCACGGACAGCGCGCACTGGTGCTCGATCGCCGCCGCGACAGCCGACAGCTCGTGTGGGATGTGTAGCTCGGCCGCCTGGTGGCGCGCGGCCTGCAGCAGCCTCAACCCTGGCAACCGGGAGCCGAGATCGAACCGGGCGGCACCCGTGAGGACACCGGCCAGGAAGTGCACCACCGGCTGTTCCGCGTTGGCGATCCGCGTCGCGGCATCGAGTGCCATGCGGGGGCGCAGGTGCAGCAGCCGGGCGAGGCCGAGCAGGCCGTACCCGGCCGCGAGCCACGGAGACCGCTGCCAGCCGTTCTCGTCGGCCATCGCGATCGCCTGGGCGCAGGCTCGTTCCGTCGCCGCGTAGTCACCGGCTACAGCGGACAGTGCGGCCAGCGCGACGTGGTTGTGCAGCACGAGATAGTCGAGATCCTGCTCGCTCGCCAGCCGGTTGGCGACCTGCAGTTCCCGCAGCGCCGCCGCGCGATCGTTGTCCCGGATCAGGCGGACACTGCGATCCAGTCGGATCCACGCGTGCGTTCCCGCTGGCTCGGCGGACTCGGCGATCTGGTCCGGTCGCCCGTCGAGTGGGTCGGACATCCGTCCACATGCGAGCGCGTGAGCGGAGACGACGAGGCGTCGCAAGGCCACCAGATCGCTGTCCGGTGTGGACGGCCACGCCACGCCACAGCGGGCGATATCGGACTCCGCGGCCGCCAGCTCACCGAGCTCCAGGTGTGCCAGGGCGGAGTAGAGGCACAGCATCGGATCGTTGCGCACCAGCTCGGTGCCCGCGATCGCGAGCGCACGCAGCACCAGGTCCGCCTGGCCCCGCAGCAGGATGCCGACGGCGAGGTCTCGCAGCAGTTCCACGAGTGCTGCCGCGTTGCCGGTCTCCTCGGCGTGGTGCAATGCCTCCAGCGGGAAGCCTTCCGCCGCAAACCATTTCGCCGCGACGCCGTGCAGCACGCCGACCAGCTCGGGACTGTGCCGGTGCAGATCGGCTCGCAGATACGACCGCAGCAACGGATGGATGCGGTACCACTGGTGCTCTTCGCCCACCTGGACGACCAGCGAGCTCTCCCGTTCCAACTCGGCCAGCACACCACCGGCGTCCGGTCTGCCGGACAGTGTCGCGGCCAGCTGCGGTGCCACCACGTCGCCGACGCTGAGTACCCGCAACAGGTTGCGCGTCTCGTCCGGTAGCCGCGCGAGGACCTCGCCGACCAGGAAGTCCGCGATCGCCTGGTCGCTGCTGGCGAAGTCGGCGAGGAACGCCTCGGGATCGCCTGCCTTCCACAGTGAACGGGAGGCGAGCCGCAGGCCGGCGACCCAGCCGTCGGTCTGCTCCACGAGCCGGCGCAACTGGTCATCGGTGAGCACGACTCCCGTGTCCCGCAACAACTCCCCGGCTTCGGCGACGGAGAAACGCAGGTGGCTCATACGAATCTCGTTGAGCCGTCCCTGTACCCGTAAGCGCGCCAGCGGTAACGGTGGATCGGACCGGCTGGACAGCACGAGACGGAGGTTCCTCGGCTGGTGCCGGATCAGCGTTGTCAGGACATGCACCGTTTCGGCCCCGGATACCTCCTGCACGTCGTCCAGAACGAGATGCAGACGGCCGGGTAGCACCTCGATGGCGTCGAGGAGGTCCGCCAGAAACCCCATCGCGTCGGGCTCGCGGGGTGGCGTCAGCGTCCGTACGGCGCAGTCGGCAGGAACGGCGGCGCAGTCGCAGATCGCGGCGAGTACCGCAGTGAGGAAACGCTCCGCGCAGTCGTCGTCGCTGTCCAGCGCGATCCATGCCTTGTCCGCCTTGCCGGTCGAGCTGACCCAGTCGGCGAGCAGGAACGTCTTGCCGTACCCGGCGGGGGCACAGACCAGCGTCACATCGGAGGCCGCGACAGCGTGTCCCAGCTGATCCAGCAGCCGCGGCCGCGCCACGACAGTCGCTGGCACCCGTGGTGCGGCGAGCTTGGCGTGCGGCAGCCGCCACCTTCGTGGCCGGTCGTGACCGATGTCCTTCATTGTTGTGACGCTATGGATGCGCGCAAAATGGTCACTAGGGTCCAACGGCACAACCGCGCAGGGCCCGATCACTCCGGCACGTCAAGGATTTCGGCCTCCAGCAGGCCCTGCATCACGGCTGCCGCGACGGCATCACGGCGCCTGCGCACGGAGAGCTTCGCGTAGATGCCGCGGATGTGTGTCTTCACGGTGTTCGGTGACAGCGTCAGGTCTTCGGCAATCTCCTCGATGGACCGCAGCGTCGGCAACAGGCGTAGAACACTGCGTTCCCGTTCAGTGAGCGGTGGAGGGAGCGGCGGCGGGCGCAGTTTCCCCCGCCGCGCGAGGATCTGGCCCGCGAAGCGTTCGCCCGCGCCGAGCCTGCCCAGCAGTCTGGTCAGCATGGCGAGCACATCCGGCGAGGCGAACACGAGCGGATACCAGACATCCATGCGTTCTGCCGCCGACAGTGCCTTGTCGAGCAACCGCCGCGCCCTGACGTCGTCTTCCGTGTCCACCGCGATCTGCACACCGGTCAGTGCCGCCTCGATGGGTGTCCACGGCAGCACGGTGGGCACGGCGTTGTCGAGCACCGGCCGCACCACGTTGTCCGCGGAACCGGGCCTGCCGAGTGCGAGCTGCGCGCGCGCCCGCATCACGAGCAGCTCGCCCGAGCCGGCGAGCGCGGGCTGGCTCCAGCGCAGGATCGACCGGGCGTGCTCGCCTGCCCCGAGCAGGACCGCCGCGCGGTGTTCCAGGACCGCGAGCAGCGCCGCCTGCCCGACGGGCAGCGCCTCAGCGGCCGAGGCCGTCCGCGCCCGCTCCATCCGCCGCAGCCCGCCATGCCACTCGCCGAGCTCGAACTCCGCAGCGCCGCGCAACGTCCCCGCCACCCGCTGGTCTGTCACGGTGATGGGCGGTGCCGCGTCGTCGAACAGCTGCCCTACCCGGATGGCCTGCTCCACACAGCTCGCCGGTTCCGCGCGGAGCAACGCGCCGTAGGCCAGCAGCGTGCAGGCGGCCGCGCCATCGACCGTACGGTGGCGTCCCAGTGGTTCCTGGCGAGTGTCGACCTCGCGAGCCACGGTGGTCATCAGGCGCAGGTCACCGATCGCCTCGGCGAGCTCGCCCAGCAGCGTCAGGCAGCGGGTTGCCACGTGCTGCTGCCCGCGGTCCTCGGCCTCCTCGAGGACCGCCGCCAGCCGCGCGTGGGCGTCCGTGTGGTCACCGCGGGTGAGCGCGGCTGTCTCCTGGGCCAGGGTGGCCAGCGCCGCCAGTGCGGTGTCCTGCGCCAGGCCGGTGTCCACCGCCTCCGCGGTGCGGACGATCCGCTGGACGTCGCCGTCGAGCTGCGCGCGGCGCGCGTGGTCGAGCTGCCGCAGCACCGTCAGCTCGGCGTCGGGCCGATCCGGCCAGACGGCGTCGACATGGGCGAGGTGCAGGTCGGCGATGCCGGTCTCGCCTGCTTCGAGGTACAGAGCCGCGACAACGAGCGACAACAGGGGATCGCCGGTGATCCGGCGATCGTCGAGGACGGCCAGCGCCTGGCGCAGCACAGCGTGCTGCCCGGCGAGGAAGAGCCGCACCGCTTCCCGGCCCAGCGCCGCCGCGATGCGCTCGGCGTCCCGTGCCTGGGCCCAGTGCGTGAGGGCCTCGGCGGGGCGTGCCTCCGCGGCGAACCACCCCGCCGCCAGCGAATGCAGTGCCAGCATCCGGCTGGGTTCGCGGCGGGACAGGTCGGCCCGCAGGTAGGACCGCAGCAGGGCAGGCAGGCGGTACTGGCTGCGCCGGGCGTCGGCATGGACCGTCAGCACGGTGCGCCGGCTGAGGTCGTGCAGCAGCGCCGCGGCATCCGGCCGCCCGGACAGCACGCTCGCCAGCTCGGGCGTGACCTCGTCGCACACGCTGATGGCACGCAGGAACTCGTACGCCTCGGCATCCAGCTGCGACAGCACCTCGTCGCGCAGGTACTCCAGCAGCGCCCGGTCGTGACCGGCGAGGAACTCCTCGAGCCCGCCCTGCCGTACTGCCGACGCGGCGGCCAGCCGTAGCCCCACGGCCCACCCCTCGGTCGCCTCGATGAGCCGGTCCAGCCCGCCGTTGGGCACTGCGGCTCCCGCGGCGACGAACAGTGCGCCCGCCTCGACGGGGGAGAACCTCAGCTCGTCGGCCCGTATCTCGACGAGCTCGTCGGCAAGGCGTAGCCGGTTCAGCGGCAGCGGCGGATCGGCCCGTCCCGACGCGACCAGCCGCAGCCCGGCGGGCTGATGCCGGATCAGCGCCTGCAACCCGCGCTGTGTCTGCGGATCGGTGATCTCGTCCAGCGCGTCCAGTACCAGCAGCACCGGGGTGGGCAGCTTGTCGAGTGCGTCCACGACGTCGGCGAGGAAGGCGAGGTCCACGCTCGGCGTGCCGGGCAGTTCGAGGCTCCGTAGCGGGCTGTCCTGCGGCACCTGGCTGGTGGCGCCGAGTGCATCGAGCAACGCCGACCACAGCCGTCGGTCGTCGTTGTCGTCCGCGTCGATCGACACCCACGCCACGTCCTGCGCGGCGCGGCGCTGGGCCCATTCCGCCAGCAGCAGCGTCTTGCCGAACCCCGCGGGCGCGCACACCAGCGTCGCGGTCGCGTCACGCGCCTGATCGAGTGCCGACAAGAGCCGCGGGCGGGAGACCAGATTGGCAGGCAGGTCCGGAACCACGACCTTGGTTCGCGGTACCCGCCAGGCGTTCCCCCTGCGCGGGTCCGGCATGGGTACCCCTCCCGGTGCTCCATTCGATTGTCGGCTCCCCGCCTGTGTGCGTGCCAGTCCACCCCCCGCATCTCACCCATCGCAGGCGAGGAAACACGCCACGCGTGGCCCAACGGTGGGCGTGGTGGCAACGAGCTGACCGTGTCTGGAGCCGAACATGGGCAAGCGTGCAAGTTCGCGGCGACGCCGACGGTCCGCTCGCACCGTGGTGGCGGGCCTCGCCGCCACAGCACTGCTCTGCGTGCTCCCGGCGGGCTTCCCGGTCGTCGAGAGGCTGCTGGTCGGGCGGGCGGAGGTACTGGCGATCACGCTGTTCTTCGCCGCCGTGTCCGCGCTGTTCAACGGCAGCGCGTGGGCGCTACTGGCGGCGGCGGTCCTGGTGGCGATGGCCGTGCTCGGCCATGCCGCGGGGCAGGCAGCCGTCTCCTGGTGGACGGTTCTCGTCACGTTCAACCTCGTGGCGACGGCGTGCGCACTGGCCTTTCGGCGCGGGCGGCGTCAGGGCGTGCGGAGGCACGACGCCGAGGAGGTGGGCCGGTGCCGGACATGAAATATGAATTCCGAGTCCACGGGCGGGTGTCCGAGCAGCTCCGCGATGCCGTCGGCGACTTCAGCGGGATGCAGATCGTCCCCGCGCCACCGGAGACCCTGATCTACGGCACGGTCGCCGATCCCGCCCACCTCCACGGAATCCTTGTGCTGCTCGAGAGTTTCGGACTGCGCATCGTGTCGGTGCATCAGATCCCCGAGCTGCCCAGCACAGGGGAGTGAGCCGGCCATGGCCGAGCCTCACGACCCGAACGTCGAGCCGCTGAGCGACGGCGAGCGTGCGGAGCTCGACCGGCTGCGCACCGAGGTGCAGACGCTCCGCGAACGCAGACCAAAGCGCAGGATCGCCTGGAAGTCCATTGCCGCGGGGTTCCTGCTGGTGCTGGGCTGCCTGCTCACCCCGGTGTCGCTGGCGACGGTCTGGGTGCACAACCAGGTCGCCAACACCGACCGGTTCGTCGCGACGATGAGCCCGCTCATCAGCCAGCCCTCGGTGCAGGCCGCGGTCACCAACCGGGTCACCGACACGGTGTTCACCTACGTCGACGTGCAGGGCCTGGCCAACGACGCGATCTCGGCGCTGGCCACGCAGGGCGTGCCGCCCGGGGTGACCGACCGGCTACGGGGGCTGACCGGGCCACTCAGCTCGAGCGTGCAGGGCTTCGTCCACGGCGAGGTCGCCAAGGTCGTCGCCGGCCCGGGGGTGTCGCAGCTGTGGGACCAGTCGATCCGCATCGCCAGCGAGCAGATGAACGCCGTGCTGTCCGGGCAGAGCTCGGCTGTGGTGGTCAGCGGCGGTGACGTGAAACTGGACCTGGCGCCGTTCATCAACGCGGCCAAGCAGCAGCTCGCATCGTCTGGTCTCGGCCTCGCCAACCGGATTCCCAGCGTGCACCCGACGATCACGATCACCAATGCCAGCTCACTGGAACGAGCCAAGTCGGCCTACTCGCTGCTCGACACCGGCGCGACCTGGCTGCCCTGGGTCACGCTGGTGTTCTTCGCGGCGGGGATCTACCTGGCTCGCGATCACCGGCGGGCGCTGGTAGGCACCGGGCTCGGCGTGGCTGTGGCCATGGTGGTGTTGGCCGCGGGCCTGTACATCACCCGCGGCGTCGTCATCGGTGCGGTGCCGCAGCAATCCGCGGCCGCCGCCGGCGACTCCTACAACGTCGTCGTCCGGTTCCTGCGGGACGGGCTGCGCACGCTCTTCGCCGTCGGGATCGTCGTCGCGCTCGGTGCCTTCCTCGCCGGCCCGTCCAAGACGGCCGTGGCAATCCGCACCGGGCTGTCGCGGGGGATCGCGTGGCTGCGCCGCGGCGGAGCGCGGGCCGGGCTGCGCACCGGCCCGGTCGGGCCGTGGGTGTACGCCTACCGAACGCCGCTGCGCGTGGCGTTGGTAGCGGTGGCCGCGCTCGTGTTCGTGTTCTTCGCGCAGCCGAGCGGGCTGACGGTGCTGATCATCGTGCTCGTGCTGCTGGTCTGTCTCGGCATCGTGCAGTTCCTGGCGCAGCCACCCGCTGAACAGCGGGAACAGGAACACTGAAGCTCAGGCGGCGTCGGTGCTCGGCAAGCTGGCGTACTCCTCGATACGGGTGATGAGGCCGTCTTCGAAGCGGAAGTACACGGCGGCGTCGACCCGGAAGAGCGCTCCGTCCTTCATGATCACGTTCACCACATGCTGCTGGAGGACTTCGCCGGGCCGGGAGAACTGCCGGGTGATGTCGTAGCGCATCGACCGGATGGGCTCGATGTGGGCTTCCATGCCCGAGATGTTCTCCTGGATCGTCGAGTCGCCCTTGCCGTCGTTGTGCCAGACGGTGGCCTTCGCGGAGCACATCGCTCGCGCATCGGCCCATTCCCTGTTCTCCAGGTGGCGCAGATAGGTGATCGCCTTGTCTTCGAGGTCCTGGCTCATGGTGTTGCTTCCTTCTGTGTGTGGTGTGACTTGTCGCCGAACTCGCGGGGCTCAGTTCTCGGCGTAGACGAGAGCGCGTTCTCCTGCCTCGACTCGCATGGGCAGGTGGTTGCCGGGAGGCGGGAGAGGACACGTGAAGACGGCCGGGACCAGGTGGTGGTGGGAGAGCGTCGCCTGGTTGAAGTCGACGGTCAGGGTGCTGCCGGGCTCCAGGAGCGGCAGTACCAGCCAGCGGCCGATTTCGGGTGTCCCGGATCTGTTGGTCTCGTCGGTGAAGACCACGAGCCGCTGGCCGGGCATGTCTTCGAGTACGGACAGCACGTATTCGGTGCCGTTGACGGTGACGGCGAGGTCGACCGGCGCCAGGATGGCTTCCGTGCTGCGGGGAGTCGTCAGGCGTCCCACTTCGATGCGGCGGCCCTCCGGAGCCGCTCGATACACGCCTTCGAGGACCCAGGCCGGGTCGTAGGGGTAGGTGTCGATCCCGCTGAGGCCCGACCGGGCGAGAGCCCCGTGGTCCATGACGACCACGCCGTAGAACCCGTCCGCGCCTCCCGCAAAGCCCGCACGGCCATCGGAGAACTCGAGCGAGCTGCCGGACGGCACTTCGGTTGTTCCGTTCACCGCCTCGCCGTTGACCGTCATGCCGTCGTCGGCAGCGACCGACACCGTCAGGGCGCCCGCCTCGGTGATGCTCCACTGCCCGGGAACGCCGGGAATGACGTGGCTGTCCGGGCCGGTCACCCTGCCGTTGGCGACGACCTTCACCTTGCCGTTCGGGCCGGCGATCTCGTCCCACCTGCTCTTGCGCCACGCCTCGTAGCCGGCGGGCACGCTGCCGGCGTTGTTCGCTGTATCCAGGAGCGTCCGGCGTGCGGCCCATACCCTCCGTTCGGTGCGCACTGCGAGGTCGTCGCGGCGCAGGATGCTGTGTGAGCTGCCGGTGTCGAGTAGCTGGTCCAGTGCCGTGAGGTCGTCGGCCGAGAGCACGTCGGCGACGGCCCCGCGCAGGCGTCGCAGGGTGGCGAGCGCGTAGCGGCCGACCGCGGGGGAGCGGGAGTGCTCGATGTCGACGGTGATCGTGCGTTCGCCTTCGAGGGTGAATCCGGCGGCGGTCAGCTTGGGTCCCCAGTCGGCACCGCGGTGGGGTACGTGCCCGGCGTGGCGGTGGTCGCTCGCGGCATGGCAGCGTTCCTCCAGGCCGGGGCGGTTCCCGGGGGCGTCGTCGGGCAGGAAACGGGGCAGGCCGGCGAGCTCGACGACGGCGAACAGTCCGCCGGGGGCGAGCATGTCGTGGACCTGACGCAGGGTGCGGTCGGGATCGGTCATGTGGTGCAGGGAGGCCGATGCCCACACCAGGTCGGGCTTGCCGAGGTCCGGCCACGCCGAGTCGAGGTCGGCCGCAACGGTGCGCACGCGATCGGCCAGCCCGTTCTCGCGGGCCTTGTCCCGCAGGCGATGCAGATGGTCGGCCGAGGAGTCGACAGCGGTCACCTGCGCCTCGGGGAAGCGGGTGAGCAGGGCGAAGGTCCCGGCACCGGTCCCGCAGCCCAGGTCCACGATCTGGTGGGGGCTCGCCTCGACGGGCAGCCACGCGGTGATGGACGCGGTGTGCCCCGCGAGGACTTCCGCGTCGAGCTCGAGGATTTCCGCCTGGCCGTCGACGTCGTTCTGGTGTTCGTGAACGTGCGGTCCGCCAGGGTCCTGTGCAGTGGACTTCATGACGCCACGGTAAGTCGATCATGCGTTAAACGCACAGCGGTTTGCTCATCCAGCAAGACGATAGCTGTTCGGGATGCCGACCACGCAAGTCAAGATCGGTCCGTCTTGCCGGTTTGGTGCCCGCGGCGGGCCTCGCGGTCGAAGATGCCCAGGATTTCGCATGGCCCGCCCGCGGTGCCGATCGCGTGCGGGAGCATGGTGGGAAACTCGGCCGCCTGGTTGGTTTCGATGCGGAACCGGCGGTGGCCCAGCAGGAGGACGGCGGTGCCGGAGAGGACGACGAGCCACTCGCGGCCAGGGTGAGCGCGCATGCGGGCGGGGTTGTCCGGTGGCGGGTCCGTCATCCGCTGGCGCATGACGGTCATACCGGGATCCGCTTTGATCGACCACCGCATCCCGCCGTGAGTGCCGTCGATCATCGGGCTGGCGATCACGTCGTCGGTGTCCGACTCGACCAGCTGGTCAAGAGAGGTGTCCAGGGCGCGGGCGAGGATGACGAGCTGGTCCAGTGCGAGGCGGCGCTGACCGTTCTCGATCCGGCTGAGCGACGACGGACTCAGCCGGGCACGGGTGGCCAGCTCCTCCAGTGACCAGCCCTGCGCCACCCGCAGGGCGCGAATTCGTTTGCGTACGAGGCTGCCCAACTCGCCATCGTCTTGCTTCATAGGCACGATCCTATGCTCAAACCGCAAACCGCACTTACGGTCATGGAGTAGCGCCCCGTAATCAGGGGCCCCACCAACACGAAGAAATGAGGTACCGCCATGTCACCGGACGGAACCGTCGACGCCGTGGTGATCGGCGGTGGCGCCGCGGGCCTGAGCGGCGCGCTGATGCTGGCACGCTCGCGCCGCTCGGTCGTCGTGATCGACAGCGGCACGCCCCGCAACGCACCGGCCGCGGGTGTGCACGGCCTGCTCGGCCTGGACGGCACACCGCCCGCGGAGCTGCTGCGGCGCGGCCGGGAGGAGGTGCGCCGCTACGGCGGGCGGGTCGTGACCGGTGAGGTGACCTCCGCCGTGCCTGCCGCTCTTTCGGCAGACGGCGACCCCCGTTTCACCATCACCCTGGCCGACGGCAGGGCCACGCAGGCCCGCCGGGTGCTGGTCGCCACCGGACTGCGCGACGTGCTGCCCGACATCCCCGGCCTGGCCCAGCACTGGGGCCGCGGCGTGGTGCACTGCCCGTACTGCCACGGCTGGGAGGTGCGCGACGAAGCCATCGGCATCCTGGCCGTAGGCCCGGCGTCGATCCACCACGCGCTGTTGTTCCGTCAGCTGACCGAAGACCTGGTGTACTTCACCCGCGGCACCGACCTGGCCGAGGACACCCGCGCCCGATTCGCCGCCCGCGGCATCCGCGTCATCGACACGCCCGTCGCGGAGGTCGAGTCCGACGAGAGCGGCATCACGGGTGTTCGGCTGGCCGATGGACGAGTGCTGCCGCGGCGCGTTCTCGCGGTCGTCACGACGACGCTGGCCCGCACCGACGGCCTCGACGGTCTGCGGCTGCCGATGGAGGATCTGCCGGGCGGCATGGGCCGCCGCTTCGTCACCGGCATGGCAGGCACCACCGAAGTGCCGGGGGTGTGGGTGGCGGGCAACGCCACCGACCTGACCGCGCAGGTCGGTGCCTCCGCCGCGGCCGGAGCCCTCGCCGGTGCCCACCTGAACGCCGACCTCACCACAGCCGACACCAACGCGGCCCTCGCCGCCGCGTCGTCCAGGACCACTCACGCCTGAGTCGCGCGTCTGTTTTAGTGACCGATGCTGTCCGGCACGAGCACCACGGAGGACACCATGACAACCACGCCGAACGACCCGACCACCGCGCTGCCCGGCCGCCCGCCCGTGGTCGACCTGGCCACCTGGCAGGCCGCCCGTGACGAGCTCCTGGTCCGCGAGAAGGCCCACACCGGCGAGGGCGACGCTCTCGCCGCGGCCCGCCGCCGGCTGCCGATGGTGGAGCTCGACGGGACGGTCGAGGTCGTCGGACCCGATGGCCCGGTGCAGTTCCTGGACCTGTTCCAGGGCCGTGAGGAGCTCGTGGTCTACAAGCACATGTGGTACGACGGCGCGCCGCACCAGGGGCA
Source organism: Saccharomonospora sp. NPDC046836 (assembly GCF_040645195.1). Taxonomy (NCBI): domain Bacteria; kingdom Bacillati; phylum Actinomycetota; class Actinomycetes; order Pseudonocardiales; family Pseudonocardiaceae; genus Saccharomonospora; species Saccharomonospora sp. NPDC046836. The sequence continues at coordinate 116,497 of NZ_JBEYXW010000016.1, forward strand.
GTGCGAGGGCTGCACCACCACGGCCTGGCACCTGAAGGACGCCGTCTACCTCAACGCCCGCGGCGTCTCGTTCGCCATCCTGACCACGGGCCGGTGGGACGAGGTGGCTTCCTACGTCGAGTTCATGGGCTACACCCAGCCCTGGTACTCGGTGCGCGACGTGGACGCGCCGGTCGGCGGCGAGATGGGTTACCTCACCTGCTTCCTGCGCGAGGGCGATCGCGTGTTCCTCACCTACTCCACAACCGGCCGTGGCAACGAGCGGGTCAACGGCTCCTTGGGCCTGCTCGACATGACGCCCTACGGTCGTGGCGAGGCGTGGGAGGACAACCCCGAGGGCTGGCCCGAGGGGCACAGCCCGTGCTGGTCATGGCGCTCGGACGCGGACGGAAACGCCACCTGGGGCCCGACCAGCCGCCCCGTGCCACAGTGGACCCGCCCCGGCGCGACCCCCGTGGAGACCCTCGGCCGGCACGGCCACCACCACTGACGGCGACGTGTTCTACGACGTGGACCTGGGGGAGGGCGTCGGCGTACCGGACTGGCAGATCGTCGCGGCGTCGCGTAGGGCCGTGCGGGTGTTGTTCGCGGCCGTGCGGATGGCGGCGGTGTCCGGCGGCTGCGCCGACAGCGCGCTCTGCAGCTGTTGCAGGCTGGCCTTGGCGTTGTCGAGCTGCGCACTCGTCTGCGTACCGATCGAACTACGGGCGGCATCGATGGAGTTGGACAGGCTCGTCGCGGCTGCGCGGACCTGGTTGCCCGTCGCCTGGCCGGTGAAGAAATCGGTGACCGTGTTGACGAGCCCCTGCCCGGCGTCCGCCAGGCCCGTGCAGGCCGAAGCGCCGGTCGTGGGCGCGCCGGGCGTCGTCGTCAGCGGGGCGGTCTGCGCCGGCGGCGGGGCAGGTGCGGTGGTCGTGGGGCCCCCGCCTCCGCCTGCGCAGGCGGCGAGAGTCGCGGTGGCGGCGATCAGCATGGCGGCTCCCAGTAGTCGCCGATCAGCGGCAGCCACGATCGATCACTCCCCTCAGCAGAAGGAAAACCCCTGCCACGATCGCGGGCCAGCAGCCGGCGGGGCTCATACGACACGGGTGATCTCAGCGGGTTCCGCCAGAGCACGCTGGAACGGAGGAAGGAACCAGAGGTGGTGCCGGGATGAGTTCCAGCCAAGCGCGGCCATCGCCGGCGCGCCGCGCCTACGCCGCCGGTGCGCTGCTCGCGCTCGCCGCGGCCTTCGTCGCCGGCATCGTCGCGCTCGTGCGCCACCCGGTTCAGCTCGTGCTTGCGGTGCTGCTCATCGGTGTGGCGGTGGCGGCGGCCTGGGCGGCGCTGGTCCGCCGTGGCGTTCGCAGGGTTGCGGCCGCGGTGCTGGCGGCCGTCGCCATCGTGGCGACCGCGGCGCTGCCCGACCTGCGGGCCTACCTCCTTTTCCTGCTCATCATCGCGCTGCTGTTGCTGACGGTCGCCGCGGCGAGTCTCGCGCTCGGCGACGATCTGGCGCCCCCGGTGGCCGCTCATCCGGTCGGCCCTGCGCACAACGGAGTGCTGTTGATGAACCCCCGGTCCGGCGGTGGGAAGGTGGCCCGGTTCGAGCTGGAGAGCAGGGCACGGAGCATGGGCGTTCAGCCGGTTGTGCTCACACCGGGGGACGACCTGCGGGCGCTCGCCGAACGTGCCGCGGCGACCGGTGCCGACGTGCTGGGGATGGCTGGTGGTGACGGCTCCCAGGCCGTGGTCGCCGACGTCGCGCGACAGTATGATCTGCCGTTCGTGTGCGTACCGGCAGGCACCCGCAACCACTTCGCGCTCGATCTGGGACTGGACCGGGACAACGTGGCGGCGGCGCTGGAGGCCTTCGGGCAGGCGGTCGAGCGCCGGATCGACCTGGCGACGGTGGGCGAGCGCGTGTTCGTCAACAACGCCTCGCTCGGCGTGTACGCGATCGTCGTACAGTCGGCGGGCTATCGCGAGGCCAAGGTCGCCACTGTGGCCCAGCGCCTGCCCGAGCTGCTCGGTCCTGATGTGGTGCGCCCCGACCTGCGTTTCACCGGCCCGGACCAGGAGCAGCACCCACCCGCTGATGTCGTGCTGGTGTCCAACGGGCCCTATCGCCTCGACAACCTGACCGGCTTCGGCAGCCGCCCGCGGCTGGACTCCGGCCTGCTGGGTATCGCCACCGTGACGTTGGACCGCGCGCGGGACATCCCGGTGCTGGTGTCCGCGGAGATGACCGGGCGGCTCGCGCGCTTCCGCGGCTACCGGTCCTGGGCCGTCCCCGAGTTCGTCGTGGACTCGAACCAGCCCCTGGTGGAGGTGGGTGTCGACGGTGAGGCGCTGCGGCTGCCTCCGCCACTGCGGTTCCGGACCCTGCCCGGGGCACTGCGGGTGCGGCTGCCGCTGTCCGCGCCCGGCCCGTCGGCCGCGGCGGCGGAGAGCAGGTGGGCGACGGTGCTCGCGCTGTTCCGGATCGTCGGCGGGCACCCGGCACGCGCGGGGACATTCATCCGTAGCGGATGAGGGTCGCGGCCGCACTGTCCGGGCATGCTCGCGTGGAGCCGAGCCCAACTTTGGGGGTGGATGCCATGGCTGGCGGTCACACCGTACGAGACACCCAGCACGCGACGGCCTGGACCGGATGGATCTCGTTCGCCGGGATCATGCTGATCCTGGTCGGTCTGTTCCATGCCATCGAGGGGTTCGTCGCGGTCTTCAACCGGACGTACTACCTCGTGACGTCGTCGGGCCTCGTCGTCAACGTCAACTACGCGGCGTGGGGCTGGGTACACGTCGGCCTCGGCGTGCTCGCCGTCGTGATCGGGGTCGGCGTGCTGGGCGGTAACACGGCCGCGCGTGTCGGCGCGATCATCTTCGCCGCGGTGAGCGCGATCGTGAACCTGGGCTTCATCGCCGCGACCCCGGTGTGGTCGATCCTGGTCATCGCGGTCGACGTCATCATCATCTACGCGATCATGGTCCACGGCCGCGAAATGAGGCTGGAGAAGTAGCAGGCGGGCATCTCACCCGGCGTGGGCGAGCAGCCGGGCCCGCTGTCGTGGGCACAGTGAGTGCACACCTAACCCGACACCGAATACCCGGGAGGGGACTATGAGTGAGCACGCACACCCGGGAGCGGGGACCGCGCGCGGCGTGGGATCCGTCTCCTCCACGCCCTCAACACCGTCAACACCCCCAACGTCTTCGACGTCGTCAACGCCCTCGACGTCCTCGACTACGCCGACGTCCTCGACGGAGCCACGCACCGGCGTCCGGTCGGCGTGGCTGGGCTGGCTGTGGTTCGCCAGCGTGATGCTGATCCTGCTCGGCGTGTTCAACGTCATCGAGGGGCTCGTCGCACTGTTCAACCGGAACTATTTCGTGGCGGGACCGCAGGGCCTGCTGGTGTTCAACTTCACCGGCTGGGGCTGGATTCACCTGATCATCGGCGCGCTCGCCGTCGTCACCGGAGCTGCGCTCTTCACCGGTGCGATCTGGGCGCGCATTATCGCCGTCGTTCTCGTGGTCATCAACGCGATCGCGCAGCTGGCGTTCCTGTCGGCGTACCCCGTGTGGTCGACGCTCGTGATCGTGCTCGATGTGGTGGTGATCTGGGCGATCGTCGTCCACGGTGAGGAACTCAGGCGTGAGGAGAGCTGGTGAGCCTGCCAGGAGTGAGCGCACATGGTTCGCATCGAAGGCGAGATCCTCATCCGTCAGCCGGTCGAGAGGGTATTCGACTTCGTCGCGGACGAGCGTAACGAGCCGCTCTACAACCGGGGCATCAGCGATGTCGAGCAGATCACCGACGGGCCGATCGGCGCGGGCACCCAGTTCGTGGCGACCGTCAGGGCGATGGGGCGTGCCCGCAAGATGATCCTGGAGTACACCGAATTCGAGCGGCCGCGGAAGCTCGCGTCGAGGACGATCATGTCCACGGCCGACATCAGCGGCACGCTGGAGTTCGAGCCCGCGCAGGGCGCCACGCGGATGCGCTGGTCGTGGCAGCTCGAGCCACGGGGCGTCTTCGCTCTGCTGGCGCCCGCCCTCGTGCCGGTCGGCAGGCGCCAGGAACGGGCCATCTGGACGAACCTGAAGAGGCATCTGGAGGGCAGCCAGGCCCGCACCTGAGCTCCCTGCCGTGGCGCCGGAGCGCGAAGACCGCGCCCGGCGTCACTGTGCTGCGGCGCCTCCGTGAGCCGGGTCTTTCGAACGGTCCTTCAGGGACTTTCAGCCCTGCGCAAGGCATTCTCGCGCGAGCAGCGTGCCAGGTAGCCGCATCCGGGCCAGCCGCAGCCAAGGCGAGGACTGACTCATGCTGACTCAACCGCTGACCGGTGATCTCCGCCGGTACCTGCACCAGGTGGCAGGAGCCCTCGGCCTGCCGCCCGACGCGTCAGTGACGCTGCACGACGCCGAACCCTCCGGCCGGGTCGCGCTCCGTTCTCGCCTGCCGGCCTTTCCCAACCTGGACGCGTTGCTGCAGTGGACCACGCGGCACGGCTGGTGCCTCGCTGTGCGGAACTTTCACGGTACGCAGGTGATCCCGTTGTGCTATCTCGGTCCCGACCCCGTTCCTGATCCTGCGGAGGTGGCGCGGTTCGCCAGGGAGATGGTGTCCGGTGCGCATACGGGAGCCACGGCACCACCGGCGGAGTACGACCAGGCCGAGGTGCTCAACCGGCTGGCGGACACCTGAGCGGCTCACGCCCCGATGACGAGGCCCGGCACCGGTGAGGTGGCGGCGTACTGGGCGAGCCGTTGTGGCAGGAGCCTGCGCACAGCGGCCGGGAACGTGGGCGGAACCGCGTGTCCCGGCGCCGCACCATCGAGCAGCGCACGGGCGTACCGCGCGACGCGTTCCGGTGCGGGCAGCACGTCCTCGCCAAGGTAGGACAGCACGATGAGGTCCTCGCTGCACGCGGTCTCGATGGCGCCCGCCCAGCCGTGCTGCTCGTCCCAGAGCAGCGCGACGTCCCGCTGCGGGAAGCCGGGAATGAATCCGTCGAGAGCGAGATAGGTCTCCAGCGGGTCCGGCTGCGCGCAGTAGGAGTCACCCTTCAGTCCCAGTGCTGCCGCCACACTCCGTGCGTACTGGTGCAGCCCGCGCAGAGTGGTGTCCCACGACTCGAGCTCTAACTCCATGCTGTGTCCTCGTTTTCGTATCTGGAGATCTCTCACCCAGATACCCCGGCGCCGTGGTGCCAAAACTCCGCCATTGGAGTCATGCGTGGCCCGGTCACGCGGGAATGACACGAACAGCTCAACACCGCTAACAGCCTGCGGCCCGCATAGGGCGCTGAAATCGCCTGGCGAGGGCGTACAGGGCCTGGCGGCCGAGGCGTTCCGGGACGTACGCGGTGGCCCGCAACGCTCCGGCGACCGCACGGATGGTCGCCATGGCAAGCTCGAACGACTCCGGACTCGCCGTACCGGTGACTGCTTGCAGCAACGCGTCAACGCGCGCTGCCTCCGCGTTCGAGGAGATGCCTTCGACGAACCGTCCTTCCAGGCCCAGAAGGTGCGCTACGTACCACCAGTACCGGTACAGCGAAGCAAGTTCTTCCGACGTTATCTCGAAGCCCATGAGGCTTTCGGCCCGGAACCCGGTCAGACACTGCTGGACCCAGACCAATCACACAGGTTACTGGTCTATACCGGCGTTCCCGGCAGTGAGAGCTACGAGAAGTTGCAGGTGCTGTCCGTCATCGGCGCACAGGCACTACGCTAGCGGGGGAACTTCCGAGCTGACCTGGTGCGGACGCCGGCAGAAATAGACCAGGGCGGGCGGCAGGTTGGCCCAGACCGTACGGCTGATGACAACCTCCTCGAACCGTGACCGCAGCGAGCGCAGCAACCGCTGGGCCGGCGGAGCCCACCGGGCGTGGACATAGGCGAAGGTGGTGAAGACGCCTGCCGGCTGCATGGCCGCGACCACCGCCGACAGAACGTCGTGCTGGGACTTCTCGGCGTACGCCGCCCAGGGCAGGCCGCTGACCACGACGTCGACCTGGCCGATGCCCCGCTGCGCAAGCACGTCTTGGAGGGATCTGGCATCCGCGATCGCGACGTCAACCGCCGGATGGAGCGTTGCCAGCCGTCCGGCGAACCGCGGGTTGAGCTCGATGGCGATGTGCCGGCCGGATCCCGCCAGGCGTTGCTGGATGATCTCGGTGAACGCCCCGGTTCCGGGGCCGAGCTCGAGAACGATGGGAGAGCCTGTCCGCGGTACCCCAGCCGTGGCCAGCTCTGCCAGCGCCGGTCCGCTCGGCAGGACAGCGCCGACGGTCATGGGATCGCGCACGAACTCGAAGAAGAACGACACAGCTCAGATCCCCCACCCGGTCGCAAGACTTTTGATTTCCCAGATCCCATTGTGGCAAGCATGTGCCAGCTGAATCCGCCTACTGCCGCTCGGGATTGGCGGAGTACAGGTAACACCTGTTCGGACTGCTCGAGCACAAGGCATCAACAGTGCCCCATCATGGCCAGCTATGCGCGTCGAGCAGCAGAGCCCAGAGCTGCGAAGGCGCAGCGTTCGACGTGGCCGTCACGGAGTAGAAGCCGTGCATCGTTCACCTACCGCCCGTCACTGGCGCCGGTGACGACGGTGAGTTTCCCGGAGTGATCGGGAACGATGATCTCCGGTCGTGTGCGTGCCATGTGTGACTCCTCGTTTGTCTTGATCGATTCCACCACGGATCGAGCGGTCGCTGCTATACCGGGATGCCCGATCCCCCGGATGTGCGCTTCCCGTGGCCGAGCCCGTCAGCGAACAGACGGTCGAACTGCTCCTCCGTCGCTCCTCCTGCACAGTGCGAATGGCGTTCTTTTCAGCACCGGAGTAATTCACCGGGATGGACTTGTCGATGTCACTGGAAGATCCGGTGACCACAGCAACTTTTCCAGTGAGATTGGCCATGTGCCCATTCCTCTGGAAAGTGGATGTGATCTCAGGCTGCGCCTGATCCACAGAGATATCCACGGCCTCCCGGCTCACCGACACCCCCGCCGGAATCATCACCGAACTCGGCGAGACACTCCGGCAGACCCCGCTCGGCGTCGCACTCACCGGCGACACCACCCGATACACCGGCCCGCCCCGCAGCATCGCCTATCGGTGGTTCACCGACCCGACCAGCCGGGTCCTGTACCACTCCGACGACCATGCGCTGCACTCCCGCGTCTTTGCCTCCGGACTACGCAACACGGTCACACTCCGGGGGCCCGACTCATGGGCCGCTCACCTCCGAAACCTCTTGCTGGCCCGCAGCGAAGAATTCCGCACTGTCTGGAATGAACACGAAGTCGGCAGCGGCTACAACGACGTCAAACGTTTAATGCAGCCCGAGGTCGGCGCACTCGAACTCACGATGAACGGGTACGCGCTGCACCGGCAGATGTTGCCGTCACGAGATCGTCGGCCTCTCCCGCAAGGGCCGGTGCGGCCTCCGCCGCCGGTGCGGCGTCGGCTGCCGTCGCCGTCGCCAGCAGCGGCGCCGCTAACGTGATGGCGGCGCCGCCACCCAGAAGGCTTCGCCGGGACACGCCCGACTGGTCACGGCCCGCATCATCACTTGGATTCATCGATTCTCCCCGGTTGGGCGGCGGATGAGACACACCGGAACCGTCTGCATGATCGACCGGCTCAGGTGCTGCCCACTCTGACCACCGAAGACGATGACAGCCAGGACCTGCCGACCCGAGGCTAAGCGGGCGGGGCAGCAGTGAGCGCGGGCGCGTTGGACCACTCGATGCTGCGTCCTCGTTGTCGTATCTGGAGATCTCTCAGCCAGATACCCGGGCGCCAAAACTCCGCCACAGGTGTCATGCGCGGCCCGCGACATCCCTCGCCACGGCGGCGAAGTTGCCGACCACGGGGTCGATGTCGCCGACACGCCGCGCCATGGCGAGGTGGACTATGCGAGTCGCCGGGCTCAACGGCCGGAAAGCCACCTCGCGGCGGCGAAGGCCGGCCACCGAGGACGGCACGAGCGACACGCCGAGGCCACCGGCGACCAGCGCCACGATCGTCTGCATCTGGACCGCTTCCTGCACCACGTTGGGTGTGAAGCCCGCCTGCCGGCAGCATGCGGTGATCTGGTCGTACAGGCCCGGCCCGAGGTCACGCGGGAAGAGCACGAACTGCTCACCCGCCAGCCGCTCGGCGCTGACAGCGCCCTCGGCTGCGAGTGGGTGGTCGGCAGGGAGGGCGACGAGCAGGCGCTCGGCGCCGAGCGGCTGGACGTCGAGACCGGCGGCGTCGCCAGCGGTCAGCGGCGGGCGCAGCAGCCCGATGTCCAGCGTGCCCGCGTGCAGGGCGCGAGCCTGCTGCACCGTGGTCAGCTCGCGCAGCGTGAGACCGACCCCGGGGTAGCGCTCGCGGAAACGGCGCAACGTGCGGGGCAGCAGTGCCAGCGTCGCCGAGCCGACGAAGCCGAGCACAAGCGTCCCGCTGTCACCGCGACCGGCCTGCTGCGTGGCCTGGCGTGCGGCCTGAGCCGATGTCAGCACATCCCGCGCCGTGGTCCGCAGCGTCTCGCCGGCCGCGGTGAGCCGCACGGTCCGGCTGCTGCGGTCGAAGAGCGTGACCCCCAGATCGCGTTCCAGCGCCCGGATCTGCTGACTCAGCGGGGGCTGGCGGATGCCGAGCCGATCGGCGGCGCGGCCGAAGTGCAGCTCCTCGGCGACCGCGAGGAAGTAGCGCAGGTGTCGCAGCTCCACGGTGTACCGTCCCGGTAAACGATATGTCTGGCATATCAATGCCGCTGTCTTCGCCTATTAACCCTATTGATGGCGAGGAGAAGATCGACGATCGAGGCATGCGCAGACTGCTCACCGCGGCCGTGATCGCGGTCGCCGCCCTGCCCGGCACGGCTGCCCCCGCGATCGGGACCGACCGCCCTGCCACGGGGCTCATCCGCACCGATTTCCACGTGTCCAGCGATCCCGGTGTCCGCATCGCCGTGCGCGAGGTCCGCACCCCGGGCGGGCCGCGGGACACGCCGCCGGTGCTGCTGCTCCACGGTGCGCGCGTTCCCGGTGTCGCGAGTTTCGACCTTCCCGTCGCCGGGGGATCGCTGGCCGCTGACCTGGCCAGAGCGGGACACCGCGTCTATGTGATGGACGCGCGGGGGTACGGCGGTTCGACCCGGCCTCCCTCACTGGCCGAGCCGCCCGAGGCCAACCCGCCCGAGGCCAACCCGCCCGAGGCCAACCCGCCCGCCGTGCGGTCCAACGCCGTCGTCCGGGACATCGCCGCGGTGGTGGACCGGATCGGCAGGGGCCGGCAGGTGGCCCTGCTCGGCTGGGCGACCGGTGGGCACTGGCTCGGCCAGTATGCCGCCGCCTACCCGGATTGGGTCAGCCGGCTCGTGCTGTACAACACGCTCTACGGGCCGAATCCGGAGCACCCGACCCTGGGCCGGGGCAGCGGCTACGAGGATCCGAACCGGCCGGGCCAGTTCAATGCCGGCCGCTACGGTGCCTACCGGCTCAACACCGCCGAGAGCCTGCTGCCGTCATGGGACAGCTCGATCCCGGTCGAGGACAAGACCACCTGGCGAGATCCCGCGGTCGTCAACGCCTACGTGCGGGCCGCGCTGAAGTCCGATCCGACCAGCGACAGCCGCAGCCCCGCCAGTTTCCGCGCCCCGAGCGGCGCGCTGGAGGACAGCTTCTACCTGGCCACCGGCCGGCAGCTGTGGGACGCCAGCCTCATCACCGCGCCGACGCTCATCCTGCGCAGCGAGTACGACTTCTGGAGCAGGGCCGAGGACGTCCGGCTGCTCGAGGAGCACCTGGTGCACGCACCGGCTGTGCGTGCCGTCGAACTGGCGCAGGCGACGCATTTCGCGCACCTCGACCGCATGCAACGCGGTCGCGGTCAGTTCCTCACCGAGGTCACCCGGTTCCTGTCTGGGAGCCACTGACCTCGCGCGGCGAGTGTCCACAGCGGATTACTCGCAGGCGATCCCGTCACCGTCGCGATCGAGGTCATAGATGTCCGTACCGATCACGCGGATCGGGCCGGTCACGTAGGCGGGGCCGTCGCCACTGCCGCCCGCGCAGTCGACGTCGCTGGCCACCGGGACACAGCCGCTGTAGTTGGGATCGCATTGCGGCTCGGGTTCGGGCTCGGGTTCTGGGGCCGGCTCGGGTTCGGGCGGCGCCGGTGGGGGTGGCGGTTGCGGGGCGGGGGGTCGTGTGGTCGTGCGCGGCGCTGGAGGTGGGGGAGCGGCGGGCGCGACCGTCGTGGTCGTGGTGGTCGGCGGCGGTGTCGTCGTGGTGGGACGGGTGCTGCTGGGCTGTGTGGTGGGCGGGCGGGTCGTTGTTGCCGTCGTGAGATCGGCAGCCGTGCTCGACGGCGGGCTGTCGTCGTCTTGGCCGGCCAGCGCGGCGATGACCAGGATGACGGCGATCGTCGCGGCGATCCATGCGGGGCGCGAGGAGAAGATGGTGCGGCGCTTTCGTTCCATGGCAGGCATGGCAGCGGTGGGCAGTGGAGTCTGCGCCGGTGCGGGGACCGGTCTCATGGGTACCGTGTCCTCGCCGGTGTGTTTGGGCAGGCGGAGCACGGCCTCGAGCCCGTTGCGGCCCTCCTGGATCAGCGCCTCGCAGCCCGCTCTGCCGCTCTGCGCGCTCACCTGCGCGAGCAGAGGCCCGTAACGTTGTGACATCGCGAAGGTCAGCTCACCAATGCGGACACCGTCGAGGCGGACCTCGATAGCGCTTTCGCCGCGGTACTTTCCCGAGCCGATAACGCACCAGCCCAGTTCGACGGCAACGCGGCGCTGCCCGCCTGGCGGCACGGCATAGCGAGCCAGGGCGGGCTGATGGTGCTCCTCGCGAGTGACCACGACCGTGACTTCGGATCGCAGCATCACCAGGCCCGACGACGAATTCTCGATCACGGTGTGACCCCCAAAAGCTTGTCGGCATACGTGTATCGAGAAATGGACTGGACCGTTACGGCGAGATCGAAATGATATCGATTTCGCGAAAAGCCGCCATTGTCCGTGAATTACCGACTCGTCCGGCTCATCCACAGTGGACCGGCATTGGCGGCTGGGGTTCGACCCACCCGATGTCCCCGCACGCACCGCGGGCGGCAAAGATAGCCCTCGTGACTCCGAGGTGGTACGAGGAAGGCGAGGAGCCGGACTACCGGTTCACGCTCGCCAATGAACGCACGTTCCTCGCATGGCTACGCACCGCGCTGGCCCTACTCGCCGGTGCGGTGGCCCTGGCCCAGCTGGTGCCCGCGTTCTCGGTGGCGGGGGTGCGCACCGGCCTCGCGGTGCTGCTCGCGGTGACGGGCACGGTGCTGGCGGCGTTCTCGTACCGCCGGTGGGCGCAGGTGCAGCGGGCGATGCGGCACGGCCGCCCGCTGCCGATGACCTGGCTGCCGTTCGTGGTGGGCGTCGTGGCGGCGCTGGCCGGGGTCGCCGTGGTGGTGGTCGTGTTACTGCACACCCGATGAGCACCCGGGACCCGGGGCTGCAGCCCGAGCGGACAGCGCTCGCCTGGCAACGAACGGGCTTGGCTGCCGGGGTCGTCGCGGTGCTTGCCCTGCGCAACGGCGTGCTTCACGGCGCCCTGCTCGACCTGGTTGCCGGGACGCTGCTGGTGGTCGTGCTGCTGATGACCTTCATCCTGTCGAGGGTGCCGTCCGGCACCGGAACGGCCCGCCGGCTACTGCTGGCCACCGTCGGCGCGGTGGTGCTGGCCGGTGTACTGATCACCGTGCAACTGCTCATGAACCCGGCGTAGGCACGCTTCTGTACATCTGTACTAGTACAGATGCGTTCGGATAGTCCACACCGGACAGTGCGTGACTGGTCATGCCGGGACGTTATCGGAGCGGGTATTGGACGCACGGACCGTGCCGGTGTTGCGTGAACGCGTCACGATCACGATCACGGTGCGGGAGTGGAAGCGGATGGGAAACAACGGTGCAGGTGGCGAGGGACGCGCTAGGCTCTCGCGCAGGAACATGCTTGCGGCCGGTGCCGCGGGGGTCGGCGCGACGATGCTCGCGGCACCGGCCGCGGCGGCGGAAGGACAGCCGCAACGAGTGAGCTGGTTCGCGGACAAGGTCGTGCTCATCACCGGCGCGACGTCCGGGATCGGAGAGGCGACGGCCAGGGCCATGGCCAGGGAAGGGGCGAGTGTCTTCTTCTGCGGTCGCAGGAAGACACTCGGCAGGCGGGTGCAGGACAGCATCCGCGCGGCCGGTGGCGCGGCGACCTACCACTATGCCGACGTGCGCGACGAGGGTGACGTGCGGCGCTTCGTCGAGGCCTGCGTCGCGAGGCACGGCCGGCTCGACATCGCCGTCAACAATGCGGGCGTCGAAAGCCCGCGCGCCGTGCGACTGCACGAGCAGACCATGGCCGATCTGGAGGACGTCTGGCGGACCAACGCGGGCGGTGTCTTCCTGGCCATGAAGTACGAGCTGCCGCACCTGCTGGCGCAAGGAGGTGGCGCGATCGTGAACACCGCGTCGATCTCGGCGGAGGTGGGCTTCGCGACGATCGCGCCCTACAACGCCAGCAAGCATGCGGTCGCCTCGCTGACGAAGGTGGCCGCTCTGGAGTACGCGGCCGATGGCATCCGGATCAACGCGCTCGCTCCGGGGGCGGTCGACACACCGATGCTGCGCCGGGCCGCCGAGGCGTTCGGGATGACCTACGAGCAGATCGCCCAGGACTATCCGATCAGGCGCATCGTGCATGCCGACGAGATCGCGCGGGTGATCATGTGGCTGAGCACTCCCGACGCCGCTGCCGTCGTCGGCACCGATGTCGACGCCTCCGGTGGTTACCTCACGGGCTGACCGCCCGGCCGGCCGATGGTCGCCGAATGCCGACGTTTCAGGTCGCTTTTTCACCCGTTCCTCCCGGCTCGGTCGTGAGGGAAACGTCAACTCTCGAATCGCCGGCGTCAAGGGTTTGTCAGTGCGACTCCGGTGGGTAGATCTGAGCGGTGACCATCGCGCTGAGGGGGCCATTGATTGCTCCGCGAGAACGGAAGGGCACGCGGATGGCTGACGTGGCTTATGTCGTGCTGACAGTCGGCATTTTCGCGGCTCTGGTTCTGATATTGCGGGGTCTGGAGCGGTTATGAGCGGCAGTGGGGCATTGGCCGATGTTGTCGGCGTGGTGCTCGCGTTGTTGTTGCTCGGTTACCTTTTCGTGGCGTTGATTCGGCCGGAGAAGTTCTGACATGTCCGACACCGCCGCGGGCCTTGTCCAGGTCGCTGTTCTGCTCATCGCGCTCGCACTGGTCTACAGACCGCTCGGCGACTACATGGCCCGCGTGTTCACCGACACGCGGCACTGGCGTGTCGAGCGGCTGATCTACCGGATCGGGCGGGTGAGTCCCGACTCGGAGCAGCACTGGAAGACCTACGCCACCGCGGTGCTCGGCTTCTCGTTCGTCTCGGTGCTCCTGCTGTTCCTGCTCCAGCGGCTGCAGCCGCTGCTGCCGCTGAACTTCGGGCGGACCGTGGACACCGGCGTCGCGTTCAACACCGCGATCAGCTTCGTGACCAACACCAACTGGCAGTCCTACGTGCCGGAGACGGTGATGGGTCACGTGGTGCAGATGGCGGGCCTGACGGTGCAGAACTTCGCCTCCGCCGCGGTCGGTCTCGCTGTCGCGATGGCGCTGGTCCGCGGTTTCGTGCGGGCTCAGACCGACCGCCTCGGCAACTTCTGGGTGGATCTGACCCGGGGTGTCCTGCGGATCCTGCTGCCGATCTCGTTCGTGTTCGCGATCGTGCTCATCGCGCTGGGGGTCGTGCAGAGCCTGCGATCCGGGGTCGCCGTGACCAACCCCGACGGATCGCACAGCACGATCGCGCTCGCGCCTGCCGCGAGCCAGGAGGCCATCAAGGAACTCGGGACCAATGGCGGTGGCATCTTCAATGCCAACTCGGCGCATCCGTTCGAGAACCCGAACTCGTGGAGCAACCTGATCGAGATCTTCCTGCTGCTGGTGATCCCGGTGTCGCTGACCCGCACGTTCGGTGTGCTGGTGGGCAACAAGCGGCAGGGCACGGTGCTGCTGTCGGTGATGACCGTGCTGTGGGCGGCCATGCTCGCGGTGGCGTGGTGGGCCGAGACGCACCCGAACGGCCCGGCGGCGTTGTTGGCGGGGGCGAGTCTGGAAGGCAAGGAACAGCGCTTCGGAATACCGGCGTCGGTGTTGTTCGCCAACAGCACGACGGGCACGTCGACCGGTGCCGTCAACGCGATGCACGACAGTTTCAGCGGACTCGGCGGCGGTGTGCCCATGCTGAACATGATGTTCGGCGAGATCTCTCCGGGCGGGGTGGGCACCGGGTTGTACGGAATCCTGGTGCTGGCGATCATCGCGATGTTCCTCGCCGGCCTGATGGTCGGCAGAACCCCCGAGTATCTGGGCAAGAAGCTCGGCAGACGTGAGGTCACGGCCGCCGCGGTGTCGATACTGGCCATGCCGACCGTGGTCCTGCTCGGCACCGGCGCGGCCCTGCTGCTGCCGGCCACCACGGGGGCGCTGAACAACGTGGGCGCACACGGCTTCTCCGAGCTGCTCTACGCCTACACCTCGGCCAGCAACAACAACGGCAGCGCGTTCGCCGGCATCACCGTCACGAGTGGCTGGTTCCAGTCGACACTGGGTGTCTGCATGGCGCTCGGACGGTTCGTGCCGATTCTCGCCGTGCTGTGTCTCGCCGGTTCGCTGGGGGCGCAACGGAAGGTCCCGGAGACCGCGGGCACGTTGCCGACCACGAGCCCGCTGTTCGCGTCCATGCTGGGCGGCACCGTGGTGCTCGTGGCCGCGTTGACGTTCATCCCCGCACTGGCGCTCGGCCCCATCGCGGAGGCACTGGCATGACGACGACTCACGAGCGTCCCCGGCGCACACCGGAGGAGGCGACCCAGCATCGCGTGGAGAACGCGGGCCGGGTGGGGGCAGGCGTGTTCAACCCGCGCCAGCTGCTCATCTCGCTACCCGACGCGCTGCGCAAGCTGAACCCGCTGCACCAGCTGAAGAACCCCGTGATGTTCGTGGTGTGGGTCGGGTCGGTACTCGTGACGGTGTTCGCCGCCGCCGAGCCGGGCTGGTTCACCATCGGGGTCGCGCTGTGGCTGTGGTTCACGGTGCTGTTCGCGAACCTGGCCGAGGCCGTCGCCGAGGGAAGGGGCAAGGCGCAGGCGGCGACCCTGCGGCGGCTCAAGAAGGAGACGATCGCGCGGCGCCTGGGTACCGACGGCAGCGAGGAACGCGTCCCGGGTACCCAGTTGCGTATCGGCGACCTGGTCGTCGTCGAGGCCGGTGACACCATTCCCGGTGACGGCGATGTCGTCGAGGGCATCGCCACCGTCGACGAGTCCGCCATCACCGGCGAGTCGGCCCCGGTGATCCGGGA
Organism: Saccharomonospora sp. NPDC046836; assembly: GCF_040645195.1. Lineage (NCBI taxonomy): Bacteria > Bacillati > Actinomycetota > Actinomycetes > Pseudonocardiales > Pseudonocardiaceae > Saccharomonospora > Saccharomonospora sp. NPDC046836. The sequence goes on from NZ_JBEYXW010000016.1 coordinate 131,909, forward strand.
GTCCGGTGGTGACCGGTCCGCGGTCACCGGCGGGACGACCGTGCTCTCCGACCGGATCGTCGTGCACGTGTCGACGAAGCCAGGCGAGTCGTTCGTCGACCGGATGATCGCGCTCGTGGAGGGCGCGTCCCGGCAGAAGACACCGAACGAGATCGCGCTGACGATTCTGCTCGCCACGCTGACGATCATCTTCCTGCTGGCGGTCGTGGCGTTGCAGCCGATGGCGCGCTACTCGGGCAGCCTCCAGTCGGTGGTGGTGCTGACGGCGCTGCTGGTGTGCCTGATCCCGACCACGATCGGCGCCCTGCTCTCGGCGATCGGCATCGCGGGGATGGACCGGCTCGTGCAGCGCAACGTCCTCGCGAACTCGGGGCGTGCGGTGGAGGCAGCGGGTGACGTCAGCACCCTGCTGCTGGACAAGACCGGCACGATCACGTTCGGCAACCGCCGTGCCACTCACCTGTTCCCGGTCGGCGGGCACACTGTCGCGGAGCTGGCCGCGGCCGCGCGGCTGTCGAGCCTGGCCGACGAGACCCCGGAGGGCCGCAGCATTGTGGAGTTGTGCGCCCGGGAGTACGGACTGGCCGAGTCGGCAGGCGCGCGGGAACAGGCGGCGAACGTGGTGCCGTTCAGCGCGCACACCAGGATGAGCGGGATCGATCTCGACGGCAGGATGGTGCGTAAGGGCGCGGCGGGGGCGGTGCTGGCCTGGGTGACCGAGCACGGCGGCTCCGTTCCCGAGGAGGCCACCGCGATCGTCGACCGGATCGGGCACGACGGTGCGACTCCACTGCTCGTCGCCGAGCGGGCCAACGGGGGGACCGATGTCCTCGGCGTGATCAGGCTTTCCGACGTCGTCAAGCCGGCGATGCGCGAGCGGTTCGCCGAAATGCGCGCGATGGGCATCCGGACCGTCATGATCACCGGGGACAACCCGCTGACGGCGAAGGCCATCGCCGAGGAGTCCGGTGTGGACGATTTCCTCGCGGAAGCCAAGCCCGAGCAGAAGATGGCACTGATCCGGCGAGAGCAGGACGGCGCCAGGCTCGTCGCCATGACCGGCGACGGCACCAACGACGCGCCCGCGCTGGCACAGGCCGATGTCGGCGTTGCGATGAACACCGGCACCATGGCGGCCAAGGAAGCCGGGAACATGGTCGACCTCGACTCGGACCCGACGAAGCTGATCGACATCGTCCGCATCGGCAAGCAGCTGCTGATCACCCGCGGCGCACTGACCACGTTCAGCATCGCCAACGACCTCGCCAAGTACTTCGCGATCCTGCCTGCCATGTTCACCGGCATCTACCCGCAGCTGGCGGCGCTGAACATCATGCGGCTGCACTCGCCGAGCTCGGCGATCCTGTCGGCGGTGATCTTCAACGCGCTGATCATCGTTGCCCTGATCCCACTGGCACTGCGCGGCGTCCGGTACCGGCCTTCGAGTGCGCGTGCGCTGTTGCGCCGCAACCTGCTGATCTACGGGGTGGGCGGCATCATCACGCCGTTCATCGGCATCTGGCTGACCGACCTGCTGGTCCGGCTACTCCCGGGGATGTGACCGACATGAAGACACTGGCAGCCCAGACCTGGGCCGGTGTGCGGATCCTCCTCGTGCTGACCGTCATCGTCGGAATCCTGTACCCGTTGGCGACCTGGGCGGTGAGCCGCCTTCCCGGCCTGCGGTCCAATGCGGAGGGTTCAGTGGTCACTGTGGACGGTCGCGCCGCGGGCTCCGGCCTCATCGGCGTCGACCCCGTCGCCGCCGACCCCAGCCACGACCCGTGGTTCCACACCCGGCCGTCGGCCAGCGCGTCCCAGCCGCTGGGCCAGGGGGACCCCTCCACCTCCGGCGGATCGAACAAGGGCGCGGCCGACCCGGGGCTGGTCGCCACGGTGCGGCAACGTCAGGAGGCCATCGCGCGCAGGGAGGGCGTGGCACCGGGCCAGGTTCCGCCGGATGCGGTCACCGCCTCGGGCTCGGGCGTGGATCCCGGAATCAGCCCGCCATACGCGGATTTGCAGGTGCCCAGGGTCGCGCGGGAGAACCGCCTGCCGGAGGACCTGGTACGCCGGCTCGTGGCCGACAACACCACGGGCAGGGGGCTGGAGGTGCTCGGCGAGCCCGCCGTCAACGTGCTCCGGCTCAACCTTGCGGTGCAGGCGGCCGCCACCGGCCGTCCAGCGCCGTAGCCGGCGAGCTGCGCCACAGTAATTGACAGCCGGACCCACTCGGTGTCATGGTTCACTACATGAGTAATGAACCAGGGTGCCTGAGTGGACGTCAGGCACGGCGCGTGCCGAGATGAGCGACGACGGCAGGCCGCTGTTCCTCCAGATCGCGGAGCGGCTCGAGAACTCGATCATCGACGGCTCGCTGCCGGAGGACACCCGCGTGCCATCGACCAACGAGCTCGCCGCTTTTCACCGGATCAACCCGGCGACCGCCGCGAACGGGGTGAACCGCCTGGTGGCCGACGGGCTGCTCTACAAACGAAGGGGAATCGGGATGTTCGTGGTGCCCGGGGCACGCGAGGTGTTACTGGAACGCCGCAAGGAGTCGTTCGGCCAGGCGTTCATCGAACCGCTGCTGACAGAGGCACGCAAGCTCGGAATGAACGCCGAGGACCTCAAGAAGATGATCGACGCCTGGAAGGACGAGGCATGAACGCCGTGCGGACACGGGGCCTGACCAAGCGGTACGGCGACTTCGCCGCACTCGACGGGGTCGGCATCGAGCTGGCCGCGAACCGCATCCACGGCCTGCTCGGCCGCAACGGTGCCGGCAAGACCACGCTGATGCAGATCCTCACCGGCCAGCAGCTCGAGACCTCCGGTCAGGTGGAGGTGTTCGGTGGTCATCCGTACGAGAACGAGGCCGTACTGCGCCGGATCTGCTTCATCAAGGAGTCGCAGCACTATCCGGAATCCTTTTCCGTTCGGCACGCGTTCGCGGCTGCCCGGCTGCTCTACCCGGACTGGGACCAGCACCTCGCGGACCAGCTCATCGAAGAGTTCGCGCTGCCGCTCAAGCGGCGGATCAAGAAGCTTTCGCGGGGCCAGCTCTCCGCGGTGGGCGTGACCATCGGGCTCGCCGCGCGGGCCCCGCTGACGTTGTTCGACGAGCCGTACCTTGGCCTGGACGCGGTGGCCAGGCACACGTTCTATGACCGGCTGCTCGCCGACTACGCCGAGCACCCGCGCACGATCGTGCTCTCCACCCACCTCATCGACGAGGTCAGTGACCTCATCGAGCACGTCGTGCTGATCGACAAGGGGCGGATCCTGCTCGATGAGGAGGCCGAATTGTTGCGCTCGCGGGCGGTGACGGTGACCGGGCCTGCGCAAGCGGTCGAGGAGTTCGCCCGCGGCCACGTCGTGCTGCACCGTGAGCAACTGGCCGGGTTCCTCCGCGTGACGCTGGAGGGTGTACGCCCCGGCCAGAGCGCGGACGGCCTCGAGTTCGCACCGGTGTCGCTACAGGAGCTCGTGGTTCGTTCCACTCAACACGCCGCCGGTGAGCGTGCACTCGCCGGGGCCGCGAACGGGAACGGAGAGCGCGCATGAGCCGCGTGTGGCGGGTCGTCCGCATCCAACTGGTCAACGCCCCGGCCGTTCTCGGCCTCCCGGTGTTGGTGCTTCTGCTCGTGCTCGCCGCGAACATCGCGCTCTTCGCCGCGATCGGCGACGCGGCGCCACCGGATGGCAACATCACCGGTGCGGTGATCTCGATCTACGGGGTCATGCTGGCCGTGCACCTGCAGACGATGACCCAGGTGTTCCCGTTCGCGCTGGGCCTGAGTGTCACCCGGCGCACGTTCTTCGAGGCGACGAGTGTGGTGGTGGCAGCACAGGCGCTCGGCTACGGCGTTCTGCTCTACCTGCTGAGCCTGCTGGAGCGCGGGACCGACGGATGGTGGCTGCGGCTGAAGGTCTTCCAGATTCCGTTCCTCGACGTGAGCAACCCACTGCTGCAGATCCTCGTCTACACCGTGCCGTTCCTGTTCGTCTCCTTCCTCGGAGTGTTCCTCGGTGTGGTGTTCAAGCGCTGGGGCCAGCTGGGTGTGTGGGTGCTGGCGATCGGCGCCGGGGGAGCGCTCAGCCTGGCCGCGATCCTCATCACGTGGCAGCGCTGGTGGCCCGCCGTCGGCGAGTTCTTCGCCGGTCAGTCGGCACTGGCCTTGTTCGTCGGCTACCCGTTCGTGCTGGCCGCCCTGCTGGCCGGGGCGGGCTATCTGACGCTGCGCAGGGCGACCGCATGATGCCACGGCGCTCAGACTCCACAATGGACTGACGCCCACCGGGCGTTGTCGGGGGACGACGGTGGCGAGGTCGCGTGGCGGCCTCGCCACCGCCTTCGTGTGCACGGACTGAAGCGGTCAGTGAGCTGTCGTTCACTCGCTGTCGCGACATAGCACAGGGCGCAACGTCACGATCTCCGTTACACCTCTTGATCCCGGGCGGTTTGCTCCATATGCTCGCTGAAAGCGCTTACGAAAGCGCTTACATGGAGAGACCCAACGGCGGGTGGATCATGCACATTGCGAACAGACTTCGGCTCGGAGCGCTGATGGCCACCGCGGCCCTCGTGCTCACGGGCTGCCTCAGCGACAACTCGGCCCAGAGCGGCGCTGATGAGGACGACGGCCCCATCAGGATCGGCATCTCGCTGCCGTTGACAGGTGACTTCTCGGAGCCCGGCAAGGGCGTCCAGCGTGGGTACGAGACCTGGGCCGAGTACGTCAACTCCAACGGTGGTCTGCTGGGCAGGCAGGTCGAGCTGATCATCCTCGACGACCAGTCCAACGCCGACCGGGTCGCGTCCGACTACGAGCGGCTGATCAACACCGACAGGGTGGACCTCATCTTCGGGCCGTTCTCGACCCGTCTGGTGGTGCCGGCGGCCCAGGTCGCGCAGGACTACGGCTACCTCTTCGTCGAACCGGCAGGTGCGGCGGAGGAGGTCTTCACGCAGGGCTTCGACAACCTGTTCTACGCGGCACCCGCGGTGGCCGACGACCACTACAACCACCTGGCCGAGTACATCCTCGCTATGCCGGAGGACCAGCGCCCGTCGACCGCCGCGTACGCGGCGATGGACGATCCGTTCGCGCAGGGCACCGCATACGGCCTCAAGGAGAAGCTGGAGGCCGGCGGCATCCGCACCGTGGTGGACGAGGTCTACCCGCCCAACACCACCGACTTCGGCTCGATCGCGGCGAAGATCGCCGACTCGCGCGCCGACATCGTCGTCGGTGGCACCCAGTACCAGGACGCGGTGAACCTCATCGTGGCGTTGCGGCAGCTCAACTACCAGCCCGAGCTGGCGGCGTTCTCGACCGCGCCCACCAACCCCGAGTTCCCACAGGCGATCGGGCAGCAGACCACGGGCATCCTGTCGCCGACCGGCTACACGACGCAGGCCGGCTACCCGTCCAACGAGGTGTTCGTCGACTACTTCCAGGAAAAGCACGGAAACACGCCCACCGAGGACGAGGCCAACGCATGGACGACCGGCCAGGTCGTCGCCGCCGCGGTCGAGGCCGCCGGGTGCGCGAGCCCCGACACCGAGTGCCAGCGCCAGCTCATCGACTGGCTGCGGAACAACGAGGTCGAGACCGTCGTGGGCACGCTCAGCTGGGACGAGGCAGGCAGGCCGCAGAGTGCGCACCTGATCCAGCAGTACGTGGACGGCGAGATCAAGATCGTGCTGCCGGAGGACGCCGGCGAAGCCGAGTTCGTCTACCCGAAGCCCGCGTGGTGAGCCGGCCGTGACTGGATCGCTGCTGCTGCAGAGCCTCGTGCTCGGCGTGCTGCTCGGCGGGCTCTACGCTCTGCTGGCGGCGGGCCTGACCCTCTACTTCGGAGTGATGCGGGTGGTGATGATCGCCCACTCGGCGTTCCTCATCCTCGCCGCCTACCTCGCGTGGTTCTTCACCCGCGAGACCGGGCTCGACCCGCTGCTGTCGCTGGTGTTCACGGTGCCGTTGTTCTTCGCGATCGGTGTCGTGTTGCAGCGCCTGCTCATCGCGCGGCTGCGGCCCGCGACGCTCACGATGATGTCGGTGCTGCTCACGTTCTCGATCGCGATGGTCATCGAGGGCACGCTCGGGTTCCTCTTCACCGGAACACACCGGCGCGTCCAGTTGCCTTACTCCGGTGCGCATCTGGAGTTCTTCGGCGCGAGCATCGCGGTGGTCAAGCTCATCGCGTTCGGGCTCGCTGGGCTGTCGCTCGCGGCGTTGTACGTCCTGCTGAAGGTGACCAGGTTCGGCCAGGCGCTGCGCGCGACCATGCAGCACAAGGAGGCCGCGCAGCTGCTCGGCATCAAGACCGACCGGGTCGCGGGTTACGGCTTCGGCCTCGGCCTTGCCACCGCGGCGATCGGGGGCACGGCGCTCGCGCTGGACTCCACGATCTACCCGTCGCTGCACTGGCACTGGATCGGACCACTGATGGCGATCATCGTGGTCGGCGGGCTCGGCAGCATTCCGGGCGCCGCGATCGCCGCAATGGCGCTCGGGCTCGGGCAGAGCCTGCTGCAGGTGCCGCTCGGGACCACGTGGGCGCAGACGTTCTTCTACCTCGCACTGTTCGCGACCCTGATGTTCCGCCCGCAGGGATTCTTCGGAGGCCGCCTTGCCCAGCGATTCTGATCTCCTGACCGTCCACATCGACCGGCCGAGAACGACGGTCCGGGTGGCCAAGTTCGCCGGTCTGGTGGCGCTGGCCGCCGTCGTGGTCGCGTTCCCCGGCATGGCGCCCGACTCGTTCATCCTGTCGGTCGGCGTCGTGATCATGAGCTATGCGGTGCTGGCGACGTCGTGGAACTTCGTCGGCGGATTCACGGGTTACATCTCGCTCGGCCACGCCGCGTACTCGGGCCTCGGCGGGTACGCCACCGCGTTGCTCATCCTGCGAGCTGACGTCAACCCGTGGCTCGCGCTCGTCCTCGGTGCCGTGATCGTCGCGCTGCTCGCCGTGCCGATCGGCATCGCGAGCCTGCGCGTGCGCGGGGCGTCGTTCGTGATCGTCTCGATCGCGGTGGTACTGATCTTCCTGCTCGTGTTCCAGAGCTGGGGTACGTTCACCGGCGGTTCCAACGGCCTGCGCGTGCCGCGCCCGTTCGGGCCGGAGGTGCTGCGGCCCGAACAACACGAGCGGTTCTTCTACCTGCACGCCGTACTGCTCGCGCTCGCGCTGCTGTGCTGGTGGGCGATCGACCGCTCGCGGTTCGGCATGGGACTGAAGGCGATCCGAGAGGACGAGGACAAGGCACAGTCGCTTGGCGTGCCCACGTTCACCTACAAGCTCGTGGTGTTCGTGGTGTCGGCGTTCTTCACCGCGCTCGGCGGCGGGCTCTACGCACTGTGGTTCGGCTTCCTCGACCCGGTCTTCCAGTTCTCCATTCTCACGGGTTCCTATCTCGTGCTGATGAGTCTGCTGGGTGGCATCCGCAGCCTGCTCGGCCCCGTGCTGGGCGCGGTGATCGTCGCCTACGCCACCGAGTACTTCAAGGCACAGTACGGGGACACGCAGGCACATCTCATCGCGATGGGTGTGCTGCTGGGCATCGTCGTGCTGTTCATGCCCGACGGGATCATCCCCGCGGCGCGTGACCTGATCAACCGGTTCCGGCCGCAGCAGGCGTCCATCCGCGAGGTCACCGCGGCGGAACTGGCCGCGCAACGTGAGCAGGCCGAGCTCGCGGCCACGGCCAAGGGGGCGGGACAGTGACCACAACCACGCTGGAGACCGTCGAGCTCACCAAGTCCTTCGGTGGAGTGCACGCCGTCGACGGGGCGAGTGTGTCGTTCCGTCCCGGCAGGATCAACGCGCTGATCGGGCCCAACGGGTCGGGCAAGACGACGTTCTTCAACTGCGTCACCGGCATGATCAAACCGGACTCGGGCAGCGTCACCTACCGCGGCCACGACATCACCGGCAAGGCGCCGCACCGCATCGCGCGCGCTGGTATCGGCCGCAGCTTCCAGCTGTGCCGGGTCTTCCCGCGGATGACGGTGCTGGAGAACATGCTGGTGTCCGTCCGCAGTGGATCGTTGGTGGGCAGGCTGGCGCCCGCCCGGCAGCGCGGCGACATCGCGCGTGCCCGCGAGCTGCTCGCCCGGGTCGGTATCGACCACCTCGAACGCGCCGAGGCGCGCGATCTGTCCTATGGGCAGCAGAAGCTTCTCGAGTTGGCCGGGGTGCTCATGACCGATCCCGAGACGATCATGCTCGACGAACCGGCAGGGGGCGTGAACCCGGCACTGATCGACCGCATCGGCGGGCTGGTCCGTTCGCTCAACGGCGAGGGCAGGACGTTCATCGTCGTCGAACACAACATGGACATGGTGATGAGCCTGTCCGACCACGTCGTCGTCTTCGACCGGGGCAGGCCCATCGCCGAGGGCACGCCCGCCGAGGTCCAGGAGGACCCGCGAGTCCTGGAGGCCTACCTTGGCGTCTGACTACCTTCTCGAGCTCGTCGACATCGAGGCGGGCTACGGTCGTGCGGCGCTCGTGCTGCGCGGTCTCACAGTGCGGGTGCCGCCCGCGAGCGTGGTGTGCCTCGTCGGGCCCAACGGCGCGGGAAAGTCCACTGTGCTCAAGGTGGCCAGTGGAATGCTCGCGCCGCGTGCCGGCCGCATCCGCATCGGCGGCGAGGACATCACCGGCAGGGGTCCGCAGGACATGCTCAGGCACGGCCTTTCGCACGTGCTGCAGGGACACAGTGTGTTCAAGGAGATGACCGTCGGCGAGAACGTGCTGCTCGGCGCGTACACGCTGCGGGAGAAGGCACGGATCGCCGAGCGCGCCGACTTCGTCAAGACGCTGTTCCCCGTGGTGGCCGACCGGTGGGGTTCGCTGGCCGGTGCGCTGTCCGGGGGCCAGCAGAAGCAGGTCGAGTTCGCGCGCTCGCTCATGGTCAGCCCGCGGGTGGTGCTGCTCGACGAGCCGTCGATGGGCCTCGACCCGAAAGCCACTGCGACCGTGTTCGAACAGGTCGTACGGATGCGCGATGCGGGCACCGCGGTGCTGCTCGTCGAGCAGAACGCTCGCCGCGCACTGGAAACCGCCGACCTCGGCTGCGTGCTCGACCTCGGCCGCGTGCACATCTCCGGCCCCGCCACCGAGCTGCTGGCCGACCCGCAGCTCGGCGAGCTCTACCTGGGCAGCCGCAAGACCGACCGCCGCCAGCCATCGACACCGGGAGCAGACAAGTCATGACCGTGCACACTTACCGCATCCTCATGAACGGCGTCACCGGCCGCATGGGCTACCGGCAGCACCTGCTGCGTTCGATCCTCGCGATCCGCGACGACGGCGGCATACCGCTCGCGGACGGCAGCAGCATCCAGGTGGAGCCGGTGCTGGTGGGCCGCAACGGTGGCAAGCTCGCGACGATGGCCGCGCAGCACGGCATCGCCGACTGGAGCACCGACCTCGACACGCTGCTCGCCGAGGACGCCGCGCAGATCTACTTCGACGCGCAGGTCACCGGCGAGCGCAAGAAGGCGATCCTCAAGGCCATCGCCGCGGGCAAGCACATCTACACCGAGAAGCCCATCGGGTCCACGGTCGCCGAGGGCGAGGAACTGGTACAGGCCGCGGAGGCCGCCGGAGTCGTCAACGGTGTCGTGCACGACAAGCTGTACCTGCCGGGCCTGTTGAAACTCAAGCGGCTCATCGACTCCGGGTTCTTCGGGCGGATTCTGTCCGTGCGCGGGGAGTTCGGCTACTGGGTGTTCGAAGGGGACTGGCAGACCGCGCAGCGTCCATCCTGGAACTACCGCGCCGAGGACGGCGGCGGCATGGTGCTCGACATGTTCTGCCATTGGAACTACCTACTGGAGAACCTGTTCGGCCCGGTTCGCGCGGTGATGGCCAAGGCGGTGACGCACATCCCCGAGCGTTGGGACGAGCACGGGCGCAAGTACGAGGCGACGGCCGACGACGCCGCGTACGCGATCTTCGAGCTGGAAGGCGATGTCATCGCGCAGATCAACTCATCATGGGCGGTGCGCGTTGACCGCAAGGAGCTCGTCGAGTTCCAGGTGGACGGTACGCACGGCTCGGCGGTCGCCGGGCTTTGGGGCTGCCGGATCCAGTCGCGTGCGCGCACGCCGATGCCGGTGTGGAACCCCGACCTGCCGACTACGGAGGACTTCCGCGGCCAGTGGGAGGACATGCCGGACAACCAGGAGTTCGGCAACGGTTTCCGCGCCCAGTGGGAGCGGTTCCTGCTCGACGTCCACCATGGCAGGCGCCATCCCTACGATCTCGCAGCCGGGGTGCGCGGGCTGGCGCTGGTCGACGCGGGGCTGGCGTCGTCGAGGGAAGGCAGGCGGGTCGAGCTGTCCACCGGGGTGAGCTCATGAGCTCCATCGAACTGCCCGCTGCCGATGGTACGTGGACCCGACTGGAGCTGCGCGCGCCGCGGCAGTGGAAGGAGCACCCGCAGCCGTACTCCTCGCGGGTCGCGTTCGCAGCAGCGCACGTCGTCGCCGACCCGGTTGGCGACAACACGCCCGGGGTGCCGGCCGCCGTCGACTGGGAGTCCACTTTGGCCTTCCGGCGGGAGCTCTTCCGCTACGGCCTCGGTGTCGCGGAGGCGATGGACACCGCCCAGCGCAACATGGGCCTGGACTGGGCCGCGGTGCGGGAACTGGTGCGCCGCAGCGCCGAGCAGGCCCGCTCGCACGGAGCGCGCATCGCCTCCGGCGCGGGCACCGACCACCGCGACGAGATCGCCGACGTCGAGGGTGTGCTCGCCGCGTACGAGGAGCAGGTTGCCTACGTCGAGGGATGCGGCTCGCAGGTGATCGTCATGGCATCGCGGCACCTGGCGCGTGTGGCGGCGTCCGCCGACGACTACCTCCGGGTGTACGGCGCGATCCTGCGGCAGGTGCGCGAGCCGGTGATCCTGCACTGGCTCGGCGAGGCGTTCGACCCCCAGCTCGCCGGCTACTGGGGCTCGACGGATGTCGCGACCGCCACCGAGACCTTCCTCGCACTGGTGCGGGAACACGCGGCCAAGGTCGACGGCGTCAAGGTGTCGCTGTTGTCCGCCGAACACGAGCGCGGGCTGCGGGCCGCGCTGCCCGCCGGGGTGCGGCTGTATACCGGTGACGACTTCAACTACCCGGAGCTGATCCGCGGTGACGGCGAGCGCCACTCCGACGCGTTGCTGGGTGCGTTCTCCGCCATGGCGCCCGCGGCATCCGCCGCGCTGTCCGCATTGGACGACGGCGACCTGGAGACCTACGACGCCGAGCTGGCGCCGACGCTGCCGCTGTCGCGGCACGTGTTCGCCGCGCCGACCTTCTACTACAAGACCGGCATCGCGTTCCTGGCGTGGCTGTCCGGTCATCAGCGCGGGTTCACGATGATCGGCGGCCTGCAGTCGGCCCGTAGCATCCCGCACCTGGCGCGGATCTTCGAACTGGCCAACGAGGCGCAGCTGCTGCCCGATCCCGAGTTCGCCGCGTACCGGATGCGGCTGTGGCTCGAGGCGGCGGGTGCGGTGCGATGACGAGTACGGTGTCCACAACGGACGTTCCGTCCGGGTTGCCTGCTTGTATCCCGACGCCGGAGCCGGGTGACCCGCGGCTGGCTCGGCTGTCGCTCAACCAGCGCACCACCGCGAACTGGTCCCTACGTGAGGCGGTGGACGGCTGTGTCGCGGCGGGCATCGGTTCGATCGGCGTCTGGCGTGAGCCGGTGGCCGAGGTGGGTCTCGACGTTGCGGTACGGATGATCTCCGACGCGGGGCTGCGCGTGTCGAGTGTGTGCCGCGGCGGGTTCTTCACCTCGGCCGAGCCGGCCGCGCGGGCCGCCGCGCACGCCGACAACATCGCGGCGCTGGACGAGGCCGCAGCACTGGGCTGCGACACGCTCGTACTCGTGCCCGGTGGACTGCCCGCGGGTGACCGCGACCTCGCCGGTGCCCGGGGCCGCGCGGCGGATGCCGTCGGTGCACTGGTGCCCGCGGCGGCCGACCGCGGCGTGCGGCTGGGAATCGAACCCATGCACCCGATCTTCGCGGCCGACCGTGGTGTGGTCTCGACGCTCGCGCAGGCACTCGACATCGCCGAGGACCATCCCGAGGACGTCGTCGGCGTGGTCGTCGACACCTTCCACGTGTGGTGGGAGCCGGGCGTGGTCGGCCAGATCGCGCGGGCCGGGCGGCGCATCGTCAGCTACCAGGTGTGCGAGTGGATCACGCCGCTGCCGGCCGACTCGCTGCTGTCTCGCGGCATGATGGGCGATGGTCACATCGACTTCGCCACCCTGACCCGTGCCGTCGCCGAGGCGGGCTACACCGGCGACGTCGAGGTGGAGATCTTCAACGCGGACGTGTGGGCGGCCCCCGGCAGCGATGTGGTGGCCACGCTCGCCCGCCGGTACGTCGAGCTCGTGCAACCACATCTGTAACCACCACGATCCCCAACCCCTACCGAGGGATGGAGTCCAACGATGGGCAAGAAGAGATTGTGGGTGGCCGCAGCGAGCGCGTTTCTGCTTGCGGGCACCCTGGTGGCACAACCGGTCGCGGTCGGGGCAGAGCCCGTCGCCGGCGACCAGCCGATCACCGATCCGGTTCCCGAGGACCCGGTGCAGTCACGCCTCGGCCTGGTGCTCGAGGAGTACGCGCAGCTGCCGGAGTCCGACCCGACACCGCCGCCGACGGACTACCGGTTGATGCGGCACAACCGCATCAACTACATCGGTGAGGTCCCCGACGGGTCCGGCCGGCTGTACGTTCCCGACCTGAACGGCCCGCTCTACCTGCTCGACGGCAACGAGCAGCACGTCTATCTCGACATCAAGGAGCGGTTCGGCGACTTCTACTCCGGGCGTGGCATGGGCACCGGCTTCGGCTTCGTCACGTTCCACCCGGACTTCGCGCGTAATGGCAAGTTGTACACCGTCCACAGTGAAGACCGGGACGCGATCGCGACCAAGCCGCCGACCTACCCGAACCAGCCCAACGCGTTCGTGCAGAGTGTGGTGACCGAGTGGACCGCGGACGACTCGTCGTCCACTGTGTTCACCGGCACGCAGCGGGAGATCTTCCGTTTCGGCTTCACACAGCAGATCCACGCCATCCAGCAGATCGACTTCAACCCGACCGCCAAGCGCGGCGACGAGGACTACGGGCTGCTGTACCTCGCCGTCGGCGACGGCGGGATCGGCCTCGACACCGACATCACGCAGGAGCTGGACAACCCGGCCGGCAAGATCCTGCGGATCGACCCGCTCGGCACCAACGGACCCAACGGCCAGTACGGGATCCCTGCGTCCAACCCGTTCGCCGGCCAGGCCGGTGCGCTGGGTGAGATCTATGCCTACGGCATGCGTGACCCGCACCGGTTCACCTGGGACCGTGGTGGCAACAAGGCGATGTACCTCGGCCACATCGGACAGCGTGCCGTCGAGGCGATCTACGAGGTACGCAAGGGCGACAACCTCGGGTGGGCCGAGCGCGAGGGCATGTACCGCTTCGACCCGGCGACCCAATGCGCGCTGTTCCCGCTGCCCGAGGACGACGAGCAGTACAGCTACGTCTACCCGGTGGCGCAGTACGACCACGACCCGCCCGCCAACTGGCCGTGCAACTCCGACAGCGGCCATGCCGTATCGGGCGGTCAGGTGTACCGCGGTCAGGACTTCCCGCAGCTGTACGGAAAGTACGTCTTCGGTGATCTGGTCGACGGCCGGGTCTTCTACACCAACGTCAAGGACATGAAGCGCGGGAAGCAGCCCGCGACCATCCACGAGCTGCAGATCTTCGACACCGACGGCAAGCGCCTGCGGATGCCCGACCTCGTCGGCGACGAGCGGATCGATCTGCGGTTCGGCAGCAACGCCGCGGGTGAGCTGTTCCTGCTCGCCAAGGCGAACGGCAAGATCTGGAAGGTCGTCGATGTCAAGGAGGGCAGCGCGCGCTCGGAGGTCACCAACACCGTGCAGCGCAACCTGGTGGCCCACTACGACTTCGAGCACCCGTTCCCGGTCAACGGTGGCCAGGAGTACGACCTCGGCTCCTCGCGGACGCTGCTGAACCTCGTCAACGGTGGCTGGGACAGCCGGGTCGCTGATGGTGCCTACCCTGGCAGCAACAACGCGATCCAGCTCAGGCAGGTCAACCCGGCGCAGAACGGCAACGACGACTGGAAGGCCGGTGTCTGGCAGAACGACGCAAACAACGTCGAGTCGCTGAGCGACTTCGCCGGGGCGAAGGGCATCACGGTGATGGGCTGGTTCAAGATGACCGGCCAGAACCCGAGTCCGAACACGACGACGGCCGACCCGGACGACTACTACAACGCGGTCGGGCTCGCGGGCATCCTCTCCGGTGACTCCGACGGCCATGGTGTTCGGGCGCTGCTCGAGTTGATCAACGTCAACGGTGAGCTGCGTCTGGTGGCCCTCGGCCGCCGGCTCGACGGCGGCGCGTCGCAGACGTATGCGGCGTCGCAGAACTGGCAGGAGCTGTTGCCGCAGGGCCAGTGGGTGCACCTCGCGGCGACGTTCGACTACACGACAGGGAAGATGAAGCTGTACCGCAACGGCAAGGAGATCCCCGGCTTCTACACGGCCGCCGGTGACCCCTGGCAGCTGGACGGCACGGGCACGAGCCCGACCAACCCGCGCGGCATCAAGATCGGCGGCAGCTTCCCGCAGAACAACATCGAGCGCAACCCGTGCAACTGCCGCATGGACTCGCTGATGTTCCTCGACACGTCGCTGACCCCGGGGGCGGTGACCGAGCAGTACCGGAGGTTCTTCAACCGGTAGGGGAGTGAGTCGAGCAGCGGGGCCCGGGCAGCGAGTACTGTCCGGGCCCCGCGGCCCGCTCGGGGGCGGGATGCTGCTGAGCTCGAACGGCCCGACCCGGTAGTTCCCTGGCAGCATGTGGACGTCGAACAGGGTCGTCAGGTCGTCGCCGGGCAACCAGCGCGGTCTAGACCTCAAGAGCGCGCAGCAGGATTCGCAGGAGTCCGTCGAGTGTGCCGAGTTGCTTCTCGCTCAGCGCCGAAAGCAGCCGGGTGACGTTGGCCGTGTGCGCCGTCATCGCGTCCTCGACGGTGGCGGTGCCCCTGTCGGTGAGCCGGACGCGGAAGCTGCGCCGGTCCGCGGGGTCGAGGGTGCGCTCGACGAGCCCGGCCGCCTCCAGCCGATCCAGCCGGTTGGTCATGCCCGCGCGGGTCAGCATCAGTGTCGCGGAGAGTTGCGACGGCCTCAGCGTGTACGGATCGCCGGAGCGCCGCAGCGACGCGAGGACGTCGAACTCGCCCTTCTGCAGCCCGAACGCGGTGAAGACCGTCTCCTGCGCAGGGGCCAGCAGGAGCCCTACCCGGCCCAGGCGGCCTGCGACGGCGATGGCGTCGAGGTCCAGGTCCGGACGTTCCCGCACCCAAGCCTCGACCACGGCGTCGATGGCGTCGGGGTGCACTGCCTTCGTCTCACTCACGGCCACAGTCTATTCGATGCCGCGTCTATCCGATGCAGTATAGTTTGACGCCTTACTATCAGCTGTGTGACTATAAGGTCATGGGCACACCGCATCTCACCAGTCAGGAGATGCCGCCGCTCGTGGTGCGGCGGAACGAGGTGGAAGTCCTGGGAGCGGGACCGAACACGATCTCCCGGCTCGCCGACGTGCCGGCGACCGGAGGTTCCCTGAGTGCCACGCGCACGACGTCGGGCAAGGGGCAGGACGGGGCCGCGCCGCACTACCACCGCGCATCGGCGGAGACGTTCTTCGTCCTTGGCGGTGTTCTGCAGGTACTCATCGGCGTGGAGATCGTCACGGCGCAGGAAGGTGACCTACTGTTCGTGCCGCCACGCACCGTCCACGCCTTCGGCGCGGCGCCGGGATTCGGAGTGGACCTGCTGATCGCGTTCACCCTCGGTGTCGAGCGGTTCGGGTACTTCCGGCTCCTCGACCGGGTTCGCAATGGCGACGCCGAACCAGGGGGCGTTCTCAAGGGTAAGGGCGAGCCGCTGTTCCGCGAGGGCAGCGCCACGACTCTCGACCTGCTCGACACGACGACGTTCACCACCGGTGCCGTCGTCCTCACCTACCGGCCGGTCACGGCCACGTCCTGAACAGTTTCCGCACAGCACCGCGAAGGAGAACGCCGTGAACAACGAGGTCACCGACTACATCAACAAGACGCTCCCCTGGCAGGCGGAGGTCTGCGGCAAGCTGCGGGAGATGGTCCACGCGACCATCACCGACGCCGAGGAACAGCTGCAGTACGGCAAGCCGCATTTCCTGAGAAACGGCAAGCACGCCGCCGTGATCCACGTGGCGCGGAACAAGGTGTCGTTCATGGTGTTCGAGGCCGGTGGCATCGAGCCTGTGAAGGGTTTCCTGAGATCTCTTGGCAACGGCGACCGCAAGGCGGCCGACATCACCGAGGGTCAGGACGTCGACTACGACCTGCTCGCCGGCATCCTTGCCAAGACCAGCAGCAAGCTCTGACAACTGGCACTGCGGTGATGGTGCTCCCGTTCGCGCGAGGACGGAGGGGAGCACCGGCCCGCATCCTTTCCGCTTCGGTGGGGTGGTTGCCGTTATTCGGTGGGGTTGTTGGGTTTCAGGCACGCCTTCGGCGCGCCGTGTGAAACTGTCGCTCCTGTGTTTGGGTTTTGTCACTGTCTACTAGCGACAGTTCCCCACGGTCCGGGTATCGTTGTTCAGTCTCGGTTGGATCCTCTCCCGATTTGCTTGTAGTGGTCTACTTGACTGCGGTATGATGGGTCTTGTGGGGGATTCCTTGTTAGGGCAGCAGATTCCGGATCGGATCTTGGCTCTCAATCGGCTCAAGATGTGGGTTGAGGCTTCGTTGCATCGGGCTGTGGATGCGCTGGATGAGGATCGGGGGCGTGCTCCCGATGTGGCTGCCGAGTTGGCGTTGCTGCTTTCGGTGAGTGAGCAGCACGCTCGGCGGATGGTCGATCTGTCTACCACCTTGGTTCATCGGTTGCCTCGGACTTTGGCTGCTATGGAGTCTGGTGTTGTGGATTCTTATCGGGCTTCGAAGGTTGCTGCGGCGACGGCTTGGCTCAATGACCCGCAGGCTCGGGAGGTCGACTCGGCTGTCGCTCCTCGGCTTGTCGGTAAGAATCCTCATCAGGTGCGGCGGGCCGCTGCCTATTGGGCTCTGAAGGCTGATCCGGAGGGTGCTGCCCGTCGGGCGGGGCATCGTCGGGCGGAGCGGTCGGTGCAGTTGTTGCCGGGCGAGGATGGGATGTCCACGTTGCTCGCTGATCTGCCTGCTGAGGTTGCTTCATCCGTGTATGCGCGGGTTGATCGGATGGCCCGTACCTTGCGCGGTGCCAATGAATCGCGCACCCTCGACCAACTTCGGGCCGACGTGTTCGCTGAGCTTCTCCTGGGTTCGCCCACCACCGGTTCCGGGGTGAAGGCTGATGTGCATGTCTATGTCGATCTCACGACTCTGGCTGGGTTGAACGACGATCCCGCGCAGTTGGCGGGGTACGGTCCGATTCCGGCTGCGGTGGCACGGGAGATCGCCGAAGAACCCTCCTCGACGTGGCGGCGGATCGTCACCGATCCCCTCACCGGGGCGCCGGTGGACGTGGGACGGCGCCGCTACCGCCCACCCGCCGTGACCGACGAGTTCGTGCGAGTACGGGACCGCGAATGCCGTTTCCCGTCGTGCCACCGGCCGGCGCACTTCGGCGACAACGACCACCACACTCCGTGGAGCGACCGAGGAACTACGGATCAGGCGAATCTGGTCAACCTCTGCCGCCGCCATCACCGACTCAAGGACCGACCCGGGTGGACCTACCGACTGCACCCGGACACGGGGGTCGTCACCGTCACGACACCGAGCGGCGGCACCTACACCAGCAGCGTTCGACCGCTGCACGAACCGCGCTCACCTTAGCCGGACCACTTTGCCGCCTGCTGCAGGATTTGCCGCAGCCAGCGGTGTGCCTCATCGTGCTCCTTCTGCTCGTGCCACCACAGCGTCTCAACGATCGGTGGCGGGTTACCCGGGCAGTCGAGCACGCGCAGATCCGTGCGAGCGGCTAAACGGCGGGCGATCCTGTGCTGCAGGATCGCGATCCGGTCGGTGCCCGCGACCAGGTACGGCGTCGCCTGATAGCTGTCGACCCGCACGGCGACCCTGGGCCGGGTCGCCAGGCGGCCCATCAGCGGGCCCAGCGGTGAGCTCGGCGGGTAGCCGCCATCCGGATGATGCGGCACGACCCACGGCAGCCGCTCGAGGTCAGCCAGCTCGAGCCGGTCGCCCACCGGATTGTCCCGGTCGACCACACACACCCATCGGTCGCGGAACAGTTCCTGCGAACGGATACCGGGCGTGCGCAGGTCGGCCTTGGGAGCCGAGATCATCCCGTCCATGACCCGCAGCGTCTCCAGGACGTCGGAGGGCAACGCCTCCCGCACCACCCGGATGTGCAGCCGAATGCTCGGTGCCGCCTCATACATCTCGCGCGAAAACCGCTCACCCAGTGCGGCCAGCACATAGTCCGGCATCAGCAAGGTGAACTCGCGCTCCGACTCCATCGGATCGAACTCCGGGCTCGTGGCGAACAACCGCTCCAAGCTCGTGCACACCGGTTCCACCTGCCCGGCGAGCTGCACCGCCAGCGGAGACAGCACATAAGACCCACGAGACCGGACCAGCAGCTGGTCGTTGAAATGCCGCCGCAACCGCGACAACGCCGCGCTCGCCGTCGGCTGGCTGACGCCGACCCGCTCGGCCGCACGCGTCACGTTGCGTTCCCGGAGCAACTCGCGCAGAAACACCAGCAGGTTGAGGTCCAGGCTCGCCAGCGATGTCGGTCGCCGCGTCACTGTGCGCCGACCCGAACCCATGGCCTCCATTAGTGCCCGGACGTGATCAGCTGTCAAGAACGCGCCCGCCCGGTCGACAGGAATGCGCGCAGCTCACGCACCGTCGCCGCCGGGCTCTCCTCGGCGAGATAGTGCCCGCAGTCGAGACTGCTGCCCACGGCCTCCGGCGCCCACCGGCGCCACATCTCCAGCACATCCGGGGTCCGGCCGAGTGGGCCTGCGTTGCCCCACAGGACCAGCGTGGGACAGCCGATCCGCCGCCGGCCGCGGTCGGCCTCGTCGTCGGCGCGATCCACGGTGGCGCCCGCCCGGTAGTCCTGGCACATGGCGTGGATGACCGAGGGCCGGTGGAACGCCGCGCGGTAGGCGGCACGCGCCTCCTCGGCGAAGACGCCGTCGGTGCCACGCAGGAAGAACGCGTCCGGATCGGCGGCGATCAGCCGTTCCGGCAGCGTGCCGTCCTGGGCGAGGAAAAACCAGTGCCAGGCCGAACGGGCGAAGGTGGCGTCGACGCGGGCGAAGACGTCGCCGGTGGGCAGGATGTCCAGCACGCCGAGCGCCGTCACCGCGTCTGGATGGTCCAGCGCGAGCCGGTAGGCGCACCGGGCTCCCCGGTCGTGCCCCACGACGGCGAACCGGTCGAACCCCAGCGCCGCCATGACCGCCACCTGGTCGACGGCCATGCACCGCTTGCTGAACGTCACCGGATTGTCCGCCGTCCCCGGCGGCGGAGTGCTGTCGCCGTACCCGCGCAGGTCGGCGGTGACCACCGTGCGCTCCCGAGCCAGCTCGGGCGCAACACGGTGCCACATCGCCGACGTCTGCGGGTAGCCGTGCAGCAACAACACCGGCGGCCCGCTGCCGCCGGTGCGCACCCGGATGCGCGCCCCGGACGGCGTTGTCACATCCCGCTCGGCGAAGCCCTCGAACATCAGCCGAGCCGATACCACTCGACGGCGTTGCCGGCGAGTACCGCGTTCGTCTCGGCGGCGGTCAGGGCGGCGAGGAGCCGGTCCTGCCCCCGGCCATGGTCGTGCGGATGGTCGCTCGCGTACATGAGCATGGCCTCGGCGTCGACCAGGTCCAGCACCTGCCGCGCCTGTTCCGGATCGCGCGGCAGGTGGGCGGGCGCCGTCGTCAACCGCATGTGCTGCCGCACGATCTCCGACGGTTTGTCGTCGAGCCACGGCACCTCGCGCCAGACCCCCTTCCAGTCCTTGTCGAACCGCCACAGCAACGTGGGCAGCCAGGAGAACCCGCATTCCAGCAGTGCCACCCGCAGGCCGGGAAGCTCGGCGAACACGCCTTCGGTGACCAGGCTGGTCAGCTGCGCCTGCGCGATCATCTGCGAGTTGGCCAGATAGTCCTCGAGGTAGGTGTGCGTGATCCCGGTCGGGGTGGCGGCGTTGCCGGTCCGGCCCCACGCGTGCAGGCCGACGACGAGACCGTGCTCGGCCGCGGCCCGCAGCAGCGCCCGGTGCCGCCTGTTGCCCCACGGCGCATCCGTGCGCACCGGCAGCAGCACCTGGACGATCCCGGGATGATCGCCGATCCGCTCGATCTCGGCGACCGCGGCGTCGGTGTCCAGCGTCGTCACCACCATGCTGGCCCGCAGGCGATCGTCCGCGGACAGCCATTCCGCGATCAGCCAGTCGTTCACCGCCCGGGTGAGCGCGGCCTCGTAGTACGGGTTGCGGTTGGCAGAGAAGGAGGTGGTGCACGTGAGCACAGCCGCGCGCAGTGCGTGCCGATCCAGCACCTGCGCACGGATATCGGCCACAGCCCGCGCCGGGAACAGACCCGCCGCCCTGGCCTCCGGTGTGGCGCTCGTCGGCGCCTGCGGGGGATACGCCCCTGCCTGCGCGGTGGAGATCGACAGACCGCTCTCCACGACGTAGTTGCGCCAGTAGGGTTCGAGGTAGGGCTTCAGCTCCGCGAGCGAACCGGGTGCACAGTGGACCTCGGTGTCGACCGTCCCGGTGGCGATGGCGGCGGTCGTCATCGCGTCACCTCCGTGGCCCGCTGCGGGAGGTCGTAGAGCCGGCAGGCGTTGGCGCCCATGATCCCGTCGCGTAACGCCGCCGGGAACAGCCGCGGCGCATGCCGCGGGGAGTCGAAGTCCCAGTGCGGGTAGTCGGAGGCGAACATGATCCGCTCGCCCATCCCGATGTGCCCCAGTATGACCTCCAGATCCGCCGGGTTATCCGGCTCCTCGATGGGCTGAGTCGTGAACCAGAAGTGCTCACGGATGTACTCGGACGGTGGCTTGCGCAGGTGCGGCACGTCGAGCCGGAGCTGCTCCCACGCGTCGTCGAGCGCCCACATCAGTGGTGCCGCCCAGGCGATCCCGCCCTCGATGCAGATAACCTGCAGGTCCGGGTACTGGTCGAAGACGCCCTCGCACAGCATGCTGACGACGAGCGACGCCATCGTGTTGCCGTTCCACACGTGTTCTTCGAGGTAGAACGACGGCCAGCCTGCGCCACGATGCAGTTCCAGGCCCCCGGTGTGCGCGGCGATCGGCAACCCGGCCTCGGCGGCGGCGGCGTAGATCGGCCAGTACCGCCTGCGACCGAAGCCGAGCTCACCACCCGTGGACAGCAGCACCTGGACGAAACGCGGATCGCCCGCGCGCCGCAGGATCTCCTCGGCCGCCAGGTCGGGTGACTCGACCGGGATCGCGATCGAGCTGCGCAGCCTCGGCTCGGGGTCGAGCAGCGCGTCCTGTTGCCAGTCGTTGAGTGCGCGGCACAATGCCGCGGCGTACTCCGGCTCCTCGACACCCCAGCTGTGCCCCTGCAGGGGGATGAGGATGCCGTGGTCGACGTCGAACTCGTCGAGCAACTGGCTCCGGATCAGCCCCAGATCGCTGCCGGGCGGTCCCGCCTCCGGCCAGGAGTCGAGGCGGAACCCCGCGTTGCGGACCCGCGGGTAGATTTCCGGCGGTCCCGGCACCCTGCTGCCGAACATGTCCCATCGCGCCTGGTGCGCCGCCGACAACCGCGAGCGGATCTCGGCGGCCGGAGCGGCCGGATGGATGTCCGTGTCGACGATCGTGTAGCCGGGCTTGCCCGGCGCCCTGCCGGGTGCCTCAGCGACTGCTGGGCTGCTCACGTTGCCCTCCCGTTGTCCCGCGGCGCGCGCCGCCGCTGGTATCCACTACTACGTAGGCATCCTCGACGTGTACCGGGAACGTCTCGGCGACGTAGGGACCGGGTATGCGCCCGCCCTTCGGTTCGCCGGTGCCGACCTCCACCGACACGTCGTAGGTGCGGGCCGGGGGCTCGTCCGGCCCGAGGAACGACTGGCCGGTCGCGAGGTCGTATTCCCAGCCGTGCCAAGGGCAGGCGACCAGGGCCTCTTCCTCGTCCAGCACGAACTCGCCCGGCCTGCTGGACTGGATCCACGGCTGCGTCGCACCAAGGCAGAGCGGACCGCCCTGGTGCGGACAGTAGTTGTTCAGCGCGTAGAAGTTGTCGCCGACCCGGAACACACCAATCGAGCGCCGGCCCGCCTGGACGATCCTGCGTTCCCCCGGCGGGAACTCGTCGAGCCGCGAAACCACGATCCTCATGTTCGAGGACAGTAGAGATCCACCCCGGCCGCCAGGAAAGAGAAAGTTTCGATGCCCCGCATCGACGGTGTCGATACCGGCGAACCGGCCTGCCCGTCGCGCACGTGTGGACGGTCACGGGTACATGCCTGTTCAGCCAAGGAAAACCCGCGCCGGTGACCATCCGTTGTTCACTGCCGATCAGAGCAAGCGCGAGGCACGTGGCGGCCTGGGGAGATCGATCCGAAACTTGACGCGGGCCGACGGCTCGGGTCAACTTCCTTCCCAGCCGGTCACAGGGTGGTGTCCGGAGAAACGAGGAGACAGATCGTGCCTACTCATTCGCTGATTCCGTCCTCGCTGTCCAGAAGGACCTTTCTCAAACGCTCCGCACTGGCCACGGCCGCCGCGGCGGCCGGTCCCGCGCTTCTCACGGCGTGCGGCTCCAGCCCGGCCGACGGTGGCAACGGCGGCGAGGCGATGACGTTCCTCAGCATCCTGCCCCTGGAAACCCTGTCCATGGCACCGGAGTTGCTCGCGGTGGCCGGTGGTCATTTCGCCAAGCACGGCCTGGATGTCACGCTCCAGGCGGTGAAGGGCTCGCCGCAGGCCATGCAGACGCTGCTCGCCGGGGTCGGGCCGGTGACCAGGCTGGGCCAGATCGACGTGATGGCCGCGGTGGCGGAGGCAAAGCAGCCGCTGGTGAACATCGGTACGCTCAGCCGGGGTTCGACCGTGCGCGTCGTGTACAGCAAGCAGGATCCGTTGGAGAAGCCGGAGGACTTCGTCGGCAAGACGATCGGTGTGCCGTCGGAGGGCGGTACGAGCAGCAAGGTCGTCTCGCTTGTGCTGGCCAACGCCGGTCTCGACCCCGAAACGGTACCCCGCCAGGTCACCGGCCTCACGCCAGGCACGTTCAACCTGGTGCAGCAGGGCCGCATCGCCGGTTATGTCGTCAGCATCGACACGGCGACCATCGTCATGTCGCAGCACGACGACGCGGGGGTCTTCGACCCCAGCACGGTCGTGAAGTCCGACTCGCAGGTCTATGTGTCTACTGAGGACACGATTCAGAATAGCCCGGACGCGCTCAAGGCCTTCATGGCCGGGATCCGCGATGCGCTGGCCGAGTTCGTGGCCGACTCGAACTTCGACAAGACGATCGCCGCGCTGCGTAAGGAGTATTCCTTCGCGACGTTGGACGACGACACGATCGCCAGGCAGAGCCTCACGATGAGCCGTGAGTTGTGGACTGGTGGCGATGCGTCGAAGCCGTTGCTGGTCACCGACGAAGCCGCCTGGGCCGCCGGATACGGGGAACTGGTCGCGGCCGGACAGGCGAAGCCCGGGGGAGACCCGGCTTCCTGGTTCGACAACAGCCTGCTGCCCGAGCCCAAAGCTTGAGCCCGAGGAGTCGCATGTCCAGCCACCACGAGGTTGAAACCCTGGATCCGTCTGTTGTTTCTTCTGTGCCGGTCAAGTTGGAGTTGATTGGTGTGGGGAAGGAGTTTGTTACGAAGCGGGCGACGACGCGGGCGTTGCA
>NZ_JBEYXW010000017.1:0-146861 GCF_040645195.1 Saccharomonospora sp. NPDC046836
CCCCATTTTTTTGTTCCGCCCCCGCCCGCGGGGGCGGGGCGGTCCGCCCGCGCCCCCCGCCCCGGTGATCGGCTCCCGGTCAGGAAATCCCCAGTTCGGCGCAGGCCGCCTGCAGATCGCCGGTGCAGACCTCGCTCGACTTCACGTAACCCTCGTCGATAACGCGCTTCACGTCGTCCTTCGTGATCAAGTACGGCTCGAGCAGCACCGACTTGACGTTGCGGCTGCCCTTCGGGTCGTGCGTGGAGCCGGTGGCCAGCGCGTCGGCCGCCGCCCCGTCGTTGTTGGCAAGCGCGGCGGCAAGCTTCGCCGTGGCCTCCGCCTCCTCCTTGATCGGCTTGAAGACGGTCATGTACTGGTCGCCGCGCAGGATCGCCTTGAGCCCGTCCGGGGTCGCGTCCTGCCCGGTCACCGGCACCGTGCCGTTGAGCCCGTTCTTCTTCAGCACGGTGATGATCGCGCCCGCGAGCCCGTCGTTGGCCGCCACGACACCGTCGACCTGGCCGCCGTTGCCGGTGAGGATCTGCTCGAAGGTGGTGCCACCCCGCTGGTTGTTCCAGTCGTCGATGGGCTGGCTCTGCACCAGCCGGAGCTGGCCGGAGTCGTAGAGCGGCTGCAGCACGTTGCGCTGGCCCTCGTGGAACAGCGTCGCGTTGTTGTCGGTCGGGGCGCCCTCGATCTCGATGACCTGCGCGCCACGCTTGTCCTTGAGCGCGTCGGCGAGGCCCTGGCCCTGCAGCTCGCCGACCTTGACGTTGTCGAAGGACACGTAGTAGTCGGAGCCGCCGCCGAGGTTGAGCCGGTCGTAGTCGATGGTCGGGATGTTCGCGTTCTTGGCCTTGGCCGCGACGGCGCTGCCCACCTCGCTGTTGATCGAGGCGATGACCAGCACCTTCACGCCCTGCGAGATCATGCCGTCGGCCAGAGTGGTGAACTTCTGGACGTCGCCCTGAGCGTTCTGCACGTCGGCGTCGAAGCCCTCGGCGCGCAACGCGGCCTCCAGCATGGGCTTGTCGAAACCTTCCCAGCGCGCCGACGAGGCGGTCTCGGGCAGGATCACGCCGACCTTGCCGTTCGTTGCGGCCTGTTCCTGGCCGCTGGTCTGGTCACCGCTGTCGCCCGCGGTGTTGGCTCCGCACGCTGCCAGCGTCAGGGTGGTGCCGAGAACGGCGGCAGCGAAGGCAAGGGGTCTCTTGGTCCGCATCCGTGCACCTTTCCGGAGTCCCAGCCGACGAGCGGCGCCCCCGGAAGGGATCGGCGCTACGTCGCGCAAAATGTTGTGGGCGACAACATATGCCCGCCAAACCAGAGAGCGGAAGGTGATCTGTACCGATCAAGCGCCTCGAATACGGACACGGTTTGGTAACCCGCGAATCCCCCGCTCCGGCTCGCGAGTCCCCCGCCCAGGTCGGCGAGTTGCCCGCCCAGGTCGGCGAGTTGCCCGCCCAGGTCGGCGAGTTGCCCGCTTGCGCACGCGAGTTGCACCCTCGGACAGGCGAGTTGCCCGCTCGGCAGCGTGAAGCTCCCCGTCCGGCACCCAGCGGGCCGCACGAGGGCGCCGGTTCCGCTTTCGGTGTGCCACGTGCCACCGGCCTGGGCAGCTCAGTCGCCGGACCGGGCAACTCGCGCGCCGGACCGGGAGACTCGCGCGCCCGGGCCGGAGCGCGCAACTCGCGAGCCGGAGCGGGGGACTCGGGCGCCGCCGGGGGACTCACGGGCCCGAGCGGGCAACTCGCACGCTCGAGCGGGGGACTCACGGGCCCGAGCGGGCAACTCGCACGCCCGGCCGGGGGACTCGCCCACCCGAGCGGGGGACTCGCCCACCCGAGCGGGAGACTCGCGGGCCCGAGCGGGAGACTCGCGGGCCCGAGCGGGAGACTCGCGGGCCCGAGCGGGGGACTCGCGGTTACCAGGAGCGGAGGGTGGCGATCCGTTCCTCTAGCTGCTCGACGGTGGCCACCGCGGTGGGTGGGCCGCCGCAGATGCGGCGCAGCTCGCTGTGGATGGCGCCGTGCGGCTTGCGGGTGCGGTGGTGGTACACGCCCACCAGCGTGTTGAGCTCCTTGCGCAGCGACTGGAGCCGCTCGCCGACCGATCGCGGCCGCGGCGGCGGCTCGCCCTGCTGCTCCAGCTGCGGTTTGCGCCGTTTGGCGTCGGCGAGCTGCTCCTCCTGCCGCTTACGCAGCAGCGCCCGTACCTGGTCGGGCTCCAGCAACCCCGGTAGGCCGAGGTACTCCTGCTCCTCGTCGCTGCCGGAGAACGCGGCCGTACCGAAGGAGTTGCCGTCGTAGATCACCTGGTCCAGCTCGGCCGAGGCACCCAGCGACGTGAACGCCTTCTCCTCCTCGCCCGGCTCGTCCTGGGTGCGGTTGGCCGCGACGAGCAGCTCGTCGTCCCAGCCGTCCTTCTCCCGGTGCGGCTTGCCGAGCACGTGATCGCGCTCGGCCTCCAGCTCGCTCGCCAGCTCCAGCAGCACCGGCACGCTGGGCAGGAACACGCTGGCGGTCTCCCCCGGCTGCCGCGAACGCACGAACCGGCCGATGGCCTGCGCGAAGAACAGCGGGGTCGACGCACTGGTCGCGTACACGCCGACGGCCAGCCGCGGCACGTCGACGCCCTCCGAGACCATGCGCACCGCCACGAGCCAGCGGTCCGTCGACTCGGAGAACTCGCCAATGCGGCTGGTCGCCTTGGGGTCGTCGGACAGCACCACGACCGGCGCCTCGCCGGTGAGCCTCGTCAGGATTTTGGCGTAGGCACGTGCGGAGTCCTGATCGGTCGCGATCACCAGCCCGCCGGCATCCGCAACGCCACTGGACCGCAGCTGCGTGAGCCGGGTGTCGGCGGCCTGCAGCACGGAGGGCACCCACTCCCCGCTCGGGTCCAGTGCCGTCCGCCACGCCCGCGCCGTCTGCTCGGCCGTCAGCGGCTCACCGAGTCGTGCGGTGAACTCGTCGCCGGCGCTGGTGCGCCACGACGCCTCCCCCGAGTAGGCCAGGAACACCACCGGCCGGACGACACCATCAGCAAGCGCGTCGCTGTAGCCGTACGAGTGGTCGGCCTTGCTGCGCAGCGCACCATCGCCATCGGGTTCGTAGCTGATGAACGGGATCGGCGAGTCGTCGCTGCGGAACGGGGTCCCGGTGAGCGCGAGCCTGCGCACGGCCGGTGTGAACGCCTCGAGCGCCGCGTCACCCCACGACTTGGCGTCGCCTGCGTGGTGGATCTCGTCGAGGATCACCAGCGTCTTGCGGTTCTCCGTGCGCACCCGGTGCAGGTTGGGATGTGCGGCCACCTGCGCGTACGTCACCGCCACACCCTGGTAGTCCGATGACGTGACGCCGGTGGTGTTGCGGAAGTTCGAGTCGATGGCGATCCCGGCGGCAGCCGCCGCGGTGGCCCACTGGTGCTTGAGGTGCTCTGTCGGGGTCACGATCGTGACCGCCTCGATCGTGCGGTCGGACAACAGTTCGGCGGCGATCCGCAGCCCGAACACGGTCTTGCCGGCGCCGGGCGTCGCGACCGCGAGGAAGTCCTTGGGCTTCTGCGTCAGGTATTTGGTGAGCGCCCTGCGCTGCCAGGCACGCAGCGGGCGGGCCGTGGCGTCGTGCTGAGGTTCGGGTGCGGCGAAACCGTGCTGGGCCTGGGCCGTATCCGACACCGACGCTGCCACTCCCCTCCACCCGCGAACCGCTCACGACACATACGAAGGCCCCCACATGGACGGACCCGGCAGCCGTGCCGGGTACGCGGTGAGGGCGCCCGGAGAGCGTACCCGGCCGCACCGACAGGGGCCGTCCACGGCACGCCGAGCCTCCCGCCCACCACCGCCCAGACGGCCGGCCGGCTTCATTCAGCGGGACCCAACGCGCCGAATGCCAGCCCATGGACCATGCTTGAACCGCAATGGAGACGCGAGGACCCAGGACACAGGACGGCGAGGGCGGGCGCGCGCCTGAGCCACGGGCCAGGCGCAACGGTCCCCTGCGCCTGATCGGCCGCACCTTCAGCAAAGCGTGGGAAGGCAACATCTTCTCGGAGTCGGCCGAGGCCGCGTTCTGGCAGACACTGTCGCTGCCACCGCTGCTGCTCGGCCTGCTCGGCAGTCTCGGGTTCCTCGGCGACTGGTTCGGCGGCGCCGTCGTGCGCGCCGTGCACGACAAGATCATCGCCTTCTCCGCGACGATCTTCAGCGGCAGTGTGGTGAACCAGATCATCCAGCCGACGGTCAACGACATCCTGACCACCGGCAAGGGCGAGATCGTCTCGGTCGGCTTTCTGATCTCGCTGTGGGCGGGTTCCTCCGCGATGTCCTCGTTCGTCGACGCGATCACGGTCGCCCACGGCCAGTACGGTGTGCGCAACGAGGTGTGGCAGCGGATCTTCGCGCTGCTGCTCTACCTGGTGAGCCTGGTGCTGCTGGTCGTGGGTCTGCCGATCATCGCGATCGGGCCTGACCTGCTGCCCCAGTTCTTCCCGGTCGACTGGCGGCACACCATCTCAGGGTGGGTGGGCACGCTGTACTACCCGACCGTGGGCGCGCTGCTCGTGGTCGCGCTCGCGACGCTGTACAAGCTGGCGCTACCACGCAAGCTGCCCTGGCACCGCGGGCTGCCGGGAGCCGTACTCGCGATGGTGATCTTCCTGCTGTCCAGCATCGGGCTGCGGATCTACATCGCCTGGATCACCACGACCGGCTACACCTACGGCGCGCTCGCGACCCCGATCGCCTTCCTGCTGTTCACCTTCTTCATCGGGCTCGCGATCGTGGGCGGCGCCTACTTCAACAGCGCCATCCAGGAGCTGTGGCCTGCGAAGATGACCCGCAGGCAGCGCCGCAAGTGGCGGCGGCTGGAGATGGAACGCGCGAACGAACGGCTCCAGGAGCAAGAAGGCAGGAGCCTGTGGCAGCGCACCACGACTCCGCTGCGCAAGCCGCGCAAACCAGAACCGGAATCCGGGGACGGACCGCCCGCCGGGGGGAGTCCCCCGGCGGGCCCGCGCGGCCCTGCGGGGACCGAGAACGCGGACTACTCGCCGCCGCCGGGTGGCAGGTTCTCGTAGATTCGCTTGCACTCGGGGCACACCGGCGAGCCCGGCTTCGGCGACTTCGTCACCGGGAACACCTCGCCGCACAGCGCCACCACGTGCGTGCCCATGACCGCGCTTTCGGCGATCCTGTTCTTCCGCACGTAGTGGAACATCTTCGGCGAGTCGTCATCAGTGGCGTCGGTACCCTCTGGGCGGGTGTCGACATCAGGCAAGGTCTGCGTACTCACGCGTCCATGATGCCGCATCGCGCCTGCCCGGCCGACCCACCGGGAGCCGGCGACCGGCCGGTGGGTCAAGATGCTGAGGTGATCAGCACCTCCCCGCAGCGCCTCGCCATGTCGGCCGAGGTGGCCGACGCCCTTTCCGACGGCACTGCCGTCGTCGCGCTGGAAAGCACCCTGCTCTCCCACGGCCTGCCGCCCGGCCGCAACCTCGACGTGGCGCGCCGGCTCGAGCAGGTCGTGCGGGACGCCGGTGCGGTCCCGGCCACGATCGCGGTACTGGACGGCACGGCGCTGGTCGGCCTCTCCCCCGCCCAGCTGGAGCGGATCTGCGCCCCCGGTGCGGACTTGGCGAAGCTGTCCGTGCGCGACCTGGGGCCCACGATCGCGCGCGGCCGATCCGGCGCGACGACCGTGGCGAGTACGTCGGTGCTCGCGCACGCCGCCGGCATCGGCGTGTTCGCCACGGGCGGCCTCGGCGGGGTGCACCTTCCGGTGCCGGGATCGACGGTGACCTGGGACGTCTCCGCCGACCTCGGTGCACTCGAACGCACTCCCGTCCTGGTCGTGTGCTCGGGCATGAAGTCGATCCTCGACATCGCGGCGACGCTGGAGGTGCTGGAGACCAACTCGGTGCCGGTGCTCGGCTACGGCGTCGACGAGTTCCCCGCGTTCTACCTGCGCTCCTCCGGCCTGCCCGTGCCGCACCGGGTCGACGACCCCCGGCAGGTGGCGGCCGCGGTATCCGCGCACCGCCATTTCGCCGACTCCGGGGTGCTGCTGGCGAACCCGATCCCCGCCGAGGCCGAGATGGACGCCGGACTGCACGACCGGCTGCTGGCCGAGGGCCTCGACCTGGTCAAGGCCCGCAACGTGCACGGCTCGGACGTCACACCGGTGCTGCTGGAGCACTTCCACACCGCCAGCGGCGGGGTGAGTCTCGACGCCAACGAGGCGCTGGTGCTGGCGAACGCGGCGCTGGCCGCTCAGGTGGCGGTGGAGCTGGCGTCGTGAAGGTGGTCGTCGTCGGCGACGCCGGCCTCGACGTCGTCGCCCGGCACGACGGACCGGTCGCGCATGGCGGGGACACCCGCGCCAGCGTCCGCCTCACCGGCGGCGGAGCGGGCGCGAACACCGCGCTGTGGCTACGCGCGGCTGGCACTGCGCCGACGCTCGTGGCCAGGGTGGGCGACGATCCGGGAGGCAGGCTGGTTCGTACCGAACTGGAGGCCGCCGGCGTCGAATGCGCGTTCGCCATCGACCCGGACACCGCCACCTGCTGCGTGGTCGTCCTGGTCGACGGTGACGGTCAGCGCAGCATGCTGCCCGACCGCGGCGCCAACAAACGTTTCTCCCCTGCCGACGTCGGCCGCGCGGCACTGGCTGGCGCGCGGCACCTGCACCTGTCCGGCTACGTGCTGCTCGATCCGTCGTCGCGGCCCGCGGGGCTGGCGGCGCTCACCGCCGCGCGCGAGGCCGGGCTGAGCACCTCGGTGGACCCGCAGTCCGCGGCGCTGCTCACCGATCCGGCCGGCTTCCTCGATGACGTCCGTGGGGTGGATCTGCTGCTGCCCAACGCGGTCGAACTGCAGGCGCTCACCGGCCGCCCCGGCGTCGCGGCGGCACAGGACCTTCTCGGCACCGTCGGCGCGGTCGTGGTCACCACGGGCCTCGACGGCGCGGCCTGGGTCAACGGCGACGGCGTGCTGACGATGCCGGCCGAGCCCGCGCCGTGTATCGACAGCACCGGGGCCGGGGATGCGTTCAACGCCGGGCTGCTGGCCGCTTGGCTCCGCGGGGAACCCACGATCGACGCCCTACGTGCGGGCGTCACTCTCGGCACACTAGCTGTCCGCCAAGTGGGCGCGCAGCCCACCGGCTGAGCTCAGCCGTCGATCACCTTGTGCGAGCGGCCCTCGATCTGTGCCTTGTGGCGCTGGTAGCGGCTGACCTTCTCGGCCTTGCGGGGCGGCCGGTCGTTGGCGATCAGCACCGCGATCCACGGCAGCGGCACCGACAGCACCAGGAACGCGAGCGCGAGCCACCAGGTGTGGTAGAAGACACCGGCCAGCACGAGGCACGGGATGCGCATCCCCATGGTCAGCACGTACTTGCGTTTGCGTGCGGCCAGCTCGTCGTCGTAGGAAGGCGCTGCTTCGGTGATCAGCACCGGGTTGATCTGCCTGTCGTGCTCGCTCACCGGAACCACCTCCACCCTCAATGGTCCCACCGCCCCGACTCAGCCGACACCCCGGGCTGGCAGCCAGCTGAGTGCGCCCACGACAAGGGTTTCAACGCCGGTGCGCAGCGTCGGGTGACGCACCGGCGCGAACAGCGACGAGTGGTTCGAGGGGATGTCACGCTCGAAGCGGCCGGCGGCCAGCGCGTCGAGCACGGTCCGCTCGTCCGCCCCGCCGACCAGCCAGAACACCGAGGGCACACCGGCCGCGCTGCCGAACTCGCCGAAGTCCTCGCTGCCGGTCACCTGCGGCGCCTCCTGTACCCGGCCGTCCGGGAAGTACGCGCGAAACGCGTCGGTCAGCCGGCTGGTGGCGGCCTCGTCGTTGGCGGTGACCGGGAACGTCGCCAGCTCGACGATGTCCGGCGGGCGCGGCGCGTCCGCCGCCTGCGCCTCGGCGCGCACGATCCGGTCGATCGCGGCCAGCACCCGGCTGCGGACCTGCGAGTCGAAGGTGCGCACGTTCACCTCGAGCGTCGCCTCGTCGGCGATGACGTTGTGCGTCGTGCCGGCGTGCAGTGAACCGACCGTGACCACCGCGGACTCGGTGGCCGCGAGCTCCCGCGACACGATCGTCTGCAGCCGCAGCACCACCGAGGCCGCCAGCACCACCGGATCGACCGTGGTCTCAGGACGGGAGCCGTGACCGCCCCGCCCGTGCAGCGTGATGCGGATGGCGTCGGTGGCGGCCATCAGGACCCCGGGCCGGGTGAGCACCCAGCCCGCCGGAGCGGGGGCGACGTGCTGGCCGAGTACGACATCGGGCACGCCCGCGCGCTCGAAGAGCCCATCGGCGACCATCGCCCGCGCCCCACCACCGGACTCCTCCCCCGGCTGGAAGACGACCAGCACGGTGCCGGACCAGGCCTGCCGGGCCGCCGCGAGCCTACTGGCGGCTCCGGACAGCCAGGTGGCGTGCATGTCGTGCCCGCACGCGTGCATGACCGGCACGTCCCGGCCCTCCGCATCGGTCGCGCGGACTGTGCTGGCGTAGTCGAGCCCCGTCCGTTCCTGCACCGGCAGCGCGTCGATGTCGGCCCGCAGCAGCGCCACAGGGCCCGCGCCGTTGCGCAGCACCCCGACCACGCCGGTGCCGCCGATGCCCGTGTGCACCTGGTAACCGTCGGCGCGTAACCGGTCCGCGAGCACGGCGGCCGTGCGTGTCTCCTGGAACGACAGCTCCGGATGGCGGTGCAGGTCGACATAGAGCTCATCGAGCTCGGGCAGCTCGGCGGCAAGGCCGGACAGCACGGTGCTGGCAGCACGACTGCGCATCGCGCCATCTGACCACGCTGGGGTGGGCGATGCCAGCCGGTGCACGGGCGGACCCGTTCGCCGTGGGACGATGACACACCGTGAACGGTGATCTTCCCGAGCTGACCGAGGAGTTCTGCGCCCGGCTGCGCGAGTCCTTCCGCACGGCGGGCTACGACGCGGACGGGGTGGTCGGCGTGCTGGGTGCCGAGGCGCACGCCGCGCTCGGCCGAGGTGAGCCGGTGCCCGCGCTTCGGGCGAGCCTGGACGCCGGGACCCTCGGCACCTTCATCCGGCTTTTTCTGCTGGGCACGGCCGAGCCCGCCGCCGAGGTACGGCGTGCGCTCGCGCCGCTGCCGCTCGAGGACGCGCTGGCCGCCGGACTGCTGCGGGCCGACGGCGACCTGTTGCGCGCCGGGCTCGACGTGCGACCGCACGCCGATGACGAGGGCTCGTGGTGGGTGGTGGCCGACCTCGACTCCGAGCAGCTGGGCCGCCCGGTCACGGAGGACCATGTGCTTGGTGTCGGGCACGCCTCGCTGAGCCTGGTCCGCGCCACCAGCCGGCGCCCTGTCGGCTCGCTGCTGGACCTCGGCACCGGGAACGGGGTGCAGGCACTGCACGCGAGCAGGCATGCACAGCGGATCACCGCAACGGACGTCTCGGCCAGGGCCCTGCGCCTGGCACAGGGCACCTTCCGGCTCAACGAGCTGGACGTCGAGCTGGTGCGGGGCGGGTGGTTCACGCCCGTCGCCCGCAGGCGGTTCGACCAGATCGTGTGCAATCCGCCGTTCGTCGTCGGCCCTGCTCGCGTCGACTACGTCTACCGGGACTCGGGGCTGGCCGGTGACGATGCCAGCGCGCTCGTGGTGCGCCAGCTCCCCGGTTTCCTCACCGAGGGCGGGGTCGGTCACCTGCTCGCCTCGTGGTTACACATCGAGGGCGAGGACTGGGCTGACCGGGTGACGCGCTGGCTGCCGCACGGCACCGATGCGTGGTTCGTCCAGCGCGATGTCGCCGACCCGGCGCTCTACGTGGGCACGTGGCTGCGGGACGCGGGGATCGACCCGCGCTCACCCGAGGGCATGGCCAAAGCCGGTACGTGGCTGGACTGGTTCGCTGCAGCGGGCGTGGCCGGCGTCGGCTTCGGCTTCGTCACGCTGCGCCGAACGGACAGCCAGCCCACGATCGTGTGCGAGGACCTGCGGCAGGCGTTCGACGACCCGCTCGGCACCGAGGCCGCGGCCTGGCTCGACCGGGTGGAGTGGCTACGCCGGCACGATGCCGCGTTGCTGGACACCGTGTTCCTCGTGCCGGAAACGGTGGTGCTCGAACGAATCGCCGAGCCCGGGGACGACGGCTGGCAGACCGTGGTGCGCCGCCTGCACCGCACCGACGGACCGGGCTGGCAGCACGAACTCGACGAACTGGCGATGGCGTTGCTCGCGGGCTGCCGGGGTGTGCTGCCGCTGTCCGGTCTTCTCGAACTGCTGGCCGCCGCACACGGCCTCGACAGTGCGGCGCTGGCAACGGCGGCACTGCCGGTGGTCCGTGAGCTCGTCCGGCACGGGATGCTGACGGTGGCCGAGGGCGCGCGGTGAGGGCAGTCGCAGCGCGGGTGACCGAAGCGCGGGTCACCGTCGACGGCGAGGTCGTCGGCGCAATCGACGAACCAGGTCTGTTGGTATTACTGGGAATTCACACCGACGACACAGCCGAGCAGGCCGCGACGATGGCCCGCAAACTGCACGAGCTGCGCATTCTGCGCGACGAGGAATCATGCGCGAGTGCGCATGCGCCACTACTTGTGGTCAGCCAGTTCACCCTCTACGGCGACACCCGCAAAGGCCGCCGTCCATCGTGGACAGCCGCTGCCCGGCCGGAGACGGCGGAAGAGCTCGTCAACACGGTGGTGCAGCAACTGCGGGAGCGGGGCGCGACGGTCGAAACGGGGCGGTTCGGCGCGATGATGGCCGTGCACAGCGTAAACGACGGACCATTCACCGTACTGGTCGAGGTTTAGACCAGGTAAAGGAAAACGCCGCTGATCGCTTGCCCGGAGTCGTCTCAGGAAAAGCTCAGCTTTGCTCGAACGTGAGCCGCTCAACATGCCGCTCGAGTCCGGGAACGATTTCGCGCACACCGACGTTGACCCGAATGTCCAGCCAGCAAGCTGGGCTCGCGTAGGCGAGTTCCACAGGCTCGTAGCGCGATGCGCAACGCAGGCGTGAGCACCGCACAACACGTCAGCCCGTTGACCGGGGAGGCAGAATGTCCGTCCAGACTCTCGAACGTGAGGCCCGCGGGATCCGCGAGCGGGACATCCCGATGCCCGCTTTCGAGGACGACGCGGTCCCCACTCCTACCGAGGAACCCGACCTCGACGCACAGGGTCCCGCTGCGGACCTCGTGCGGGTGTACCTCAACGGCATCGGCAAGACCGCACTGCTGACGGCGGCACAGGAGGTCGACCTCGCCAAGCGGATCGAAGCCGGAGTGTTCGCCGAGCACATGCGGGAGAGCACCCCCGGGCTCTCCGCCGAGCGCAGGTTCGAGCTGTCGGCGCTCGTCCGTGACGGCCGGGTCGCCAAGAACCATCTGCTGCAGGCGAACCTGCGTCTCGTGGTGTCGCTGGCGAAGCGTTACACCGGCCGGGGCATGCCGTTGCTCGACCTGATCCAGGAAGGCAACCTCGGCCTCATCCGTGCCGTGGAGAAGTTCGACTACTCCAAGGGGTTCAAGTTCTCGACCTACGCCACCTGGTGGATCCGGCAGGCGATCACGCGCGGCATGGCCGACCAGGGGCGCACGATCCGGCTGCCGGTGCACCTGGTGGAGCAGGTGAACAAGCTCGCCAGGATCAAGCGCGACCTGCACCAGCAGCTCGGCCGCGAGGCCACCAACGAGGAGCTGGCCGCCGAGTCCGGTATCGCCGAGGACAAGGTGGCGAGCCTGCTCGACCACGCTCGTGACCCGGTGAGCCTCGACATGCCGGTCGGCGCCGAGGAGGACGCGCCGCTGGGTGACTTCATCGAGGACTCCGAGGCGACCGACGCGGAGAGCGCCGTCATCTCCGGCCTGCTGCAGGACGACCTGCGGCGGGTGCTGGGGACGCTGGACGACCGCGAGCAGCACGTCATCCGGCTGCGCTACGGCCTCGACGACGGGCAGCCCCGCACCCTCGACCAGATCGGCAAGTACTTCGGCCTGTCCCGCGAGCGGGTGCGCCAGATCGAGCGCGAGGTCATGTCCAAGCTACGCCAGGGCGAGCGTGCCGACCGGCTGCGCGCCTACGCGAGCTGATATCGGGCTTCGCGGCGGGTTCCACGCGTACTTGCCGCCGTCCAGGGAAGGTCGGGTCCTTCGGGGTTGGGCCCGGCCTTCCGCATATCCGTGTCCGCTCCCTCGGATCGCGGGTGATCTGCGTCGCGCCGCGGGCCGGGCTCACCACGCGCCGTCACGACGCGCGGTACGGTCGGAATCCCCTTTCGGCCGACGTGCGACGGAGCGCAAGCAGTGACTGTCTCTTCCACCACACAGTTCCAGCACACCGACGTCCTCCCGCTGGGTAAGGACACCCGCACCGAGTACCGGCTGGTCACG
This sequence comes from Saccharomonospora sp. NPDC046836, assembly GCF_040645195.1. NCBI lineage: Bacteria > Bacillati > Actinomycetota > Actinomycetes > Pseudonocardiales > Pseudonocardiaceae > Saccharomonospora > Saccharomonospora sp. NPDC046836. The sequence goes on from NZ_JBEYXW010000017.1 coordinate 12,370, forward strand.
GCCGACGGTGTGCGCGTCGTCAAGGCCGGCGGCAGGCGCTTTCTCGAGATCGAACCGCAGGCGCTGACCACGCTGGCCCGCACGGCGATCACCGACATCCAGCACCTGCTGCGCTCCTCGCACCTGGAGCAGCTGCGCGCGATCGTCGACGACCCCGAGGCCAGCGGCAACGACCGCTTCGTCGCGATGGACCTGCTGCGCAACGCCGCGATCTCGGCGGGGGGTGTGCTGCCGATGTGCCAGGACACCGGCACGGCGATCGTCATCGGCAAGCGCAGCGAGGGCGTGCTGACCGGCGGCGGCGACGAGGAGGCCCTGTCGAAGGGTGTCTTCGAGGCCTACCAGGAGCTGAACCTGCGTTACTCGCAGCTGGCGCCGCTGAACTTCTGGGAGGAGCGCAACACCGGCACCAACCTCCCCGCGCAGGTCGAGCTGTACCACAGAGATGGTGCTGCCGAACCCGGCTACGAGTTCCTGTTCATGGCCAAGGGCGGCGGCAGCGCCAACAAGACGTTCCTCTACCAGGAGACCAAGGCGGTGCTGAACCCGAAACGGCTCGCCCGCTTCCTCGACGAGAAGCTACGCAGCCTCGGCACGGCCGCCTGCCCGCCGTACCACCTGGCCATTGTTGTCGGGGGGATGTCCGCCGAGTTCAACCTCAAGGTCGCCAAGCTGGCCTCCGCGCGGTACCTCGACGACCTGCCGCGGGAGGGCTCACCGCTCGGCCACGGCTTCCGTGACACCGACCTCGAACAGCAGGTGCTCGAGATGACCAGGCAGTTCGGCATCGGCGCACAGTTCGGCGGCAAGTACTTCTGCCACGACGTGCGGGTGATCCGGCTCCCCCGGCACGGTGCGTCCTGCCCGGTCGGCATCGCCGTGTCCTGCTCGGCCGACCGCCAGGCCAAGGCGAAGATCACCGCTGAGGGCGTGTTCATCGAGCAGCTGGAACGCGACCCGGCCCGCTTCCTGCCCGAGGTCACCGAGGACGACCTCTCCGAGGAGGTCGTGGCGGTCGACCTGAACCGTCCGATGGCCGAGCTCAGGGCGCAGCTGTCGCAGCTGCCGGTGAAGACCCGGCTGAGCCTCACCGGTCCGCTGGTGGTGGCGCGGGACATCGCGCACGCCAAGATCGCCGAGCGGCTGGAGGCGGGCGAGGAGATGCCGCAGTACCTGCGCGACCACCCTGTGTACTACGCGGGCCCGGCGAAGACGCCGGACGGCTACGCCTCCGGCTCGTTCGGGCCGACGACCGCGGGCCGGATGGACTCCTACGTCCAGCAGTTCCAGGCCGCGGGCGGATCACTGGTGATGCTGGCCAAGGGCAACCGGTCGAAGCAGGTCACCACGTCCTGCCAGCAGCACGGCGGCTTCTACCTCGGCTCCATCGGTGGCCCGGCAGCCCGGCTCGCCCAGGACTGCATCAAGAAGGTGGAGGTGCTGGAGTACCCGGAGCTCGGCATGGAAGCCGTCTGGAAGATCGAGGTCGAGGACTTCCCCGCCTTCATCGTCATCGACGACAAGGGCAACGACTTCTTCGCCGAGACCGCCGAGCCGGTGCTGCAGATCTCGTTCCGCTGACCGGTCAGCCCTGCTCCGGGAACATCCCCGCCAGGCGGTCGAGCGTCGCGACGATGCCGGCCTTGTTCCTGGCGGGGTACCCGGCGAGCTCGATCAGGAACGGCACGCGCGCGGTCGACCAGTCGAAGGTCTCGGTGACCGTGGTCCGGCCGTCCGCTGCCGGTTCGAGCCGCCAGCGCCAGCGGTGACCACCGAAGTGCCGCCAGGCGATGAGGTGGTTCTTCTCGTACTCCACAACCGTGTTGGTGATCCGGTAGCGCGCGCCCATCTTCATGTTCATCCCGAACGTCGAACCGAGTTCGAGCCGTTCCGGGTTGTCCTCACGAGCCGCGGTGACGGTCCCCGATCCGTCCAGCAGCGGATGCCGGGTGGGATCGGCCAGCAGCTCGAAGATCTGCTCGGGAGTGGCGGCGATCGTCCTGGTGACGGAGACCTGACGGCGTGTCATGGCGCCACACTAGACCGGTCTGGTCAGGTTTTCCGCTCCATGTAGCGGAGCACGACGAGCCGGCCGTCGAGCGGGGCGTCGAGCCGCACAGTGATGGGCGGGTAGCGCATGTCCATCGTGCAGGCGAGGTCCTTACTCACGGGTTTGGTCTCGATCATGGTGATCGTGACGCGGTCGGCACGCTGCTCGGCCACCTCGGCCCCGGCACTGCTGCAGCCACCCTCCTGCCCGACCACGGTCAGTGTGCGGCCATCGCCTGCCACCGAGACGTCGACCGGGTAGCCCTCGGGCAGCGCGGCGCCGTCGACCCGCGCGGGTTCACCGGCCGCTTCCCTGACCGGCTCGCTGGTTGTTGCGGCCGGCAGGCTCCCTGGCACGCTCCCGGGCGGGGCCTGCTCGGCACCGCAGCCGGTGAGCAGGAGCAGCCCGGCGCCGACTCCGATGATCGTCGCTGTACACCTCATAGACCGGGGACGGCAATGGGGCACCGGTAGGTTGCATCCCATGAGCGCGCAACCACACCAACTCGCTCGCAGGCTCGGCACCGCGGACGCGGTCGTCGTCGGGCTGGGTTCGATGATCGGTGCGGGCGTGTTCGTCGCGTTCGCGCCGGCGGCACGTGTGGCCGGCTCCGGGCTGCTGCTCGGTCTCGCCGTGGCGGCTGTGGTGGCGTACTGCAACGCGACGTCCTCGGCACGGCTGGCTGCGCGTTACCCGGCCTCCGGTGGTACCTACGTCTACGGCAGGGAGCGCCTCGGCCCCTTCTGGGGCTACCTCGCCGGCTGGGGTTTCGTCGTGGGGAAGACGGCGAGCTGCGCCGCGATGGCGCTGACGGTGGTGGTGTATGCGGCACCCGGGCTCGGCCAGCCCTGGCGGAGCCTGCTGGCGGTGCTGGTCGTCGCCGCGCTGACGGGCCTCAACTACCGCGGGGTGCAGCGGTCGGCACGCGCGACGGCGGTGCTGGTGACGGTCAGTCTGCTCGTGCTCGCGGCCGCCGTGACGGCGATGGTCGTGGCCGGTGACCTCAGCACGCAGCGCCTCGCTCCCTTCCCCAAGACGAGCCCGCTCGGCGTGCTGGAAGCGGCGGGTCTGCTGTTCTTCGCCTTCGCCGGCTACGCGCGCATCGCGACACTCGGGGAGGAGGTCCGCGATCCGGCACGGACGATCCCGCGCGCGATCCCCATCGCGCTCGGCATCGTGCTCGCCGTCTACGCCGTCCTGGCGGTGGTGTTGCTGCTGCAGCTGGGACCTGCCGCGCTCGCCACCACGGCCGATCCGGTCGCGCAGGCCGTGGCGGGCACGGGATGGTCGGGTCTCGTCCCTGCGGTGCGGGCCGGGGCGGCACTTGCCGCGCTCGGCGCGCTGCTGGCGCTGGTGCTCGGTGTGTCACGGACCGTCTTCGCGATGGCGAGGGACGGCCACCTGCCCCGGCCGCTCGCCGCCGTGCACCCGCGGTTCGCGGTGCCGCACCGGGCGGAGCTGGCGGTCGGCGTGGCCGTGGCGATCCTGGTGTCGTTCGCCGACCTGCGTGGCACGATCGGCTTCTCCGCGTTCGCCGTGCTCACCTACTACGCGATCGCCAATGCCAGCGCGTGGACACTGGGTGGCAACCGCATCGTGCCTGCGATCGGCCTGGCGGGCTGCACGCTGCTGGCGTTCAGCCTTCCACTGTCCTCTGTGGTCACAGGAGCTGGTGTACTCGTGGCCGGCGCGGCTGCCTACGCCCTGCGCCGGAGGACGCATTCGTAGGCCGCGCTACAACGACTCGTCGCGCATGACGTCGAGGTTGTGGAAGACCGGCGGCTCGTCGCACAGCTCGTTCATCCGTGCCGCGAACTTGCCGGTCTCGGGCAGGTTCGAGTTCGCCATGGCCGCATCGTAGGACGGGAACTCGACGATCTCCAGGTAGCTTCCGGGACGGTCACGGTCACTGGTCATAACCGCGTGGGTTGCGGTCCGCTTGCCCTCTGTCTCCCGCATCCAGCCGTTGACCAGCTCGTTCACGTCGTTGTAGCGCGAGGTCTTGAACTCGATGACTTGCATGAATGTCATGGCCCGGCCCTTCCACGCACGGTCCCCTGTGTCCCGCAGCGTGCGCGTGAACGCGGTGCAGGGTCAATGCACGGTTTTTCAGCTCAGCCGCGGCCGATGAACGGCATCGCGGTCGCGGTGACGGTAAGGAACTGGACGTTGGCCGACAGCGGCAGTTCCGCCATGAACAGCACCGTCTCGGCGACGTGCTGGACGTCGAACGTGGGTTCCGGCCGCGTACTCCCGTCGGCTTGCCTGGCGCCCACCGCGATGCCCGCGGTGAGCTCGGTCGCGGCGTTGCCGATGTCGATCTGCCCGCAGGCGATGTCGAACGCCCTGCCGTCCAGCGAGATCGACTTCGTCAGGCCGGTGATCGCATGCTTGGTGGCGGTGTAGCCCACGCTGTCCGGTCGTGGCGCGTGTGCCGAGATCGAGCCGTTGTTGATGATGCGCCCGCCACGTGGCCGCTGCACCTTCATCAGGCGCACGGCATGCTGGGCGCACAGGAACATACCGGTGACGTTGACGTCGACGATCCGCCGCCAGTCGTCCACCGGCAAGGTGTCGACCGAGCCCGGCACGCCGAAGGTGCCGGCGTTGTTGAACAGCACGTCCACCCGGCCCCACCGGTCACGCACCGCCGCGAACAGCGCCGCCACCGCGTCGGGATCCGTGACATCGGTGGGGACCACGAGCGCGGCGGACGATCCGGCCGCCGACTCGACGAGGGGCTGCTCACGACGCCCCGCCAGCGCGACCCCATAGTGCGCACCGAGCAACGCCTGCGCCACCTGCCTGCCGATGCCCGACCCGGCACCTGTCACCACTGCCACCCGCTCACTCGCCATGAGGTGATGATAGGAGCGGTTCTGTTTCCGGCGCACCAGAATGTCCAATCAGGACGGAAGGCCACCTCCCCTCCGCCCTCCCAAAAAACTCGAACACATGTTCGAGCGTTGTGGTAGGCTGTGTTTGTGTGTGAGAACGTGATCTCCCCGATGTCGTTGGGGGATAAGGAACTTCTGGACGCCCTGCGAGAGAAGGAGCAGCGGCGGCGGAAGTCGTATGCCGACGAGTTGGCGTTGATCGCGGAGATCGACGCGCGAGGTCTGCCTGCCACACAGGGCTGTTCCGGTGTCGGCGCGTTGGTCCGGGAGATGTTCAACCTCAATCCAGCTGATGCGCGGCGCATGGTTGCCCACGCCCGCGCGTTGCTGCCTTCGGTCACCACGTCGGGTGCGCCGGTGGCGGCGGACCTGCCGGCGACCGCGGACACCCTGCGGGGCGGCGCGATCGGGCCCGAGCACGTGGAGGCGATCCGCCAGCTACCGCTTGACGCTACCGACGAAGACCGGGCCGCAGCCGAGAAAATCTTGTGCGAAGCCGCAACGATGAGTGAACCCCGCATCACCGCCAGGCTGGGTTGGGAGATCCGGGAACGCCTGGACCCTGATGGCGCCGAACCCAAAGATGACACCCTGATACAGCCGAAACGGTGGCTGGACTTCCGCGAAACCGCCAACGGCGTCACCGGAACATTCGGGCTGGACAAAGAAACCGGCGCGCTGCTGGCCAACCTGCTGTCACCGTTAACCGCTCCCCGGTCCAGCGATGATGGCCCGGACCTCCGCTCCCGGGACGAACGCTACGGCGACGCCTTCGCCGACATCCTCGCCCTGGCCGCCCGCTGCCCGGACACCCCCACCGAGGCGGGAGAACCGGTCACGCTGCTGGTGTCGGCCACCCTCGACCAGCTCACCACCGGGATCGGACAGGGCCTCGTGGACGGTCACCTCTCGATGTCGGCGGGGCAGATCCGACGGATGGCCTGCGACGCGAAAGCGGCCCCCATGGTCTTCGGTACCGCCAGCGAGGTCCTCGACGTCGGGCGGACGACCCGCACGGTACCCCGAAGCCTCCGGCGGGCACTGATCCACCGAGACAAGGGCTGCACCTTCGCGGGCTGCGACCGCAAGGCCAAGTGGTGCCAAGCGCACCACATCGTGGAGTGGAGCAACGGCGGACCGACCACTTTGGACAAACTCACCCTCATTTGCCCACATCACCACCGGGTGGTGCACCACAGCAACTGGACCATCCGCATGACCAACGGAATCCCCTGGTACATCCCACCACCCCACAGCGACCCCGAACAACAACCCCGCCGCAACACCCTCCACACCATCCCCGCGAGACTGAAACCCGATCGCGCCACCACACGGAGCCCAATGGCGCTGGCATCATGACCCGACCTGCGAAGTGGGCTGAGCGGGTGCGGCGCGGCGGTCATCCGTACCGCACTCGGCTCACAGCGTTGCGACGAAGAGGTACGACATGCCGAGCCCCATCACGACCCGGCACACGGCCCGCGAAGCGAACCCTGCGGGCAGCCCGTCCGGGCCACGGTTGCGCAGCGAACGCACCGCACGCGCCCCGGCCTGCACACCGTCGAAGCCAAAGTACGCGGCCGCAAGTACGGCGATCACCGGCAGCGCGAGCGAGCCCGGCGCGTCCGCCATGGTGGGCCACGTGGCGTGCCCGGCATGCGGCATCGCCGCAAGCATGTACAGCATCGCCAGCGCCGACAAGCCGTGGTGGAGATCGCAGCGACGGCACACCCCCGCCGCCATCCGGTCGCGCAGTGACGCGAACAGGAACCAGCCGGCCACCACCAGGAAGACCGCCTGCCAGCCCGCGACCGGGATCGGGCCGCCCACCGGGGACACCATCGCGACCATGGCGAGCGTCATCAGCAGGCCCGCGAGATCGATGTGCCGCACCCCACTACCGAGTCGCACATAGTCGAGCCTGGTCAGGCGCGCCAGGCACGGGTACGTCAGAGCGAGGAACGTGCCGGTGAGTATCCACGCCACGATCGCCGGAATCTGCATGCCCCACCTCGCTCGACATCACCTACGGCGTGCCACTCACCGTCGCAGACACGGGCGGCTGCGCGCCAGAGGGCAGCCAGGTGACCCGCGTGGCGGGCGGCGTGATGTTCCATCGCCGTCACCGGGACCCGGTACGCTCGCGGAGCATGCAACCCACGTTCAGGACCCGTCGCGCGTTGCAACTGGGGCTCACCGCCAACGCCCTGCGCCCGCTGTCCGGTCCGCGTACCTCGATCAGTGCGTTCTTCGCCGGCTGGCTCACCGCGGAACTGGCGCCGCAACTGCTCGCCCTGACCGCTACCGACACCGCGGCCCACCTCGCCCGTCGCGGCTGGCGCGGCGCCGACAGGGTCGGGTTGGCGATGTCGGCACTGTCCGCGGCGGGGCTGGCCGGGCTCATCGCCTCAGCGCAGCGGGCTCGTGGCGCCGTCGAGGACGCACTGGTCGAGGCACTCGGCCCGGACTACCGCCAGGGCCTGCGCCGACCACCGAACGCCAAGGACCTGGCCACACCGTGGGGCCAGCTGGTGCTGCCGTTCCGGTTGGACGGCAAGGAGGTTCGCCGCGACCACGACATCGCCTACGCGCCAGGCGGCAGGCGGTTCCTGCTCGACATCTACCGCCCGCGCGCCGCCGTGTCCGGCCGGCCGGTACTGCTGCAGGTGCACGGCGGCGCTTGGATCGTCGGCAACAAGGACCAGCAGGGCATCCCGCTCATGCTGCACATGGCACAGCGCGGCTGGGTGTGCGTCGCCATCAACTACCCGCTCTCCCCCGCGGCGCAGTGGCCGGAGCACATCGTCGCCGCGAAACGGGCGCTCGCGTGGATCAGGGCACACATCGCGGACTACGGAGGGGATCCCGGTTACGTCGTGACGACGGGCGGCTCGGCGGGTGGCCACCTGGCGTCACTACTGGCGCTGACGGCCAACGACCCGCGCCTGCAACCTGGCTTCACCGACGTCGACACCAGCATCCAGGCGTGCATTCCGCACTACGGCGTCTACGACTTCGCCGGGACGAGCGGATCCAGGGCGAGTGAGACACGGCTGCGCCACCTGCTGGCCCGGTACGTCGTCGGCAAGGATCCGGTGCGCGACCACGACGACTACGTGGCCGCCTCACCACTGGACCGCATTACCGCCAAGGCGCCGCCGTTCTTCGTGATCCACGGCGAACGGGACACCATGGTTCCGGTGCAGGAAGCCAGGGACTTCGTCGGCAGGTTGCGCGCGGTATCGCCGCACCCGGTGGCCTACGCGGAGATCCCCGGTGCCCAGCACGCGTTCGACCTGTTCCCGTCGATCCGCAGCGCCCACGTCGTCCGCGGCGTGGAGCGCTTCCTGGAGTGGACCTACCAGCGTTACCGGTAGGCGCTACGCGGTGAGCTTGGGCAGCACCTCGCGGCCGAAGACCTCGATCCACTCCTGCTGGTTGCGGCCCACGTTGTGGATGTAGATGCGGTTGAAGCCGGCGTCGATGAACTTCTGCAGCGCGGCCCGGTGCACATCCGGGTCGGCGGAGACCACCATGCGGCCCGCGAAGTCCTCCGGCCGGACCAGCTTGGCCATCTGCTCGAAGTCGAACGGCGAGCGGATGTCGGCCTTCGGGAACTTCATCCCGCCGTTGGGCCACTGCTCGAGCGCGTTCTTCCAGGCCTCGTCGTCGGTCGCCGCCCAGGACAGGTGAACCTGCAGCAGCTTGGGCATGCTGTCGGGGTCCTTGCCAGCCGTGCGCGCGCCCTTGCCGAAGTTGTCCAGGATCCCGGCGAGCTTCTCCAACGACGCACCCGGGGTGATCAGGCCGTCGGCGAGCTCACCGGTCTTACGCGAGGTGTACGGGCCTGCCGAGGCGATGTAGATGGGCGGCGGAACGTCCGGCATCGTCCACAGCCGCGTGGTGTGCAGTGTGAAGAACTCACCCTTGTGCTTGACGTCCTTGCCCGTGAACAACTTCCGGATGATCTCGAGCGCCTCGAACATCCGGCGTACCCGTTCCGGGGCCTCCGGCCAGTACCCGCCGACGATGTGCTCGTTCAGCGCCTCCCCCGAGCCGATGCCCAGCCAGGTGCGGCCTGGGTAGGTCGCCTCGAGCGTCGCCGCCGCCTGCGCCACCATCGCGGGGTGCTGCCGGAAGGTCGGGCAGGTCACCCCGGGGCCGAGGTCGCCGGTGGTGTTCTCGGCGAGCGAGGCCAGCACGCTCCACACGAACGAAGCCTCGCCCTGGGCGGGTACCCACGGCTGGAAGTGGTCTGCCGCCATCTGACCGGAGAACCCGTGCTGCTCGGCCAGCGCCGCCAACTCGATGGACTCCCGCGGCGAGAACTGCTCGAGTGCCGCCGCGATGCCGATCTGAACTCCACTCACGACCCCAACCGCCCTTCTGCGTGCCCGGTACGTGTGGCTTCCCGCCAACCTACCCCTGCCACCGCACGATGATCACGGCCAGGCGCCGCGGCGGCGTCAGACGTTGCGCCGGTACTGGCCACCGACCTCGAAGAACGCTTCGGTGATCTGCCCGAGCGAGCACACCCGCGCGGCGTCCATCAGCACCCCGAACACGTTGTCCCCGCGGGTAGCGGCCTCGCGCAGCTCCTTGAGTGCCTGCTGCGCTTCGTCGTGGTGCCTGCGCTGGAAGTCGGCCAGCCGCTCCAGCTGCGACTGCTTCTCCGCTTCGGTCGCCCGCGCCAGCTCCACCTCCACCTCGTCCTCGGCAGCATGGGGGTTACGGAACGTGTTCACACCAACGATGGGCAACGAGCCGTCGTGCTTGAGCCGCTCGTAGTGGATCGACTCGTCCTGGATCCTGCCGCGCTGGTAGCCGGTCTCCATGGCACCCAGCACGCCACCGCGCTCGGAGATCCGGTCGAACTCGGTGAGCACCGCTTCCTCGACGAGGTCGGTCAGCTCGTCGATGATGAACGATCCCTGCAGCGGGTTCTCGTTCTTCGCCAGGCCCCATTCCTTGTTGATGACCATCTGGATGGCCATCGCCCGGCGCACCGAGCTCTCGCTGGGCGTGGTGATGGCCTCGTCGTAGGCATTGGTGTGCAACGAGTTGGCGTTGTCGTAGAGCGCGCACAGGGCCTGCAGTGTCGTGCGGATGTCGTTGAAGCTCATCTCCTGCGCGTGCAGCGACCGCCCCGAGGTCTGGACGTGGTACTTCAGCTTCTGCGACCGCTCGTTGGCACCGTAGCGCTCGCGCATGGCCACCGCCCAGATCCGCCGCGCGACTCGGCCGAGCACCGAGTACTCGGCGTCCATACCGTTGGAGAAGAAGAACGACAGGTTCGGCGCGAAGTCGTCGATGTCCATGCCCCGCGCCAGGTACGACTCGACGTAGGTGAGGCCGTTGGCGAGCGTGAACGCCAGCTGCGAGATGGGGTTCGCACCGGCTTCGGCGATGTGGTAGCCGGAGATCGACACGGAGTAGAAGTTGCGCACTTCCCGTTGGATGAACCATTCCTGGATGTCGGCCATCATCCGCAGCGAGAACTCAGTGGAGAAGATGCAGGTGTTCTGCCCCTGGTCCTCCTTGAGGATGTCGGCCTGCACCGTGCCACGAACCTGGCGCAGCGTCCAGTCACGGATCCCGGCGGCCTCCTCGGCCGTCGGCTCGCGGCCGTGCTCGGCGCGGAACGCGTCCGTGCGCTGGTCGATCGCGGCGTTGAGGAAGAAGGCCAGGATCGTCGGCGCGGGCCCGTTGATCGTCATCGACACGGACGTGCTCGGCGCGGTGAGGTCGAAGCCGTCGTAGAGCGCCTTCATGTCCTCCAGCGTCGCGATGGACACGCCCGATGTGCCGACCTTGCCGTAGATGTCAGGGCGAGTGGCGGGATCGAAGCCGTACAGCGTCACCGAGTCGAACGCCGTCGACAGCCGCTTGGCCTCCGATTCGGCCGACAGGTACTTGAACCGGCGGTTGGTACGGAACGCATCGCCCTCACCCGCGAACATCCGGGCCGGGTCCTCACCCTCCCGCTTGAACGGGAAAACGCCTGCCGTGTAAGGGAAGTACCCCGGCAGATGTTCACGGCGCAGGAACGACACGAGCTCACCCGGCTCGCTGTAGCGCGGCAGGGCGACCCGGGGCACCCGGTTGCCCGACAAAGTCTCGCGCCACAGCTGCGTGCGCAGCTCCCGGTCGCGCACCTGCACGACGAGCTCCTCACCGCGATAGGACTCGGCCAGCTCGGTGTACTGCTCCAGTAATGCGGTGGTCGCCGTGTCCACATCGGACTCTGCCTGCGCGAGCAACCGGTCCAGCGCCGCGGTGTCAGCGCCCTCCGCGGCCAGCGCATCCTGCGCAGCGGCGAGGTGCTCACGCCTGCGCACCGCGTCGACCTGCTGGCGGGTCCGTTCGTGGTAGCCGCGAACCACCCCGGCGATCTCGGCCAGGTAGCGGATGCGCTGCGGCGGGATGATCGTGCTGAGGTCGGTCGACACCTTGCCCTCGACCCGCGGCAGCACACCCGCCGACACCGACAGGCCGTCAGTGGCGAGCAGATCCCGCAGGAACTGGTACAGCGCGGTGACTCCGTCGTCGTTGAACGTAGCGGCACTCGTACCGAAGACGGGCATGTCCTCGGGCGCAGCACCGAACTCCTCGCGGTTGCGCACCAACTGGCGGGCGACGTCACGGCGGGCGTCCTCGGCCCCGCGGCGCTCGAACTTGTTGATGGCGACGGCGACGGCGAAGTCGAGCATGTCGATCTTCTCCAGCTGCGAGGCGGCGCCGAACTCGGGTGTCATGACGTAGAGCGCGTGGTCGACGTGGTCGACGATGCCTGCGTCGCCCTGGCCGATGCCCGGCGTCTCCACGATCACGAGGTCGTAGCCAGCCGCCTTGCAGGCCAGGATCGTGTCGTCGAGCCCTGCCGGGATCTCGCCGCCCGCGGTGCGGGTCGCCAGTGAGCGGAAGAACACGCGGTCGCCGCCGAGACAGTTCATCCGGATACGGTCGCCGAGCAGCGCGCCACCGCCCCGCCTGCGGGTCGGGTCGATCGCGAGCACGGCGATGCGGAGCTTGTCCTCCTGGTCGAGCCGGAAGCGCCGGATCAGCTCGTCGGTGAGAGAGGACTTTCCCGACCCACCGGTGCCCGTGATCCCCAGAACAGGCACGGTGCGCGCGCCGGCCGCCTCCCGGAGCTGGGTCAGCCACTCCGCCGGCAGAACCTGCTGCTGCAGCCGGGTGATCGTCCGCGCGAGTGTGAGCACATCCCCGGCGAGCAGCTGCTCGACCGCGCCGGACTCCTGCGCGGCGAGGTCGACGTCGCAGGCCTCGATCATCGAGTTGATCATGCCGGGAAGGCCCATTCGGAGCCCGTCGTCCGGCGAGAAGATCCGCGCGACCCCCCGCGAGTGCAGCAGCTCGATCTCCTCGCGCACGATGACACCGCCGCCACCGCCGAACACCTTGATATGCCCGGCGCCACGCTCACGGAGCAGGTCGACCAGGTAGGTGAAGTACTCGACGTGCCCACCCTGGTAGGCGCTGATGGCAACGCCTTGCACGTCCTCGGAGATCGCCGCGGTGACGACCTCGTCCACGGAGCGGTTGTGCCCGAGGTGGACGACTTCGGCACCCTGCGACTGGAGGATCCGCCGCATGATGTTGATGGACGCGTCGTGACCGTCGAAGAGGCTCGCGGCGGTCACGAACCGGACGGGGTGCGCAGGCCGGTGCAGTTCGGAGGTCATGCCTCCAAAATACTTGGGCTTCCTACTATTTTAAACCCAAGCACTATCGTGACGGGTGTCTCACCGAAGCTGATCGATTCAGCCCACCGGGTTCGCCGGACGCATCGCGATCCACTGCCGCATGGCGTACTCCACCAGCGTGATCAGCGTCTGCTTGGTGGACTCGCGGTCACGCGCGTCGCACCGCACGATCGGGATACTGGGGTCGATCGACAGGGCCTCACGCACGTCTGCCAGGTCGTGCTGCAGCACGCCGTCGAAGGTGTTGACACCCACGATGTAGGGCAGGCCGCGGTCCTCGAAGAAGTCGACGGGAGCGAACGAGTCGGCGAGCCGCCGGGTGTCGGCGAGCACCACCGCACCGATCGCCCCGCGCACCAGGTCGTCCCACATGAACCAGAAGCGCTGCTGGCCTGGTGTCCCGAAGAGGTACAGGATCAGATCCTCGTCGAGGGAGACCCGGCCGAAGTCCATGGCCACCGTCGTCGTGGCCTTGTTGGGTGTCGCTTCGAGGTCGTCGATGCCGGTGCTGGCGTCGGTCATCATCGCCTCGGTCGTCAGCGGCACGATCTCCGACACCGACCCGACGAAGGTCGTCTTTCCCGCCCCGAAACCTCCGGCCACGACGATCTTGGCCGACGTCATCGTCTTCGGCGCGGCATCGCGCGGTGCCTTAAAGCCGACGGAGTCCACTCAAAACCCTTTCCATCAACATCAAATGCGCTTCGGCACCCTCGTCACCGGAGATGGTCTTGTGCACGGTGACCAACCCCGTGTCCGCCGCGTCACTGATCAGGACCCGCGCCACGCCGAGCGGGACACGGAGCACCGCAGCGATCTCGGCGACCGAACGTGGAGTCCGACATTCTTCCATGATCAGCTGGTGCTCGATCTGGTCGGGCACCACCAGCAAAGCGGCCTCTCGGGTGGAGACCAAAGTCTCGAGCTCCAACGGGTAGTTCGCCTTCGTCCGTCCGCCGGTGATGGCGTACGGGCGCACGAACCCGGTCTCCTCCGCTGGATGCAATGGGATGGCTTCGGCTGACACAGACTGCTCCTCTCCGGTCGTGTACCGGGTGTCGGCGCGCTCGTCCGCTGGCGGCGGCTGCGCCTGTGGTACTGCCCGGCCGTTGTGTTCACCGGGGTCGTCCCTGGGCTTCTCACGCTCATGACGGCCGTGACCGGAACTCAACGCGAAGCCGTTGAGCACGTCGGCGAACGTACTCCCCTCCTCTTCGCCGGAGAATTCAGGCCCCGTGCTCATCGAAAGATCATCCGACCGGTTCGCCGATCAGCGGACCGGCCGCGCCCTGCAGCTGAGCACGCAGCTCGGGCGTGAGGATCTGCCCGACCCGGTCGACGAGAAGTGTCATCTCATAGGCCACCTGGCCGATGTCGCAGTTCGGCGCGGCGAGGACGGCGAGGCACGAACCATCGCTGATGGACATCAGCACCATGATGCCGAGTTCCATCTCCACGACCGTCTCGTTGACCGCACCGGCTTCGAAGCAGCGCGCGGCGCCCTGCGTGAGGCTGACCAGTCCGGAAGCCACCGCGGCGAGCTGGTCGGCCCGGTCGAGCGGGAGGCGGTTCGATGCGGTGAGCAGGAGCCCGTCCGCCGACACCACCACCGCGTGTGCCACCCCGGGCACTCGCTCGGCGAAGTCGTTCACCAGCCACCCGAACTGATTCTGCTGGGGCTGAGCCCGTTCCGGCGCGGTCATTCACCCTCCACTTTCTCTTCACTGCTCTCGGTCGCCGGAGCGGTCCGATGCCGGCCTCGGCGAATTCCCTGCTGGAAGCTGCTGAGCCTGCCTCGCACGTCCGCGGGATCGCGTTCGGTCCGCGGACGGCTCTCCGTCGAGCGCTGCGACGACACACTGCCCGGCAGCAGCTGCTCACCACGGCGACGCCTCGGCAACCCGGCCGCCGTGTAACTCGACGGCGCCGATCCCGACGCCGCCTGTACCGTGCGCCACCCCTCGTCGGCGGCGAACGCCCATTCCGCGGCCGGTGCCACGCTGCCTGCGTTCGCCTGCCCCCCGGTCACTGCCGGCTCGGTGGGCTGAGAGGTGTCCGGCGACTGTGCCGACTGTGCCGGAGCGCCCGTCTTCTTCTTCGGCCGCCGCTGCGGCAGACCTGAGCCCTGTACCGGGGTTTCTTTGGCCTCCGGCTCCGGCTTGCGGTGCCTGCGGCCGCGACTCACCCCCTGCTGGAAGCTGCTCAGCCTGCTCCGGACATCCACGGCGTCCCTGGCCTGCACCAGTGGCTTGTCCTCGGTTTCCTTCGCAGGCACGTCCTTGGCAGTGGGGGCCGCGCTGCCCGGCAGCAGCTGTTCACCACGGCGGCGGCGCGGCAGGCCCGCGTTGGTGAAGTCCGCCGGAGCGGACTGCGACACCGCCCGGACCGCACGCCACCGCTCGTCGGCGGCGAAGTCCCAGCCGCCCTCCGGCAGCTTGTCGACGTTCGCACCCGGCTCAGTGACACTGCGGAACCATGCGGACAGGGTCTCGTCGAAGATCGGCGTCGTCTCCGACATGTCCGCGTTCTGCCGGACCTTGCGTTCGGCGTCGCTCGCCGTGGTCGCCGCGCTCCACCAGTCGCTCACCGCGGTGCTGTTGGCCTCGAACAGCTCCTTGCCGCTGACCGGTTCGGTCTGCTGGCCGGCGGCTGCGGTCTGCTCTGCCGCATTCGACGGGGCCGGCTCCGGGGCCGCCTGCCGGTTCTGCCGTGGCTCGCGCCGCGGTAGCTCACCGCCGCGTGACCCGGCAGCGCTGTCCGGCTGGGCCGACTGTTGTGATGGCTGTTGTGGTGGCTGGGCCTGCTGTGGTGCCTGGGCAGGGTGCTGAACGGGCTGCGTACGGGACTGGTCGGCCAGCGGCTCGTCGCGGCCGATCGGGGTGAACAGCGCGGTTCCGGACACCTCGCTGTCCGACGGCGGCGGCAGCTGAGCAGTACCACCCTGCGCGAAGCTCTGCAGCACACCAGGACGGCTGGTGCCGTTCGGTTGCCTGCGCGGCAGTCCGTTCGGTGCTGCGGGCGCCTGAACGGTCTGCTGACCGGGCACCGCAGGCGTCTGGGCGGTCTGCTGACCGGGCACCGCAGGCGTCTGGGCGGTCTGCTGACCGGGCACCGCAGGCGTCTGGGCGGTCTGCTGCGGCGCGGGCGGCTGCTGGCCCTGCGGGTCCATCACCAGCTCAGCCGGCACCGAGACGGTCGCCCGTACGCCGACGATGTCCCTGCCACCGTGGAGTGCGACGCCGAAACCGTGCCTGCTGGCAAGCCGGCCGACCACGAACAGGCCCATCCGGCGCGAGGTGGCCAGATCCACCGAACCGGCCTCGGTCAACCGGGCGTTCGCCTCGGTGACCTCGGCCTCGTTCATGCCGATGCCGCGGTCCATGATGTCGATCGACAGCGAACGGTCCTCCAGGACCCGGGTCGCCACCGTCACCTGCGTCTCCGGGGCGGAGAACGCGGTCGCGTTGTCGAGCAGCTCCGCGACGAGGCGAATCAGGTCGCCCGCGGCGTAGCCCACGACGCGGACCTGCGGCGGGGTACGCACGACAACGCGCTGGTACTGCTCGATCTCCGACACCGCGGCCCGCAGCACGTCGGTGGCGCTGACCGGCTGTCCCGACCGGCGGCCCGGCTCGGCGCCGGAGAGCACCATGAGGTTCTCGTTGTTCCGCCGCATCCGGGTGGCCAGGTGGTCGAGCTGGAAGAGAGTCGCCAGCTGGTCGGCGTCCTCCTCGTCCCGCTCGAGCCGCTCGATGAGTTGCAGCTGGCGCTGGACCAGGCTCTGGCTGCGGCGGGAGAGGTTGACGAACACGCTCGCGTAGCCGGTCCGCATGCTCGCCTGCTCGGCGGCCAGCCGCAGCGCCTGGCTGTGCACCGCGTCGAACGCACGGGCAACCTGGCCGATCTCGTCGTTGGTCGCCACCGGGACCGGCCGGATCTCGGTGCTCTGCGAACGGCCTTCCTGGATGGTCTGCACCGCGGCCGGCAAGTCCTTGTCGGCGACCTCCAGCGCGCTCGTGCGCAGGACCTTCAGCGAGCGCAACAGCTGCCGCGAAATGAAGAACACGACTAATGCCGCCAGCACCAGCGCGGCGATCAACCCGATCGCGAGCACGAGGACCCGAGTGCCGGCGCTGTCGGCCAACTCGCCCGCGGTACCACTCAGCTGGCTGCCGAGCCGATTGCCCACCTCACCCAGGCCCGAGTACACCGCACCCGAGGTGTCCGCCCACTGCTGCGCCGAGACGGAGCCGAGACTGGTGCCGTTGCCCGAGTCCTGCTCGGCGAGCACGGTCCGGACCACTCGATCGCGGTTGTCGAACGCCTCACCGCGCACCAGTGAGTCGTACTCCTGCCGCTGCGCAGGCGTGGCCGCCGTGCGGAACTCCGCGAGCCGGTCGGTGAGCCGGACATCGGAGGTCCGCAGCTGGTTGAACTCGCTTGGTGCCAGACCGCCGCGGCCGATGCCGTACGCGATCAGCCCCTGCTGGACCGACACCTCTTCCTTGGCGACGAGCAGGTCGTGCAGCGCGCTGGGCGTACCGCCGATCCCGTCGTCACCCATACCGGAGACCAACGCGATGTCGAGGTTGAGCAGTGCCGTCGTGATCGCCGTGTACTCGGTGATCGCCTGCACCGGCCCGACCTGACCGGCGTTGATCTGGTCCCGCAGGCTCCCCAGCCTGCCGAGCTGGTCGCTGACGGCCTGCCGCGGCTCGGCGATACCGCCCTCGAGCTCGGCCGCGGCCGTCATCGGCTCCACGGCACCATCGACCTCACCACGCGTGGCGCGCAGCTCCGGTGAGTCGACACCCGAGCCCGCCGTGAGCAGCGTGGCGGTCTGCGTGCGCTCCCGTTGCAGGCTGTCGAGCAACGTCCGGGCGGTCGCGTTCAGCTCGGCGAGCCGCGCGACGCGGTCGTACCTGTCAGCGCGTTCGAGCTGGTTGGTCAACGTAATGCCGCCGAGTACCAGCGCGATGACAATGGGGACGAGCGTGACGGCGCCCAGCTTGACGGGCAGGCTCCAGTCACGCCATCGCACGAGAGTCCGCCACGTCGACGGTTTCGGGGCCGGCGTACCGAGGAGCTTGCCCACGGGCACCTGGCCTTCTCCTGCAACGGTCACGAAGGTGACTCCTCCTCCGGCTCGCTCACTGTTTGACCAGCATGTGGCCCGTCGTCTACGTCTGCGCGACCGTGTCAAGCCCGGAGGGCGCCGCGCATCGCATCATGCGAACTGCGCAGCTTCCAGGCGTAGTGATGCCGGATTGACATCGGTCGAGGTGACGAAAGCGTACACCAATCGGGTACTTGGCGAATTCTGTCGATCTTCGGACCGTGACCAGCAGAAATACCGATTTCGGCAGCCCAGCGGGCCGCTCATTCGCTCATCCGCGTTGAGTCCGGCGCAATTCGGTTACGGTATTCATCGACATGGAGCCATCAAGCGTCACCCACATAGAGCAACGGACACCCGAACGGACCCCCGAACGGCGTAGCAGACACGCTGCCACGGTGGAGTGAATACCCCAAAGTGTCCCCGATCATGTGGCGTCGCCGAACGGCGAGGCGCCGGCCTTCCTGACAGGATTCCAGCTCTGGCCAGCGGATCGTCACCTTTGCGTGACCTAGGGAAAGACAGCGCGTAGCCGACGTCCTCTCCGGGCCTTCCGCATCCCGCGCTACTCACAGTAAGTGTGCGCAAGAATTTACGTCGAAGTGTTTCACTCCTTAGCCTGGAAAGGGCTCTGACACAGTGTCCAAAAGCCACCTCGACGAGCATCAGGACGGGTGACCCTGCGCTGACGGTTTCCTGGGCACGACCGGGCAATCGCCGTCTGCTGCCCGGTCCGCGAACTGCCCGCCCGCAGCAACTCACAGCGGGCGGGACCGCCGGGAGCCGTCGCGCCACCGGGCAGGAAGGGACCCAGCCGCACGCTGGCACGAATTCACTTTCCGCGTTCACATTGTCTTAGCGGTGGGAATACACATTCGACACCGGCCGACTTCTTTTCAGGCCGGCGTCCCGTTCGAATTCGGCACACCGCGGTGACAATTCCGACGCGGGCCGTTCACCTGCGTTTTCTGTCAGAGTTTGCGGCCGGCAGTGACGCGCTGGTTCACCATGTGCTCGACGTAGAAAGAGAGGAACGGGACGCAGCCGGCGAGCAGAACACCGACGGTCCCCTTCACCGACCAGCGCGCCTTCAGCGCGAGGTCCACCGCGAGCACCAGGTAGGCCATGTAGATGACGCCGTGGATCGGCGACCACACCGCGGAGGGGCCCGGGTTGCCGAAGCCGTAACGCAGCACCATCACGAAGCACAGGCCGAGCAGACCAATACCAGTGGCGAAGGCCGCGATCCGGAAGCGCTGCAGCGGACCCCGAAGGGGGGTCTTGGCGGGCGCGGTCGTGTTGTCGCGGTCGGTCGTCACCATCTCATTTCACCTCTTGATCACGGGCGTGCAGCTCCGCCAGATACCTGTTGTAGGCGGCCAGTTCCGCGTCTTCGTCGCCGCCGCCGGCCACCGCGGGCGCGGCGGGGCGGGGCGCCGGGACCTCGGCAGGCCGGTGTCCCCATTCGACATCGCCACTCTGCTCCGCCGCGGGCGTCTCGGCCTTCGCGTTGGCCTGCTGGTGCAGCCGGCGCAGGCGCCAGAACATGAACGCGGGGAAGAGACCGAAGAGGGGCCACTGCAGGACGTAACCGAGGTTCTGGAAGGTTCCGCCCGCGGAGGTGTACCGCCCCCACTGCCACCACGCGAGACCGCAGCAAATGGCGAGGCTCAGGACACACACGCCGACAATCGCGAGCCGGCGGGCGGTCGAGGAGCTCGTGGACACGCTCTCGACGCTAGCACCAGCCTAGGAACTGGCACCCTGGGCCTGCCTGGCGTAGGCGTCGGCGAGCCCGAAGACCTTCTGTGCGTACTCGACGGAGTTGTTGTAGGAGATCACCCCGGCCCACCAGCCCTCGGCGCCGGCCATGTCCCGCCCGTTCGCGCACAGGTACCTGGCCGCGGAGAGGGCGGCGTCGTCCAGCTGCTGTGGCTCGGCGACGCCGTCACCGTTGCCGTCACTGCCCCACCGCTCCCAGGTGCTGGGGATGAACTGCATCGGGCCCACCGCCCGGTCGTAGACGGCATCGCCGTCCAGCCGTCCTCCGTCGGTGTCCGGGATGGCCCGCACGCCAGGGGAACCGTCGAGCGGGACGCCGATGATCGGTGCCGACGGCCTGCCGTCGGCACCGAGGACCGCGCCACCGTAGCGGCCGTGATCGGACTCGATCCGGCCGATGCCGGCGAGTGTCGCCCACGACAGCCGGCACCCGGGTTGATACTCCCGCATTGCCAGCTCGGCGTTGCCGTACGCAGTGAGCGCCCGAGCCGGAACGCCGGTCATCGTGGCGGTGCGTTCGGCCCAGTCGGCGAGCGGATTCCCATTGCCCGCCTGGTCTTGCCGGCTGGGCTGGGTCCCGGTGAGCGTGTCGTTCGACGGGGCGGCCGAGCCCGGTTCCACCGTCACCGCTTCCACGTCGAGTGCGGGGATCTCGGTGGTGGTCGGGCTCGCCTCCGGCTCGACGGCCCTGGCGACGAGCCAGACACCACCCGCGGCCATCGCGAGCACGGACACGATGACGAGCAGTCGCACCAGGGCCGCTCGGCCTGGACGCTCCGCAATACGCGTCCCCGGATCCCGCACCGCTGGGCCTCCATACAGCCGATCTCGTGTCGCACTGACAACGAGCTAGCGGAGGCTAGCGTGATGGCGTGCCGCGATCGGCGAACGGCACGCCATGCTCAGGTCCGATCAGCTCACAGCGTCGCGACGCTGCCGGGCCAGCCGCGCAACGCACCACGCCGGGGCGCTACCGCGGCGCAGGTGTTCCAGCACGGTGAGCGGTCCGAGCCGCTTGCTCAGGTCGGCGGGGGTGAGCCCGGCGGCCCGGTAGTCGAGTGCCCGTTGGTCGAGGGGGCTGATGCCCGCGTTCCACCAGGCCTCCGCCTCACTGACGTCGCCGATCATCTGCCACCAGCCGGCGGCCGCATTGAGCAGCTCCTCAGGGGCATCGGGCACGCGCATCCGCATCGCGGCGAGGTAACCGGGATCGGCGACGTCCACCGGAGCCCAGCTCGCCGAGCCGCTGCTCTTGCGCTGCCCCGGGATGCCCGGGGTGGGTCGCGGCGCCTCAGCCAGCCACGCCGACGCGATCCGGTTGATCTCGCGGTCCTCCGCGCTCTGCTCACGCTCGGATGTCCACTGCTGGATCATCGCGTCAACTCCGGGATCTCGCATCCCTGCCTCCTCTGCAACGCAACTGCTGTCGTTATCGCAAAAGACTGGTCGAGCAACGTTGTTCGAGATGTCGAGCGTGCTGCCTGGGAACCGGCTGATCACGCAATGTGAGCACCGTATGAGAGCGAACGTCCACTGCGCCAGACCCTCGGGGCGAGGAATTCGTTGACCAGGGTCTTAACCCCCTGAATCCACCCGGATGGTCGAGTAACAGTGCCTTCGGCGGCGTTTTGTTACTTTGCGTAGTTGCCCTGTCAGAGCGCAGCAAAACAGCCGGCATCGCGTTTCGCGATGCCGGCCGGCGCGCTCTGGGGTCAGGAGAAGAGGCTCTGCACGAACGTCACGATGGCTTCGGCGCCATCCCGCAGCCAGCCCAGCGCCGTCTGCACGGCGTCAGCCGAGTCGGTGGGCCGGGTGATCAAGAAGAACAGGACGAGGGCGACGACGCCGAAGATGAGGACTTTCTTGAGACCCGGCGTCATAGCTCCATCCGATTCCTCTCGGCGGTACCGCACTGATGACGGCGACCGCTGTCCTTCCCCGCCAATACACCGCCATGATGCCCTACCACCGGACATCCTGACGGGTAATCACGCGAACGGGCGGCTGCGGTGACTGCCCGTAGGTCGTGAATCAGGTTTCACTCTAGGCCGCAGCAAGCAACGGCAGGCGTTCCGACACGCCCACCCGTCACCCAACCACCGCCCCCCAACGAAACGCTCCGCGCTGCTGTGCCCACCCGTCACCCAACCACCGCCCCCCAACGAAACGCTCCGCGCTGCTGTGCCCACCCGTCACCCAACCACCACCCCCCCAACGCTCAGAGCGTCCGCGAGATGATGTCCTTCATGATCTCGCTGGTACCGCCGAAGATCCGCGAGATGCGAGCGTCGGCCCATGCCCTGGCGATCGGGTACTCCATCATGTAGCCGTATCCGCCGAACAGCTGCACGCAGTCGTCGATGACCTTGTTCACCCGCTCCGTCGTCCACAGCTTCGCCATGGCGGCGCCCTGCACGTCCAGCTCACCCCGCAGGTGCCGCTCGATGCACTGGTCGACGAACGCGCGCGCCACGGCCGCCTCGGTGGCGGCCTCGGCGAGAGTGAACTTCGTGTTCTGGAAGGCGAAGACGGGCCTGTCGAAGGCGGTCCGCTCCTTGGTGTAGGCGATCGTCTGCTCCACCGCGGCCTCCATGCCCGCCACCGCGGTGACCGCGATGATGAGCCGTTCCTGCGGCAGCTGCTGCATGAGCTGGATGAAGCCCAGCCCTTCCTGCCCGCCGAGCAGGTTCGCCGTCGGCACCCGCACGTCGTCGAAGAACAGCTCCGCGGTGTCCTGGCCGCGCAGGCCCACCTTGTCCAGCACGCGGCCCCGGCGGAACCCCGGTGTGGAGGTCTCCACCGCGAGCAGTGACACGCCCTTGGCGCCGGCATCGGGATCGGTCTTCACGGCTACCACGACGAGGTCCGCGTGGTAGCCGTTGGTGATGAACGTCTTCGCGCCATTGATGACGTAGTCATCGCCGTCGCGTACGGCACGGGTCCTGATGTTCTGCAGGTCCGATCCGGTGCCTGGCTCGGTCATCGCGATGGCACCCACGAACTCCCCGCTGGCGAACTTCGGCAGCCATCGCTTCTTCCGTTCCTCGGAGGCGTAGGCGAGCAGATAGTGCGCCACGATTCCATTGTGGACGGATACACCCCAGGCTCCGTCACCACTTCGCGCCTGCTCCTCGTAGAGCACGGCCTCGTGCGCGAAGGTGCCACCGCCACCGCCGTATTCCTCCGGAATGGACAGTGCGAGCAGCCCGACCTCACCGGCCTTCGTCCACACCTCACGATCGATCCGCTTGTTCGCGATCCAGCGCTCCTGGTGGGGCGTGAGTTCCTTGTGGCAGAAGGTTCTCGCGAGATCCCGGAACTGCTCCAGGTCCTCGTCCAGCCACGAGCTCCTCCGCGACGGCAACGGCACAGCAGCCCTCCCTGTAAGTCCGGGTTTCGACCGGAATGTACCTCCGCGAGGCGAGGTCGACCAGGGCCCGTGCCGATCAGTCCGCTCTGGTGAGCAGGCCCCGCTCGAAGGCGATAGCGACGGCGTCGGTGCGGCGGTTCGCGCCGAGCTTCGCCATCGCACGGGACAGGTGCACGCTGACCGTCTTCTCGCTGATGTAGAGCTCCTCACCGACCTGCCGGTTGGTACGGCCGAGCGCGACCCGTTCGAGCACGGCCCGTTCCCGGTCGGTCAGCGGGTCGAGCGCGTCCCGGGCAGGCGCGATCCCGGGCAGGCCGATCCGCGCCCGCCGCGCGAGCTCGCGCACGGCCGCGCGCAGTGGCGCCGCTGCCAGTCGCTGCGCCACCTCGTGGGCGGCCACCAGCTCCTCCGTGGCCAGCGCAGTCTCCCCCGCGGCGAGCAGGGCCTCCGCGTGCTGCACCCGGCAGACGGCCTCCTCGTACACGGCGCCGTAACCGAACTCCTGCACGGCCTTGGCCCACAACGCCGGGTCGGCAGGTCCGTCCAGTCCGCTCGCAGCCGCTTCCGCACGGGCCAGCCACGCCTGCCCTTCCGGGCCGAGGATGCCGGTCCGCGGCTGACCGGTCTCGGCGCTGTGGCGCACCATGGCAAGGAGTTCGTTACCCGCCGCTGCAGCCTCGGCCGCACGCCCGGCGTCGTCGCGCAGTCGTGCCTGTGCCGCAGCCGCGGCAGTGGCCGCGATGCCCAGCGCACCGATCCGGATCGCGCCCAGCATGCGTGGCTCCAGCTCGTCGAGCCAGCCGATGCCCTCCCTCGCCCGGCGTATCGCCGCGGCATGGTCGCCTTGCCAGTGGGCCAGCTCGACACCGGCGGAGCTGGCGGCCAGCGCAACCCAGACATCGGAGCGCCACTGTGAACGGAGATCGGCGAGCAGGCGTTCGGCCTCGGCGAACTGACCACGCGCGACAACGAAATGCACCCACGCGGCCTGCATCATCACGGTCACCGTGCTCGACACCGTCGACCTCGGCTGCTCCATGCTTTCGGCGGGCCAGTCGCCGCTGCTGTAGCGCAGCGACACGTACCGGTACCGCGCGCCCAGTCCGACGGAGCTCCACGTCAGGCCGGTCTCCTCCGCGCGTTCCACGGCCCGCCGGTACAGCTCGATGGCTGGAGCGTTCTCGGCCTGGTCGTCGTAGCTGAGCGCATGGAAGTACAGCGCCCGCAGCTCCACGTCGGGTGCGCCGGCCGTGGCGGCCTTGCGCTCGGCCTCGCGCAGCCGCTGCCTTGCCTCTGCCGGGTTGCCGGCGGTGTCGGCGAGCGCGCCCAACGTGATCAGGGCGGCGGCCTCGGCTCCACCGGCCTGCGCCACACGGGCATCGGCGACGGCGGTCTCGGCACTCCAGCGCGCATCCTCGAACCGCTGGTCGTTGCGCAGCACCTGCGCCCGGGTGGCCAGCACCCACGCACGTCTTCGGCTCGGCTCGGCCTCGGCGACCAGGTCCCACGCCCGTCCGATCGCGTCGACCGAGTCGGGGAACATGCTGTCGAGCGCCATCAGTGTCTCGGCGAGCCTGCGCCACGCCATGGCCGCGGCATCAGGCGGCACACCCGGCGTGAGTGCCTCGACGGCGGAGCGGGCGAACGCGATCGCGCGCTCCGGCTCACCCGACGTGCCGGCGAAGTAGGACGCCTCCAGCAGCAACCGCAGCTCGGTGTAGTCGGCGGGCCGATCCGCCGCGGGGACCGCGTCCCAGATCTCCAGTGCCTGCTCGACGTGTCGCAGCGCTCCGCCGGGGGCCCCGATGCGCTCGGCCTCGTCGGCCGCGCGGACCAGCGCCGCCAGCGCGGTCGTGAGGTCCTTGCTCTGCATGCTGTGATAAGCGAGCCGCGCGTCGTGCCCGCGGCCCTGCGGTTTCGCCCGGATCCGGGCGGCGTAGGCGGCGTGCATCCGGGTGCGCTCGCCAGGCAGGAGGTCACCGTAGACGGCTTCCTGCAGCAGCGCGTGGCGGAACTGGTAGAAGCCGTTCTCGATCACCAGCACGTGGTGATGAACGGCCTCCCGCAGCGCCTCGTCCAGCTCCAGCTCGCCGAGCCCGCACACCTCGGCCAGCGCGGCATGCGCGACACCGTCGCTCGCGACCGCGATGGCACGCAGCACCCGGCGGGTGTCCGGCGACAACCGTTCCAGCCGGGCGAGCAGCAGGTCGGCGAGCCCGTCGGGAAGGTCGGCGCACGCGGGCCCCGAAGCGAGCAGCTCCTCGGCGAAGAAGGCGTTGCCTTCGGAACGGACGACCAGCTCGGTCACCACTTCCTGCGAGAGTGGTTCCTCCACCAGCGCCTGCACGAAGGCCCTGGCCTCGGGCTCGCCGAAGGGAGGCAGCTCGATCCGCTCCACGGTGGGCAGGCGCACCAGCTCGGCCAGCAGAGCGCGCAGCGGGTGCCGCCGGTGCACGTCCTCCTCGCGGTAGCTGCCGATGACCAGCAGCCGCTGTGCCCGCAGCCGGGACAGCAGGAACGACAGGAGGTTGCGGGTCGAACCGTCGGCCCAGTGCAGATCTTCGAGCAGCAGCACCACCGGCCGGTGCTCGCCGATCTCGCTGAGCACGCCGAGCACCGCGTCGAAGAGCTGCAGCTGCCCGAGATCCTGCTCCGTGCGGATCCGGGGACGCGCGTCGTCACCTGCCGCGGGCGCGTGCTCGTACTGCTGGCTCGCCACGGGGATCCCTGGCACCTGCGGCAGGAGCCTGCTCAGCGCCGGCCGCGCCCGCACCGCCTGCTCGATCACCTGGTCGGCCGCGCCGGCCAGCTTCGCGAGCGCCTCGGCGAACGGGAGGTACGGCAAGCCGCCCTCCCGCAGGTCCAGACACCGTCCGGTGAGCACGAGCGCGCCCGCACCGCAGGCTTGGTCGACCAGCTCGGTCAGCAGCCGCGTCTTGCCGACCCCGGCATCACCGGCCAGTAGCACCGCCGCGGCCTCACCGGACTCGGCGCGAGCGAGCGCAGCACGTAGCCGCGCCAGCTCATCGACGCGGCCGACCAGGGGTATTCCGGAACCAAGACGGGGCACGAGAGCGATTCTCTCGTACCCCACCGACATTCCCGCCATGGTTTCGCCCTGGGCAGACGCGGTGTCAGCGCGTCCTGCGCAGGGAGCGCACCGGATCGCTGTCGTGGGCGCCGGTGCGCTGGTGCGGCACCGTGACCTGTCGGCGCAGGCCGCGGCTCCACCGCCGTTCCCGGCCAGGCCGGTTGCCCCTCCCTGCCTTGCGCAACTCCTCGACCCGGTACGACACCTCGGCGTGCAGGGCGTCCCAGGCCCAGTCCCTTGCCATTGAAGTCATCCCTCTCAGTTCTCAACCGCTGTGCTGGTGGCCAGCGTCGTACTGAGAGGGGTTGCCAGGCATTGGGCGTTTACGCCGTGCTGGTACGCAGAAGGCCCCTTACCCGCACCGCGCAGGCGCGGCGAAGCGGTAAGGGGCCGCCGGTGACCTCAGCGCAGGTCGAGTTCGCCGGTACGCGCCGCGGCCAGCAGGGCCTCCCAGTGCGCTGCCGGCAACCGCAGCGCACCTGCGGCCGGATGCTTGGAGTCACGTACGACCGCACCGTCGGAGGTGAACGCGACCTCGACGCAGTCGTTGCCGCCGCCGCTGTAGGTGCTCTTGCGCCAGTCGAGCCCGGAAAGGCCGGCCTCGTTCACCATGTCCCCAACTCCTCTACTCGGGTGTGTCCTACTCGGTCTGGAACCCTCGCGCTGCCTCCGCGATCACGCGGAGGGAATCCTCCGGCGGCAGCGCGGCGGCGCGCAAATGGTCGAACATGAGGGCGTACCTGCGTACGTCGGATTCGACCTCGAGGTACAACCCGCTCATCGTGCTGTCGACGTAGACGACGTCAGAGTCGGCCTGCTCCGGGAACCCGAGGATGAGGAAGGGGCCCTCCATCCCCGGGTGGGCCCCGGCGCCGAACGGCACGACCTGGATCGTGACATGCCGCAGCTGCGCGATGCGGACCAGGTGTGCCAGCTGGTCCGCCATGACGCCGGCACCGCCGACCGCACGGTGCAGAACGGCTTCGTCGATGACGGCCCAGTACTCCGGTGGGTGCGGGTCGCGCAGCAGCTGCTGGCGTTCCATCCTCGCCTCGACCCTGCGGTCCAGCTCGGTGTCCGAGGCATCCGGCCGCATGGCCCTGATCACCGCGTGGGCGTAGTGCCGCGTCTGCAGCAGCCCCGGCACGAGCAGCGCCTGGAACGCACGCAGTGAGCTGGCGTCGGCCTCGAGGCCGACGAACGTGCCGGTGAACACCTCGTTGTAGGCGTGCCACCAGCCGCGCTTGCGCGCCTCCCTGGCGAGCTGGACGAGAGCGTCCTGCTCATCGCCTCGTACCCCATAGAGTTCGAGCATGTCGCGCGCGTCCCGGGGGGTGACGCCGACGTGACCGGTCTCGATACGGCTGATCTTCGACGCCGAGCACTCCAGCTTCTCGGAGACCTCGTCGATCGTCAGCTCGGCCGCCTCCCGGAGCCGCCGCAGCTCGCTGGCCAGCCGGCGACGGCGGACGGTCGGGCCGTGCCCTCGAGTCATGGGTTCTCACCTCCGGTTGACGTGGACCATGCGCCACATCTAACCAGCAGGTTCGGGCACGCCGACCGCATTGCCGACGGGGCGGTCACCGAGAAATGCCCGATCGGTGGACTGCAATTTGCACGACGGCGTTCTAGGCTCGTCACCGTTCGTGGTTGCACAGTTCCATTGCATGAAACCCGGGAGACCACGTGAACCGGCGTGACCCCATCGTCAACCCCCTCCAGGCAAGCGTTCACCGCAAACTGGACGACATCACCCGTTCCCTGCTCGACGCCGGCGCCGGAGCCGCCCAGCACCAGGGCACGCTCGTGGTCGCCGCACTGCGCGCCGTCCTCGCCGAGCACCGGCTCGACGCCGGTGGCCACTGCACCGTCTGTCACGGCCGCCGCCTCCGGCTGTTCACCCGCAGGCGTCGCCGCGTGCCGTGCCGGGCGTACCTGGCCGCCCAGCTCGCGCTCGGGCCGGACATCGACGAGGCCACCCGCATCGAGCCGAACACGGTGGGTCACCATCACCAACGGCGGACCAAGCCGGATCTGAACTTCGTCGCCTGACCGTTCAGAGGACGCGGATGAGTCCCTCCTGGACCACCGTCGCGATGTGCCGGCCGTCGCGGCTGAAGAACCGGCCGGTCGCGAGCCCGCGGGCGCCCGACGCCGTCGGCGAGGCGCTGTCGTAGAGGAACCACTCGTCGGCGCGGAACGGCCGATGGAACCACAGCGCGTGGTCCAGGCTGGCGCCGAGCACCTTGTCGACGTCCCAGTACACCCCGTGCCTCGCGAGCAGCGAGTCCAGCAGGGTCATGTCGGAGGCGTAGGTCAGCACGCAGACGTGCAGCAGCTGCGTATCCGGCAGCGATCCGTCGGCACGCATCCACACCTGGTTGCGCGCGGGCTGCTGCCCGGTCGCCCTGGTCGCCCACGGTGGATCGTTGACGTAGCGGATGTCGATGGGGCGCGGGAACACCCGCGGGCCGAGCAGATCGGCGAAGTCCCTCGTCCGCTCCGCCAGCGTCGGCAGCGATTCCGGATCGGGCACGTCGGGCATCTGCTCGGCATGTTCCACCCCGTCCTCGTCGAGCTGGAACGACGCGGACAGCGCGAAGATCGCCTTGCCGTGCTGCACGGCCACGACCCGGCGGGTGGTGAACGAACGCCCGTCGCGGATGCGGTCGACCTCGTAGACGATGGGCACCTTCGGGTCGCCGGCACGGATGAAGTACGCGTGCAGCGAGTGCACCTTGCGCTCGACGGGAACGGTACGGCCTGCCGCGACGAGAGCCTGCCCGGCGACCTGCCCGCCGAACACCCGCGTCGGCGAGTGCGGCGGGCTGACGCCGCGGAAGATGTTCTCCTCGATCTTCTCCAGGTCCAGCAGGGCCACCAGGCGGTCGAGCACCTGCTGGCCACCCAGCCCGGCATTGGTGTCCAGGCCGGATGCCGCGGCTTTCGCCAGCTCAGTCATGCCCGGAATTCAACACGGTGCGCGCACGCCACGCCCCTCAGGCGTGGTCGTCCTCACCGAGACGATGAACACGGATCAGGTTGGTGGAGCCGACGGTGCCCGGCGGGGAGCCGGCGACGATGACCACGAGGTCACCCGGCTGGTAGCGACCCGTCTCCAGCATGGCGTGGTCTACCTGCTGGATCATGCGGTCGGTCGAGTCGGCGTGCGGTACGAGCCGCGCCGTGGTGCCCCAGGTCATGGTCAGCTGGGAGCGCACGCTCTCCATGGGGGTGAACGCCAGCAGCGGCAGCCGGGTGTGCAGCCGCGCGAGCCTGCGCACGGTGTCGCCGGACTGCGTGAACGCGACGAGCGCCTTGGCGTTGAGCCGCTCACCGATGTCACGGGCGGCGTAGGAGATGACGCCGCGCTTGGTCCGCGGGACGTGGCTCAGCGGCGGCACCGTCGGCAGGTCGGCCTCGACGGCCTCGACGATCCGGCTCATCGTCTCGACCGTCTCGACCGGGTACCGGCCGACGCTGGTCTCACCGGACAGCATCACCGCGTCGGCTCCGTCGAGGACCGCGTTGGCGACGTCGGAGGCCTCCGCGCGGGTCGGCCGGGAGTTGTTGATCATGGAGTCGAGCATCTGCGTCGCCACGATCACCGGCTTGGCGTTCTCCCTGGCGATCTGGATGGCCCGCTTCTGCACCAGCGGCACCTGCTCCAGCGGCAGCTCCACGCCGAGGTCGCCGCGGGCGACCATGAGCCCGTCGAAAGCCAGCACGATCGCCTCGAGGTTGTACACCGCCTCGGGCTTCTCCAGCTTGGCGATCACCGGCACCCGGCCCTTGCCGACCCGGTCCATCACCTGGTGGACGAGATCGATGTCGGCGGGCGAGCGCACGAAGGACAGGGCGATGAAGTCGGCGCCGAGCTCGAGCGCGAACTCGAGGTCCTCAATGTCCTTGTCGGACAGCGCGGGAACGGACACGTCCATACCGGGCAGGGACACGCCCTTGTTGTTGCTGACGGTGCCGCCCTCAGTGACCTCGCAGATCACGTCGGGACCTTCGACGCCCTCCACCACGAGGCCGACCTTGCCGTCGTCCACCAACAGCCGGTCACCGGGCTTGGCGTCCCTGGCCAGGCCCTTGTAGGTGGTGGAGACGCGGTCGTGGGTGCCGGCCACATCCTCGACGGTGATGCGGACCCGGTCCCCGGTTCGCCATTCCACGGGGCCGCCGGCGAAGGTGCCGAGCCGGATCTTCGGGCCCTGCAGGTCGGCGAGAATGCCCACGGCGCGGCCGGTCGTGGCCGCGGCATCGCGGATCAGGTTGTACACCTGCTTGTGGTCGCCATGGCTGCCATGGCTGAAGTTCATGCGTGCGACATCCATGCCCGCCTCGACGAGCGCACGGACCTTCTCCGCCGTCGCCGTCGCAGGGCCGAGGGTACATACGATCTTCGCTCGTCGGCTCACACTCAAACAGGGTAGTACCTCGCCGCGCGAGCGTCTGTACCGATCCCGAGATCGTTAAGGAAAGTTTCAGCGGCGCGGCAGTTCGCTGGTGCCCACATGGTCGCGTGCCCACTCGTTGAATGCACGCACGTCACGCCACGCGGCCCGCACCCGGTCCAGGCAGGCCGGCTCGTGCAGTAGGTCGGCGGGCTCCCAGACCCGCACCGCGTAGAGCGAGCGATGCCGCAGCAGGTCGACCCGCGGATGGTCGGCGGCGACCCCGC
Source organism: Saccharomonospora sp. NPDC046836 (assembly GCF_040645195.1). Taxonomy (NCBI): domain Bacteria; kingdom Bacillati; phylum Actinomycetota; class Actinomycetes; order Pseudonocardiales; family Pseudonocardiaceae; genus Saccharomonospora; species Saccharomonospora sp. NPDC046836. The sequence continues at coordinate 43,087 of NZ_JBEYXW010000017.1, forward strand.
GTGGCCGGGTCTTGAGGACTTCGCCTGCGATCTCCCAGCCCGACCGGCGCAGCGCCGCCAGGATGGTCTCCAGTGCCTTGCCGTGCAGATCGACGTCGACGGCCTGCCGGAACCGCGCGAGCTGATCGGCCGCGAGGTGGAAGCACCCGCCACCCACGCGCAACCCGTCCGGGCCGATCTCCACGTAGTAGGCCCCGCCCCCGCGGCCCTGCTCGATGACCGCGCCACAGTGCGTCTTGTACGGACTCTTGTCCCTGGCGAAGCGGACATCGCGGTAGGGCCGAAACACCTTGCCCGTGCCGAAGCCGCCTCCGAACTCGGGTTCCAGTTCCGTCAGCAGCGCCTCCATCGGCGCGCGCACGTCGGACTGGTAGGTCTCGCGGTGCGCGTCCCAGTAGGTCTTGGAGTTGTCGGCGACGAGACCGTCGAAGAAGTCGATCGCGTACTCGCCGAAACCGGTGAACGCCACCGTCTCACGCTACCCCGGCGCCACCGATGGCCGGATCAGGCCATCCGTGCGCGGGCGGCCCGGAACCCGGACCGCCCGCGGCGGACACTCAGCCGAAGAAGACCTCGGCCTCGGCGTAGCGCTCCGCCGGCACGGTCTTCAGCTCCGCGGTCGCCTCCGAGAGCTTGACCCGCACGATGTCGGTACCACGCAGGGCGACCATCACGCCGAAGTCGCCGTCGGCGACGGCATCCACGGCATGCAGGCCGAACCGGGTCGCGAGCACGCGGTCGTAGGCGGTCGGCGTACCGCCGCGCTGGACGTGCCCGAGCACGACGGCGCGCGACTCCTTGCCGGTGCGCTGCGAGATCTCCTCGGCCAGCCACGTCCCGACACCACCGAGGCGCACGTGACCGAAGGCGTCCTTCTCCCCGCTCTGCAGCACCTCGGCGCCGCCCTCGGGCAGCGCGCCCTCGGCCACCACGATGATCGGCGCGTACTCGCGCTCGAACCGGCGCTCGACCCACTGCACGACCTGCTCCACGGAGAACGGGCGCTCCGGCACCAGGATGACGCTCGCGCCACCTGCCAGCCCCGAGTGCAGCGCAATCCAGCCGGCGTGCCGACCCATCACCTCGACCACGAGCGCGCGGTGGTGCGACTCGGCGGTGGTGTGCAGCCTGTCGATCGCCTCGGTCGCGATGTGCACTGCCGTATCGAAACCGAAGGTGTAGTCGGTCGCGGCGAGGTCGTTGTCGATGGTCTTGGGCACACCGACGACGTGCACGCCCTCATCGGTGAGCCTCTTGGCGACGCCGAGCGTGTCCTCCCCGCCGATGGCGATCAGCGCGTCGATGCCCTGCTCGCGGAGCACCGCCTTGATCCGGTCGGGGCCGCCCTCTTCTTTGTACGGGTTGGTCCGGGAGGAGCCGAGGATCGTGCCGCCGCGGGTGAGGATGCCCTCGACGTCGTCGCGTCCGAGCGGCCGGCTCTCGCCGGTGAGGGGACCACGCCACCCGTTGCGGAAGCCCACGAACTCCCAGCCGTGCACATCCATGCCCTTCAGCACGACCGCGCGGATCACGGCGTTCAGCCCAGGACAGTCGCCACCGCCGGTCAGCACACCGACTCGCATGAAGATCAAACCTCCGCGTTTGTTCTACGTCACAGTTGCGCCGCCAGCCTAGCGGTTCCGAACTTGATCGGTGCAGCAGCATCGTGTCTGCTACTGTCTCCGGCGTGCAGCGCTCCTATTTCTGGTTTAGCAGGCCGGCCCGCGGTGGGTCGGTCGGCGAGCCCTTGCGCTGACCACCAACCACCTCGAGCCGGACGCCAAGCCGGCTCGCAGGTGACGCGGGGCGGCTTGCGGAAAGGAAGCCACCCGATGTCGTTCACCGCAGCTCCCGCGGATTCCGCCGATTCACTCCAGCTGCTGGACAACCAACGGACCACGCACGTCAGCCCACTGCTGTCACCCGCATTGCTGCGCGAGGAACACCCGATGGACGCCGCGGTCGCCAAGACCGTCGCCCAGGGCCGCGCCGACACCGTCGATATCCTCAACGGGAAGGACGGTCGGCTGCTCGTCGTGGCGGGACCGTGTTCGGTACACGACCCCGAGGCCGCCCTCGACTACGCGCGCCGGCTCGCCGAGCACGCCGGGGAGCTGCGCGACCAGCTGCACATCGTGATGCGGGTGTACTTCGAGAAGCCGCGCACCACGCTGGGCTGGAAGGGACTCATCAACGATCCGGACCTCGACGGCAGCTTCGCGGTCAACAAGGGCCTTCGCCTGGCCCGGCGGCTGCTGCTCGAGGTCTCGGCGCTCGGCCTTCCCGTCGGCTGCGAGTTCCTCGACCCGATCACGCCGCAGTACATTTCGGACACTGTGAGCTGGGGCTCCATCGGCGCGCGCACCGCGGCGAGCCAGGTGCACCGGCAACTGTGCAGCGCGTTGTCGATGCCGGTGGGGATCAAGAACTCCACCGAGGGCGATGTCCAGGTCGCCGTGGACGCCACGCGCGCGGCGGCGGCGAGCCACGTGTTCCCCGGCATCAACGCCGACGGTCTCGCGGCGCTGTTCACCACCGCGGGCAACCCCGACTGCCATGTCATCCTGCGCGGCAGCGCCACGGGACCGAACTACGACGCGGCCACGGTGGCCGACACGCTCGGCAGGTTGCGCAAGGCCGGGCTACCGGAGCGCGTCATCATCGACGCCAGCCACGGCAACAGCGGCAAGGACCACCACCGGCAAGCGGCCGTCGTCGGTGAGCTGGCCACACGCATCGGTGCGGGTGAGCGCGGGATCACCGGGCTGATGCTGGAGAGCTTCCTCGCCGGCGGACGCCAGGATCTCACCCTCGGCAAGGCCGGCGAGCTGACCTACGGGCAGAGCATCACCGACGCCTGCGTCGACTGGTCCACCACGGCTGCCCTCCTCGACGACCTCGCCGCCGCCGTCCGCTCCCGCTGAAAACCTCCCCCAAGGCCACCTTGGTCGCGTTGAACGGAGACGCTGCGCGTCGCAGTATCTGACCTAGGTGGCCTTGGGGACCACTGGGACCACTCAACTCAGGTGGCGGGGAAACCTCGGCGCTTACGGGCTTCCTCGATGACCTTCCACCGCTCCAGGTTGTGGCGGGCGTCGGCGAGCGCGTCGTGCGCATCGGCCGGGGGCGCGGGCAGCCTCGGCTTGCCGACGTCCTCCCAGCGCTGCCGCAGATCGCGGGTGAAGCGCGGCAGCTGGCGCGGCAGGTCGGGCATCGGCCCCCACAGCTGGGCGAGCGCGACGTGGTCGTAAGCGGCGAACCACGCCCACAGCTCGATCCCGCCGGCCGGACTGCCGAAGAAGTCGAGCAGATCGTGGCGGATCCGCTCCCGGCTGCGCCACGCGCGATCGCCCGGCGAGGGCAGCTTGTCCAGTACGTTCTCCCGCACCCACGGGCCTGCCTTGCCGGGATCGAACTCCGTCGACACGGCATAGAACTCGCGGCCACGCGCGTCTACGACACCGATCGACACCAGGTCGATCGTCACGCCGTCCTCAATGAACTCGGTGTCGTAGAAGAATCGCACCGCCGCACGGTACTCGACCGCTTAGCCGGCCTTGCTCTCCGGGAGCCGCGCCGCGTCCCGAGCACTGGGCTGCGCCGGCACGGCCGGGCGCAGGCCCGCGGCCTCGGCGGCGAGCAGCTCCTTGGCCTTCGCCGCGTAGATGTCGACGTACTCCTGACCGGACAGCTCCATCAGGGCGTACATGATCTCGTCGGTGATCGACCGCTCGACGAACCGGTCACCCGACAGGCCCTCGTACCTGGAGAAGTCCAGCGGCTTGCCGAACCGCACCTCGAGCCGCCGCGGGCGCCACATCTTGGAGCCGATCGGGTTCACCTTGTCGGTGCCGACCATCGCGACCGGGATCACCGGCACCGCGGCCTCCAGCGCGATCCGGGCGACACCGGTCTTGCCCTTGTAGAGCCTGCCATCGGGCGAGCGGGTGCCCTCGGGGTAGATGCCCAGCAGCCGTCCCTCGCCTACCAGCCGGGTGGCGGTGTCGAGCGCGGCCTGCGCCGCCGAGCCACCGGACCGGTCGATCGGGAACTGCCCGACACCGGTGAAGAACCACTTCTTCAGCCGGCCTTTGACGCCTGGCTCGGTGAAGTACTCCTGCTTCGCGGGGAAGGTCACCCGGCGCTGAACGTAGAGCGGCATGAAGAACGAGTCGGCGACGGCGAGGTGGTTGCTGGCGAGAATGGCACCACCGGTGGCCGGGATGTTCTCCTGACCGCTGACCTTGGTGGGCCAGAAGAGACGCAACAATGGACCGAGCAGTACGTACTTCATGAGGCGATACAGCACCGCGTCACGTCCTCCTCCGACCGAACCGGCACAACCACGGCAGATCAAAGCGTACGAACCCGCACTGGCGAGGCACAACTCGCTGCGGCCACTGGCGTGGGCCCCGCGATCGATCTCACAGCGAAACCACTCGCCCACGGCCACCCTCGCCCATGGGAACATGGGACGACGAAGCTCGACGGGAGGGCGATCGAGCATGCCTGTGCTCGCCGGCGCGGAGCCGTTCTCGCACACCGCCTCGACTGAGGTCGGTGTGCTCCTGTGCCACGGGTTCACCGGATCACCGGCGAGCATGCGTCCCTGGGGGCGCTACCTCGCCGACCTCGGCCACACGGTTCGCTGCCCGCGGCTGCCCGGCCACGGCACGACGTGGCAGGAGTGCAACCGGACCCGCTGGACCAACTGGTACGACTGCGTGCACACCGAGTTCGAGACGCTGGCGCGCAGCTGCGAATCGGTGTTCGTGTTCGGGCTGTCCATGGGTGGCACGCTCAGCCTGCGGCTGGCTCAGCAGCTCGGCGACGCCGTCGCCGGGCTCGCGCTGGTCAACCCCTCGGTGCTGACGTTGCGCAAGGACGCCCGCCTGCTTCCCGTGCTGGGCAGGGTGCTGCCGTCGGTGAAGGGAGTGGGTGGCGACATCGCCAAGCCGGGCGTCATCGAGCCGGCCTACGCACGGACACCGGTGCGGGCCGCGGCGAGCCTGAGCCGGCTGTGGAAGCTGGTCCGCGAGGACCTGTACAAGGTGACGCAGCCGATGTTGCTGATGCACTCGGTGGTCGATCACGTTGTGGAGCCGGTGAACTCACGCGTCATCGCCGAGGGGGTCCGGAGCACGCAGCTCACCGAGGTGCTGCTGTACGACAGCTACCACGTGGCGACACTGGACAACGACGCGCCGCTCATCTTCGAACGCAGTGCCGAGTTCGTGCGATCGGTCAGGCAGGTGGCGGCGTGACCAGGCCGACGGGCTCCGACGGACCGGAGGACGTGGACGCGACGTTCGAGGAGATCGTCGCGGATCTGCGTGCGGAGGGCTTCGGCGAGCCGGCGGAAACCGAACCGGAGCCGGAGCCACAGCCGAAGCGGGAGCCGCGCCGCGCCGCCGCGACGGACGAGAGCGCACCCGCCGAGCCCGGCTGGCGCGAGGGCGGCGCCGGCTGGGACGACACGATGTTCGCTCCCGATCCGGCAGGCGACGACGAGCACTACGTCCCGCCCGAGCCGCCACCGCTGCCCCGTCCTCGCAAAGGCGCCTTCGTGGTGCTGCTGTTCTTCGTTGTCGGGCTCCTGCTGCTCATCGCGCCACGGCTGATCGGGCTGTCCAGCACGATCGCCACCCCGCTTGGCATGCTCGCGCTCGCCACCGGAATCGGACTGCTCCTGCTCCGGGTCAAGCAAGGACCACCCGACGGCGCCGATCCGACCAACGGCGCCCAGGTCTGAACGGCGTCAGTCGCAGGCGTCCAGTAGCTGCCACAGTGCCGCAGGCCCGAGGAGACCGGCACCCTCGGCGCGGACCCGCTCGCGCAGCACCCGGTCGGCGGTGACCACGACGACATGGTCGCGGGGACGGCGCTCGCGCAGCTGCCGCACGGTCGTGACGATCGCGCTGTCGCCGTCCTGTTGCGCGGTCACCACCTCCACCTGGTCGGCCCCGTCCGTTCCGCGGGCCTGCCCTTCGACCACGAGCACGACACGGGGCCACCACAGCCACCGGCCGTCCTGGGGCAGGCCGACATCGGCGCCGGGAACCCCGGCCCCGGCGAGGGTGGCGAGGCGATCACGCAACCGCACGGCCGCGGCGGCCCGGTCACGCCACCAGCCGTCGGGACGTGCGCCCATGACGTTCGCCGCGTCCACCACCAGCACGAGCTGGCGATCGAGCTGCGCACGCAGGGCAGGCCAGGCGGCCGCGAAGTCCCGGTGCAGCGGATAGTTCTCGACCTCGTCGGGGGTGACCCAGTCCAGTGCGGTGCTCTCCGCGTTGGCAACCCTGGGCCGCACCGTGCCCAGCACGGTCGCCAGCACCGTTGTGTAGCTCCACGCACCGTGGTCCTCCGCGCGGGCCGCCAGTGCCCGGATCGCCCCCGCGGGCACCGCCGTCTCCTCCTCGGTCTCCCGGGCGGCCGCCTGGGCAGGGGTCTCGCCGGTGCGCACCGCACCGCCGGGCAACGCCCAGGTCTCGCCGTGGTGGGTCCAGCCCGCCCTGTGCTGTAGCAGCACGCCCCGACCCGGGTCGGTCAGCAGCAGCCCGGCGGCGCCGTGCAGCCCCCAGTGCTGCTCGCCGCAGATGCAACTGATGAACCCGTCGCCGTCACCGAGAAGCATCCGGCCAGCTTAATCAACTGGTGTGGTGGATTTCTCCCTCGCGAGCGTCGCCGCTCCCACGAACGCCGCCTCGTCACCGAGCTGTGCGGTCCTGATCCGCGCGAGCGGGCGGTGACCGGCACCGGTGACGGCGTGCGCGTAGTGCTCGCGGGCCTCGTCGAGGAACAACGGCGCCGATTCCGACACCCCACCGCCGATCACGATCACCTCGGGGTCGTAGACGTCGGCGACCAGCGCCAGCCCCTCACCGAGCCACCGGGCCAGCTCCGCCATGGCCAGCTGCGCCACGGGGTCGCCATCGCGCGCGGCACCTGCCACCCGCCTGCCGGTGACCGAGCCGGGATCGTCTGCGATCTCCCTGGTGAGCACCGTGGAGCGACCGGGGTGCCGGGCCAGCAGCTCGATCGCGGTCGCCGCGAGAGCGGTGCCGCTGCAGTAACGTTCCCAGCACCCGTACTTGCCGCACGGGCAGGCGCGGCCGCCCGGCACAACGCACAGGTGCCCCAGCTCAGGGGCGACTCCGTGGGCCCCGCGGAAGATGCGGCCGTCCAGCAGCAGCCCGGCGCCGATCCCCGTGCCGATGGCCACCAGCGTGACGACCTGAGCGCCCCGTGCGGCACCGAACCGGTGCTCGGCGACGGTGGCGGCGTTGGCGTCGTGTTCCAATGTCACCGGTAGGCCCACCCGCTTGGCGATCCGGTCGGCGACCGGTGCCTGCCGCCACGCCAGGTGCGGTGCGAACATCACCGAGCGGCGGTCCGGCCGCACGAAGGCCGCGACAGCGAGCCCGACGGCACTCACCTCGTGCCGGTTGCGCAGTTCCTCCACCACGCCGGCGATCGCGTCCTCGAGTGCGACCTCGTCCTGTGGCGTGCCCACCCGCGCGGTGTCCAGCACGGCGCCCTGCCCGTCCACGACACCGGCTCGCACGCTCGTGCCACCGACGTCGACGCCGATCGCCAGCATCTACTGCTCCCACTGCTCCCACTGCTCCCTGGGGCGCACGGCGACACGCTGCACCCGGGGTTCCGCGCCGTTAGCCGCGGGCTCCTGCCGTCGCACGGGCTGGAAGCCGGGCATGTGCATCCCGTCCTCCGGCTGCCACCTGTCGGCGAGCACCGCACGCAGCAGTGCGATCAGTTGTGCCGCCTGCTCCAGTACCCGGGCCGCCAGTTCCGGGCGCTCGCCGCGCACCACGGCAACGACCGCGCACAGCGGGCACCAGCCGCAGCCGCCCTGCGCCTCGGCGTGCTCGGGCCCCTCGCCGTCGCCGTGGCCCGCAGCCAGCACGGTCTCCAGCCACGGCGCGGCGCGGTCGATGACGAGGTCCACGAGCAGCCGGATCTCCTCGGCGAGCTTTGCGCCGTCGTCGTTGCCGCTCATTCAGGTCCTTTCCAGCTGCACCACGAGGCCCTGTGAGTCGGATTCGGCCCCGGCGATCCGGCACTGCCGCAGCGGTCCGGGCAGCGCGACGAGCCGCCGGAAACCGTCCACTGTGATCGCGAGGTCGTCGTCGACGCGAGCCAGCTCCACCGCGGCGTTTCTGGTCAGTGGCAACGCAACCCGCAGTTGGTAACCATGGTCCACTTCGGACACCTGCAGCAGCGGGACGAGGTTCTGTCCCGCTCCGGCGAGCGGGCCGGTGCTGCCGTAGAGCTCATCAGCGATCTCCAGCAACGCCGGCAGCCCGACGGGTTCGCTGGCGCGGTGCTCGACCGAGCGGAGCATGCCGTCGACGAGGCCGGCGCGGCGCAGTTCGGCCAGTACCTCGTCCTGCTCAGCGCGGCGGGTACGCAACCACGACGCCGCCGCCCCGCGCCACAGCCCCGGCGCGGGCATCAGCCGGTTGGCGATCAGGCCGTCCACCCGGATTCCGCGCAGTGCCAGCGAGGTCAGCATGCGCCGGGTCTCGGCGACGACCACGCGCTCGGGTGTCAGCACGAGCCGCACGCGGGTGGTCTCCGGATCGGTCAGCAGAGCGCGCAGCGACTCGAGATGCCCGGTGAGCCGCGTGATGGACCTCGCCAGCGACGAGAGCCTGCTCGCACGGCCGTACATGCGGGCGAGATAGCCGGACACCGCCTCGGGCAGTGCCAGCAGGCGCAGGGTCTCCGCGGTCGGGCCGCAGTCGACGAGCACGGCCTCCCACGGCCCCGTCTCGGCGAGCCGCCGCACCTCGGTGAGCGCGAGCAGCTCGTCGACACCCGGCAGCACGGTGAGCTCCTCGGCGTCGAGGGCGTCGAGCCCCGCACCGGTGACGAGTGCGGACCGCAACCGGCCGCGTAGCGTGTGCCAGGTGCTGTCGGCGAGCGCGCGCGCGTCGATCTGCACGCCGTGCAGGCAGGTGTCCAGCTCGGTCGGATCAGCGCCGAGCGGCCTGCCGAAGGCGTCGCCGAGCGAGTGCGCGGGATCGGTGGACACCACGAGTGTCTTGCTGCCCCGGCCGGCGAGCGCGGCGGCGCTCGCAGCGGCGAGGGTCGTCTTGCCGACGCCCCCCTTGCCGGTGAACAGCAGTACCCGCAAGCTCAGACCTTGTCCTCGACACGGCGCTTGAGCTCCTTCAGCGCGGTGTCCATGATCATCTTTTCCGCTTTGCGGCGCAGCAGGCCGATCATCGGCAGTACGAGCTCCACCGCCAGCGTGTAGGTGACCTTCGTGTGATCGCCCTCGGGGTGAAGCTGGTACCGGCCGTTCTGCGCCTTCTGCATCTGCCCGCGGACCAGCCGCCAGCTCACCGAGAGGCCGTCGTCGGCCCAGTCGTACTCCAGGGTGTAGATGTCCTTGACCGGCCCCGAGTCGAGGGTGAACTTGACCTGCCGGGCCCGGCCGGAGCCGTCGACACCGAGCACCTCCGTCTCCTGGACCGCCTTGGCCCACTCCGGATAGGCGGGGAGGTCGGCGATGACGGCCATGATCTGCTCCGGCCGGGCCTCGACCTCGATGGATTGCGTGGACTGCTCCGCCATGCCGCTGAGCGTAGCGGTCCGCGTGCTCACCAGCGCAGCACGTACGGGCGTGCCGTCTGTTTGAAATGGCCCACGTTGCGGCATTCGGTCCGGCCGGAGCGCGAGCGGGCCGCCAGTGGCTGGTGGACGTGCCCGAACAGCGACCAGCGCGGCTGCTCGCCGTGGATCAGCTCCAGCAGAGCAGACGACCCGATCTCGGCCCGCCGCGCGACGACGTCGTAGGTCAGCTCCGGCAGCGCAGGCGGCACGTGGCTGCACAGCACGTCGATGCCGCTCAGCGTAGCCACGGCCGCGTCGAACTCCTCCCGCGCACGCAGGTAGGGCCGCCAGATCCCGCCGCGGCGCGGCACCACCCCGTCCGGCAGCAACCCACCGCCGACGAAACCGAAGCGCAGTCCGCCGATCTCCACGACCCGGCCGTCGACGAGCCGGACCCCCGGCCCCACGAACTCCGGCCACAACCCCGGTGCGTCGACATTGCCCGGTAACGCGTACGTCGGTGCTGTCAGTGCGCCGAACAGCGTGGCGTACTGCTCGCGGATGGCCTCGTCGACCGCGGCGGCGGGATTGCTCAGCGTCGCCCACAGTGACCGGGAGAAAGCCACCGTCTCGGCCCGCGAGCCCTCGCGGCGCAACCGCGCGAAGGTGCTCACCTGCTCGGCGCCGAACAACGTGCCCAGAATGCCGTTGCCGTGCTCGTGGTAGTCGACGAAGTCGATCAGGTCACCGAGCACGACCAGCGCATCGGCGCCATCTCCGGCTCTGGCCAGTGCATCGGCGTTGCCGTGCACGTCGGACACGACATGTACCCGCACGCGGCCAGCTTAGAGCTCATCCCGTGTGCGGCGGCACGCCCGGTTCCCGGCCGTCCTCGAGCACCTGCTTGAGCTCCAGCGCGATCGCCTTGGCGGCGCGAGCACGGCGATCGAACTCGCGGCGCAGCTCCCGCGGGCGTAGCGGGTGCGCGGGAGCCGGCGTCGCGCGCAGGAAGTAGTGCAGCAGCGTGCCGTCCAGGACGGGCTCGAGCCAGACCTCCATCGTGCCGACCAGTGCACCGCGCACGGTCCAGCGCAGACCCTGGTCACCGCGGTCGGTATAGACTTCCAGCACCAGGTCCGGCCAGTATTTGGCCCACGAACGAGGGTCCGCGAACGCCGCGGCGACCGTGCTCGGGGGCACCACGAGGAACGTTTCGTCAACGATGTCCAGCGCGGGTGCGTTCTCGGAGGCCAACACTGGTGCAGAATGACATGCTCAGCAGATCGGGCTGCCTCGCCCATGGTCAACCGAGCGACTAGCCGCTAGGTTGACCGGCGAAGAGCGCAGCGGACACGGAGGTTGACGTGCGCGAGTACAGCGCCCCCGCTCAGCGTGCGGTCGCCGACGACGAGAACATGTCGGACGTCGTGTGGGCCAACGCCGAGCGGTTCGGGGACACGGTGAGTTTCCGTCGCCAGCTGGACGGCTCCTGGCGGGACGTGACCGCACGCGACTTCGCCGCCGAGGTGCTCGCGGTCACCAAGGGCCTGGTCAAGGCCGGGATCCAGCACGGCGACCGGGTCGGCCTCATGTCGAAGACCCGGTACGAGTGGACACTGATCGACTTCGCGATCTGGGCCGCTGGTGCCGTGACCGTCCCCATCTACGAGACCTCGTCGGCAGAACAGGTCCACTGGATCCTGTCGGACTCCGGCGCCAAGGCCTTGTTCGTCGAGACCGCCGCGCACAGTGCGACCCTCGCCGAGGTCCGCGACCGCCTGCCCGCGCTGGAGCACGCGTGGCAGATCGACGGCGACGAGGCCGCGATCGCCGAGCTCACGACACTCGGCGCGGAGCTGCCCGACGACGAGATACACACCCGCCGCCGGGCGGTGCGGGCGGGTGAGCTCGCCACGATCGTCTACACCTCGGGCACCACCGGCCGCCCGAAGGGGGTCGAGCTGACCCACCGCAACCTACTGGCCGAGGTACGTGCGGACATCGACGCCTTCCCGCAGCTGATGGCCAAGGGCAACTCGCTGCTGGTGTTCCTGCCGCTGGCGCACATCCTGGCGCGCGCGATCGCGCTCACGGCGTTCACGTCACGGGCCACGCTCGGGCACACCGCCGACATCAAGGACCTCGTCGCCGACCTCGGCACGTTCCGGCCGACGTTCGTCGTGGCGGTGCCGCGCGTGTTCGAGAAGGTCTACAACGGTGCGAAGCTCAAGGCCCACTCCACGGGCAAGGGCAAGATCTTCGACGCGGCCGAGGCCACCGCGGTCGCCTACAGCGAGGCCACGGACGCCGGCGGCCCCGGGCTGGGACTGCGGCTCAAGCACGCGGTGTTCGACAGGCTGGTCTACACCAAGCTGCGGGCCGCGCTGGGTGGCCGGTGCATTGCCGCCGTGTCCGGTGGCGCGCCGCTGGGCACCAGGCTCGCACACTTCTTCCGCGGCATCGGCGTGCCGGTGTTCGAGGGCTACGGACTCACCGAGACCTCGGCGGCGGCGAACGTCAACACCGAGACCGCGTTCAAGGTCGGCACGGTGGGCAAGCCGGTGGCCGGGACGTCGGTGCGCATTGCCGATGACGGCGAGGTGCTGCTCAAGGGCGACGTGGTGTTCGGCGCCTACTGGAACAACGAGCAGGCCACCGCGGAGTCGCTCGAGGACGGCTGGTTCCGCACCGGCGACCTCGGCGAGCTCGACGACCAGGGCTTCCTCAAGATCACCGGCCGGAAGAAGGAGATCATCGTCACGGCGGGCGGCAAGAACGTGGCGCCGTCCCTGCTGGAAGACGCGCTCAAGGCCAGCCCGTTGATCAGTCAGGCCATGGTGGTCGGCGATCAGCGGCCGTTCATCGGTGTGCTGGTGACGATCGATGAGGAGTTCTTCCCGACCTGGAAGTCGCAGCAGGGCAAACCGGCGAACGCGACGGTGTCCGAGCTGGCGAACGACCCCGACCTGCGGGCCGCGGTCCAGGAGGCGATCGACGCGGCCAACAAGCACGTGTCCCATGCGGAGTCGATCAGGAAGTTCACCATCCTGCCGAGTGACTTCACCGAGGCGGGCGGCGAGATCACCCCAAGCCTGAAGCTCAAGCGCAACGTGGTGAGCAAGACCTACGCCGGCGCGATCGACTCCCTTTACGCGGGGTGAGGCGGCTGCGGCAGCGTGGCCTCGATGCCCGCGATGACGCGGTCGAGTGACCGTTCGAAGCGAATATCGGGATCGACGTGCGGCGTCTTCGCCTCGATGACGACGCGGGAGAAGTAGGGGTAGTCCCCGCTGCGGATCACGGACTCGACGTACGGCCCCATCGAGCGCTGCACCTCGGCCTCGTCGACGCTGCCGAAGTACTCGCAGACGGCGAGCTCGTTGCGCACGAAACCGTCGACCCAGGTGTTGACCATCCCGATGGTCTCGAACATCTCGTCGATGCTGAGGCCCAGACCGTCCATGATGGACATCGCGCGTTCGAAACCGCGCAGCATGTTCGGCCCGAACGCGGGCCGCCCGGCCCAGACGGTGGACAGCCACGGGTGGGCCAGCACCGCGACCCGGTGTCCCCGGATGATCGTGCGCAGATCCTCCCGCCAGTCACCGGACAGCTCCGGCCAGTTCGCGCGCCCGAGCATCCGGTCGGCCATCAGCTCGACGAGACCCTCCTTGCTGTCGACGTAGCGGTACAGGCTCATCGCGCCCGTGCCGAGCCTGGCGGCGACCTTGCGCATCGACACGGCGTCGATGCCCTGCTCGTCGGCGATGTCGATGCCCGCATCGGCGATCTGGTCGCGACTGTAGGCCGGCGCCGGTCCACGCGAGCGGACCGGCTCGGGGTCCCACACCCGCATCCGCGCCCTCAGTGGCGACTCGCGACGCTGTGCCACGCGTTCTCCTTCCGCGTAATCTCGTTGCGTACGATGTACTCGGTTGTGTACGGTCGCTGCTGCGTACATCGTACTCACTTACTTAAGGGGATTCCATGGGACAACATGCGGGCGACGCTGTCGTCGTCGCCGAAGGTCTGCGCAAAAGATTCGGGGAGACGCAGGCACTCGACGGGCTCGACCTCACCGTGCCGACGGGCACGGTCTACGGCCTGCTGGGCCCGAACGGCGCGGGCAAGAGCACATCGGTCCGCGTCTTCGCCACACTCACCAAACCCGATGAGGGCCGGGCCACGGTCGCCGGGCACGACGTCGTGCGCGAGGCACCCGCCGTGCGCCGCCGGATCGGCCTCGCGGGGCAGCATGCGGCACTCGACGAGGACCTCACCGGCAGGGAGAACCTGCGCATCTTCGGCAGGCTCTTCCACCTCAGCCCAGCGCGTGCTCGCGCCAGGGCCGACGAGCTGCTCGAAAGGTTCAGCCTCGCCCACGCGGCGGACCGGCTGGTGAAGACCTACTCCGGCGGGATGCGCCGCAGGCTCGACCTGATCTCGAGTCTCATCGTCTCCCCCACCGTGCTGTTCCTCGACGAACCGACGACGGGGCTGGATCCGCGCAGCCGCAACGAGATCTGGGACACCGTGCGCGAACTGGTGGCGCAGGGCACGACGGTGCTGCTCACCACGCAGTACCTCGACGAGGCCGACCAGCTCGCCCAGCACATCGCGGTGATCGACACCGGAAAGGTGATCGCGTCGGGCACACCGGACGAGCTGAAGGCGAAGATCGGCGGCCGCATCGACGTCGTGGTCAGCGACGCCACCGAGCTGCCCGATGCCGCGCGGGCCCTCGGCGCACTCGCCGGAAGCGGCGCCGCACCGGACATCGACGAGGACACCAAGCTGCTGAGCGTCCCGGTCGGCCTGGACTCCCTTGCCCTGCCCGAGATCGTGCGCCAGCTCGACCAGGCCGGGGTGAAGGCGTTGGACGTCGGGATCCGGCGGCCGACCCTCGACGAGGTGTTCCTGACGCTGACCGGCAAGCCCACCACCACCGAGGAGACCGCCCGATGACCGCCACCGCCGTGCCGCTGCGCACCGGCCTCGCCGACGGGCTCACCATCATGAGCAGGAACCTGCTCAAACTCAAGCACCACCCGGGCCAGATCGCCGCGACGTTCGCCTTCCCGCTGGTCTCGGTCGTGCTGTTCGGCTACGTGTTCGGCAGCGCCATCCCCATTCCCGGCGGCGGAAACTACCGCGAGTACCTCATGCCGGGGTTGTTCGTCATGGGCACCGTGTTCGGCCTCATGGGGTCGATGACGGTGATCGCCAAGGACAACGGCCTCGGTGTGATGGACCGGTACCGGTCGATGCCGATGGCCCGCTCAGCCGTCCCGTTCGGACAGACGGCGGCCGACCTCATCGTCGCGACCGGCAGCCTGGTCATCATGGCGGCCTGCGGGCTCCTGTTCGGCTGGCGGGCACACAACGGCATTGGTGCGACCGTCGGCGCGTTCGGCTTGTTGTTGCTGCTGCAGTACGCCATCTCCTGGATCGGCGTCTTCCTCGGTGCGCTGGCCAAGAACGAGGAGACCGCCGCCCGCATCGGCCCGCTGATCTTCCCGATCACGATGATCTCCAACGTCTTCGTTCCGACCGAGGGCATGCCCGCGGTGCTGCAGACGATCGCGGATTGGAACCCGGTCAGCGCGGCCACGATGGCGTGCCGGGAACTGTTCGGCAACCCGGGCATCCCGACGGGCGACCTGGCCTGGCCGCTGGCCAACCCGGTGCTGGCCACCGCCGGGTGGTGCGTCGTGCTGCTGGCGATCTTCGTGCCGCTGTCCGTGCGGCGGTTCAAGACCGCCGGTCTGTGAGTGCGGGCTTGCCCTTCCCAGCGTCGTCGACGGGGAAGGGCAAGCCCCGCGCTCAGCCCGCTTGGATCAACGGCACGACCGGAGACTGCGTCTCCGACAGCGGCAGCTGGTACCGCTGCGTCAGATAGGACGCGATCTCGTGGAACAGCGGAGCCGCCGAACTGCCCGCAGGCAGCGTGGTTTCCGGAGCGTCCAGCCGGATGCCCACCACGAAACGCGGATTGTCCGCGGGCAGGATGCCGGCGAAGGTGATGTTGTACAGGTGGTTGCTGTACGCCCCGGTCGCCGGGTCGACCTGCTGGCCGGTGCCCGTCTTGCCGGAGATCTGGTAGCCCTCCAGCGCGGCGGCGGGCGCGGTGCCCCTGTAGTTGCTGTTCCCGTCCTGGGTGACCGCGCGGAGCATGTCCTTGACCGTGTTCGCGGTCTTGGCGTCGGTGACGCGCGTCGACTTCGACGCGGGCTCGGTAACCCGGGTGCCGTCCGGCGTGATCTTCCCGCTCACGATCCGCGGTTCCACCCGCACACCGCCGTTGGCGATGGCCTGGTACATGCTCGCCATCTGCACGACCGTCATCGACAGGCCCTGCCCGATCGGCAGGTTGCCGAACGTGGTGCCGGACCACTGGCTGCGCGGTGGCACGTAGCCGGGGCTTTCACCAGGCAGGCCGAGTCCGGTTCGCTTGCCGAGCCCGAACCTCTGCAGCATGTCCAGGTAGCGGTCGGGACCCAGTTCCTCCGCGAGCATCAGCGTGCCCACATTGGACGATTTGGCGAAGATGCCGGTGACGGTGAACGGCTGTGTCCCGTGTTGCCACGCATCGTGCACGACGTGGTCGGCCACCTCGATCCTGCCGGGCACCTGCAACACCGTGTCGGGCTCGGCGATGCCGGCCTCGATCGCCGCCGTCGCGGTCACGATCTTGTTGACCGACCCCGGCTCGTACGGTGTGCTCACCGCGGTGTTGTTCATCAGCTCCGGATCGAGGTTGCCGGAGTTCGGGTCGAAGGTCTTGTCGTTGGCCAGGGCGTAGATCTCGCCGGTCTTGGCATCCATGATCACGGCGCTGCCGCCCTTGGCGCGTGACTCGGCGACGTAGTCCGCCAGCTGCTCCTGCAGGAAGTACTGCACGTCCGAGTCGATGGTCAGCTCCAGGTCCGATCCTGGCGTGGCCGGCTGCAGATCGCGCTCGGTACCGGGGATCACGACGTTGTCGTTGCCCTGCGCGGTATCCACGATCTGGCGGCCGGGTGTGCCTGCCAGATCGTTGTCCCGCATGCTTTCCAGCCCGGCAAGACCGTGGATGTTGTGGTTGGAGACGTCCGGATCGTCGGTACGCCAGTTCGCGTAACCCACGATGTTCGACGCGAGCTCGCCGCCCGGGTACTCCCGCTTGGCGCGCTTCTCATAGCCGACCTCGGGATACCTGGCCTTGATCTCATCGGCGACGGACGGCTCGACCCCATCGACCAGATACGTGAAACTGCCCTTCTTGTTGAAGTCGGCCAACAGTTCCGCTTCGGTGACCTTGCCGGGCAACTTGCCCGCGATGTACTTCGCGATCTCCGCGGAACGGGTAGCGTAGTTCTGCCCCGATTCCGGGTTCTCGCGCGCGAAGTCGTTCCACGTCTTCCGCATCAGCCGCAGGTTCACCCACAGCATCCGCGTCTCGACACTGAACGCCAGCTCCGCGCCGTTGCGGTCCACAATGGACCCACGCTGCGCGGGGATGTCGATGGTCGTGGTGCGCTGCCGCTCGGCCTTGGCGGACAGTGCTTCCGCCTGGAAACCCTGAACCTGCACCAGCTTCAGTCCTGCCGCCACCAAAAGCACGACGAGGAAGATCCGGCCGACCGCGAAGCGGCCCCGGTTGCCGCTGTCGATCGAGGCCGCGCCCCCTCGGCGCGCCCGGGCCGAGTAGGTACGGCGAGTGCCGCCGCCTGCTCTGCCGCCGCGTCGCGATCGTGCCTGACCTGGCATCAGTCCCCTCCGGTCGTCCCCTGCTCCTGCCCCTGCGCACCGGCGTCGTCCCCGTGCCGCTGCTGCTCGTCCTGCCCCTGCGCGTCAGCGCCGTCCCCGGGCTGCCGCTGCTGTTGTTCTCGTTGCTGTTGCTGTTGGTCCCGGTCACCCGGCTGCGGATCCGGCTTGGGTGGCGGTGCCGCGGCGGCGGCCCGGGTGGGCTCGCCGACCACGGTGACCGAACCTTCGCCGTCCACCACGAGACGTGCCGGGTTCCCGCCGGGCACCATGCCGAGTGCCTTGGCCCGCTCTGCCAGCTCCGACGGCGACTCCGCCGTCGCGACCTCACGCTGCAGGTGCTCGGCACGCTCGGCGAGGTTCGCGTTGTTCTGCCGGAGCTCCTCCAGCCGGTAGGAGTCGGCGATCGCCTGCGTGGACAGCCACAGGGTGGTGGCAACACCGGCGGCCAGGAGCGACATCAGCAACAGCACGAACGAGGTGCGGGAACGCGGCCAGCGCAACCATACCTTGACGGGCGCAGGACGCGGCTCGGCACTCGGGCCGAGCGTGCCTACGCGCTGGGCCCGGCGCGCGTAGGCACGCTCGGCCGCGGAGCTACGCCGCCGCGGCGCGCCGGTGATCTCGGGCGCCTGCGGCGCCGCCGTGCCGGCTGCCCGAGCCCGCTGCCGGGTACGGGGAGCCCTCGGCCGGGGCTCGGACTGGGTGCGTGTGCGTGCGGGCGCAGTCATCAGGCAGCCGCTCCAATCCGTTCGGCAGCGCGAAGCCGTACCGAGCTCGCGCGTGGGTTGTCCTCGATCTCCTGCTCGTTTGCCTTCTCGGCGCCCCGGACCAGCAGGCGTAGCTCAGGGCCGTGACCTGGCAGTTCCACCGGCAGGCCTTCCGGGGTGCGCGAGGTCGCCCGCTCGGCGAACGCGCGCTTGACGATGCGGTCCTCGAGCGAGTGGTAGGACTCGACGACGATCCGGCCACCGACGGCGAGCAGATCGATCGCGGCGGGCACGGCGGCCCGCAGTGTCTCCAGCTCGCCGTTGACCTCGATGCGCAATGCCTGGAACGTGCGCTTCGCCGGGTGTCCCCCGGTGCGCCTGCTCGGTGCGGGCACCGTCGCGTACAGCAGGCGGACCAGCCGCTCGCTGCGGTCGAACGGCTGCTTCTCCCGCTCGGCGGCCACCGCCTTGGCGATGCGCTGGGCGAACCGCTCCTCGCCGTAGTCCCGGAGGATGCGGCTGAGGTCGGTCACCGAGTAGGTGTTGAGCACGTCGGCCGCGGTGATCCCGGCAGTGGGGTCCATACGCATGTCGAGTGGGGCGTCCCGGGAGTACGCGAAGCCCCGCTCGGCGAGGTCCAGCTGCATCGACGAGACACCGAGGTCCATCAGCACACCGTCCACAGCGGACAACCCGAGACCGGCCACCACCTCCGGCATGCGGTCGTACACCGCATGCACGAGCTGGACGCGGTCACCATGGCGGGCGAGTCGCTCGCGGGAACGCTCGAGCGCGTTCGGGTCGCGGTCGAGTCCGATGAGACGCAGTGCGGGGTGCGCGCTGAGCAGCGCATCGGCATGCCCACCCAGGCCGAGTGTGGCGTCCACCAGTACCGCCTCCCGGCCGGAGAGCGCCGGTGCGAACAGTTCGAGCACCCGGTCGAGCAGGACAGGCAGGTGCGCGCTGCCGTCGTTCATGGCCGCGACCCCTTTCGCCCTCACCTACCCTGTTCACCGTCGGTTGTGGATGCCCTCAGGTTGCGGACCTGATACCGGGGAAGGTGCATCAGGGCCGCAGCCTGAACACATCCACAGTGGAACCTCGTCGTTCCTCCGTACAGCCCGATCACACGGCCCGTGCCACGACGGCGCGAGCGTCCTGCGATCTGACCGCTAGAAAACACCGGGCAAGATCTCCTCTTGCGCCTTCGCGTAGCTGTCCTCGTGCTCCTCCAGGTAGCCCTGCCACGCCTGGGCGTCCCAGATCTCCAGCCTGGTGATCGCGCCGATCACCACACACTCCTTGTTGAGCCCTGCATAGCGCCGCAGCTCCGCCGCGATCGCGATGCGTCCCTGCCCGTCAGGCCGTTGCTCGTCGGTGCCGGCGAACAAGTACCGCTGGTAGGCACGCACCGATTCGTTCGTGAACGGCGCCTCGGCGACCTTGCGGGCCATCTGCTCGAACTCCGCACGCGGGAAGACGTAAAGGCAGTGATCCTGCCCCTTGGTGATCATCAGCCCACCCGCCAGCGCGTCCCGGAACTTCGCGGGCAGCGTGAGCCGCCCCTTGTCGTCCAGCTTCGGGGTGTGGGTGCCGAGAAACATCGGCTACCACCTCCCCTACCGACCAGCGCCGGGATCCTGTCACCCGGATCCCCCGCCGTGATCGGCTACGGAGCTCCCTTCCGCCCCACTGGCCACCACCGTACCCCACTTTTCACCACAGTCAACGCCATAACAGCCCGATCGGGCGGCCGCGTTTAGCATTTACGCAGGTCAGAAGGGCGGGGTCGGAGTGGGGCGCGGTGGGGAGAGATCGCCGCCGCGGGTGATGCCGATCCGGCGGGTGCGCCAGGAAACGACTCCGGCAGGGCACGTGCGCCCGCAGCGGGCCGCCGGGGTGGGGAAAGGTGGGGCGGCGCGGAGTCAGTCCCCGGCGAGGTCGGCCAAGCGCGCGGCGAGCCGGTGCCGGTCGACGGGAGCCACACTCATCCAGCGCTCACCGCCCCGGCCGGGTGCCACCGCGCCGAGGTAGGCGCCGACGTCGGTGACGAACCAGCTGAGGCCACCGAGCCTGCGCAGCCGCATCCCGTCACGCACGCGCACCGAGAACTGCCCGGCACCGAGAACGGGGCGGGCCGCGATCGCGAGCGCCTCACGGACCTGCTGCTCGTAGGACCGCGATCCCCGCGTCGTCGCGTCGCCGTACACCGGGTCCTCCGGCCCGCCGCCTGCCAGCAGCGACGCAGGCAGGCTCATGCCGTAGCCGGGACCCGGCTCGAGTTCCGGCAGCACACCCACGGCCGCGTCGAACACCTCGCCCGCGGAGACGGCCGCCAGGCCGATCGTCTGCCGTGGTTGCACCGCCAGCACGGCCTCCCGGCCGAGGACGGCGACGACAGCCCGCACCGGCTCCGCATCGCTCAGGTCCACCATGGCCTCGCACTCGACGTACAGCGACGCACCGGCCAGCAGGTCCAGCCGGGCCCGCAGGTCGGCATCCACCACACCGCCGGCGAACAGTCCTCGCTCGGCGAGGTTGTCGTAGACGGCGTGCCGGATCGAGCTGCGGTCGGCGCCGGTCTCCCCCACGCTGGGAACGTGCAGCGGTGCGGGTGGACGGCCGTGGCCGAGATCGGACCACAGGATGTCGAAGCCCGATGCCGACACCCGGATCACATCGGGACCGGCCTTCCGCGGTGGCCAGGGGACGGTTGCGGGCTCGCCGCGGTCAGCGGTGGTGGCGTGGCGAACGTAGCCGCGGGCACAGCCGCCCGCAGCGCCGCGTCGCGGCCGTACATGACGTCGATGGCCTGCTGCCGGGCGGCTTCGGCCTCCTCCCGCCGCACGGCAAGCGCATCGGACAACCTGGCCAGCAACCCGATGTCCCCACTACTCGCGGCGTCCCTGATGATCCCGGCGGGATCGAACGGCACCGGCTCGGGCATCTCGGCACGCGCCCTGGCAGCCGCCTCGGCCTGGTGGGCGACAGCGTCGCCGAGCCCGGCCGAGACCTCGGCGACCTCGTGTGCCCAGCGCACCGCCTCGCCCAGCACACCACGCAGCGCGTCACCGGCCGGACCACGCCACACGTCCGCACTGTCGCCGGCCACGCCGGCCAGCGCCTCGCCTGCCTGCCGCAGCTTCGTGGCGAGATCTGTCCATTCCCGACTGATCTCCCCCGCGGCGGCTGGTTCGTTTCCGGACGCGACATCGGCCCGCATCGCCTCGTGGCTGTACCACTCGTAGCGACGGTCATTGGTCGGGATTGGACGATCACTCATCGGACACTCCCGGGAGGTCGGGTTCGATCAGTTCGGCCACAGTGGCTGCCCGGCTGCAGGCCGCCTCGGTGCCGGTGAAGTCTGCATTGACGACGTCGACGTGCACACTCGCGCCCGCGCCGATGCCGAGCAGTACGGCGCAGCTGCCGTCGTCGGCCGCGGGATCCGCGACCCGCAGCGCCTCGTGCTCGCCAATGCGAGCCGGCTCGGCCGCGTCCTGTTCGACCCGCAGGTCGGCGAGCCCGGAGCTCTCGTCGATCGTGATCGTGATCCCGAACGAGCCCGGCTCCGTGTAGTCGCAGGCCGAAGCCCCACCGATCGACGTCGGCTCCCCCGGCGTGGTCAGGCCGGCGGCCGACCGCTCGGCAGGCGACAACAGTCCACATGGGTCGAGCCCGGCGGATTCGCTCGGCGACACATCAGGTGTCGTGATGGCCGGTGCCGGGAGCAGCGCGTCGGAGCGCGCGGGCTCACCCTGGGACCGGCCACATGCGGTGGCCGCCAGCAGCAGCACCGGCACGAGAAGTCCCAACCAGCGCATCGGCTAGCCGCCGCCAACGCAGTCGACGCCGTCGGCCGCGGCCTCGTCCGCGGACCGGTAACGATCGAGTGCGGCAGTAATCTGGACCTTCAGCTCTTCCAGCTCCTGCCCGAAGCGCGTCAGTGACTCGGCTGCCGAACCCTGCTCACCGAGTCCGTATGCCGCCATGAAATCGCCGACCTCGCCGGCGTACCCGGCACCGAGCGGAACCGACCGGCCGAGCACCTTGGCCTGCCGCACCAGCTCCCCCACGACGTCCTGCAGCTCG
The DNA here is from genome assembly GCF_040645195.1 of Saccharomonospora sp. NPDC046836. NCBI lineage: Bacteria > Bacillati > Actinomycetota > Actinomycetes > Pseudonocardiales > Pseudonocardiaceae > Saccharomonospora > Saccharomonospora sp. NPDC046836. The sequence continues at coordinate 65,217 of NZ_JBEYXW010000017.1, forward strand.
CTCAACCGCCGGAAGGCGTCCGCGGCCAGCTCCGGCGAGACGGCGAACGCCTCGGCCGGGACGGCCGCAACGGCCGTGTCCGCGTCGGTCATCGCGTTGCGCCTCTCCGTAACTCCGTAGCCACCCGGTTCCGCTTCGGAGCATAGGTGAGAACCGAGGGTCATCGGGAGGCCCCGGCGCAGGTCACCTGATCGGCGCAGAAAGCCAGCTGACGCAATGTGAGCGCGGGGCTGTATTTCCGGGTTCGCCCGGGTTTGACACACTTCGTGGCAGGGTGGTGAGGGGGCGAGGACAACCATCCCGCGAACGATCACCACACGTTCGTGGCATGCGTTATCGCCATTTGGCACTGGGAGGTCGTGTGACGTCGAACGGACAGTCTGCTGCTACCGCCGAGATGAACGGCGAGCAGGCAATTGAGCAGTTGCCCTACCCACCCAGTGGTCCATACCCGGCCGGCACCGCCAACGGGCACGCTCCCGCCGGGCTCGCCGAGCTGCACGACACCGTGCGCCGGATCGCAGGCAACGTCGAGCGGGTGCTCGTCGGCAAGCCCGACGTGGTGCGGATCGCGCTCGTGACCCTGCTGGCAGAGGGCCACCTGCTGGTGGAGGACGTGCCCGGCGTCGGCAAGACATCGCTGGCGAAAGCGCTCGCACGCTCGATCGACTGCACGGTCAGCCGCATTCAGTTCACCCCCGACCTGCTGCCCAGCGACATCACCGGCGTCTCGATCTACAACCGGCAGCGGGCCGACTTCGAGTTCCGGCCCGGCCCGGTGTTCGCCAACATCGTCGTGGGCGACGAGATCAACCGCGCCTCGCCGAAGACGCAGTCCGCGCTGCTGGAGTGCATGGAGGAGCGCCAGGTCACCGTCGACACCACGACCTACCACCTCGACGATCCGTTCATGGTGATCGCCACCCAGAACCCGATCGAGATGGAGGGGACTTACGCACTGCCCGAGGCGCAGCGTGACCGGTTCACCGCGCGGGTCTCCATCGGCTACCCCGATCCCCAGGCCGAGCTGGCGATGGTCGACGAGCATTCCGGCACCAACCCGCTGGACCAGCTGCAGCCGGTGTCCGACGGTGCCACCGTGCACCGCCTCATCCAGACCGTGCGGGGCATGCACATCGCCCAGGACGTCCGGCAGTACGCGGTCGAGCTCGTCGGCGCCACCCGGCAGGTCCCCGAGGTGCGGCTCGGCGCCTCGCCCCGGGCCACCCTGCAGCTGGTCCGTGCCGCCAGGGCGCAGGCAGCGCTTTCCGGCCGCGAGTACGTCGTGCCGGACGACCTGCACGCCATCGCGATCCCCGTGCTGGCGCACCGGCTGGTACTGACCACCGAGGCGCATGCGGCACGCCGCTCGGCCACGGACGTGATCCGCGCCGTGCTGCACCGCGTGCCCATCCCGCACGGCGACCGCATGGGCCGCCGGTAGCTCCCGGAAAGCCCGACAACTGTGACCAGTCCCAGCCCAGCCGGCGAGGAGCCTTCGCGCAGGGCACGCCGGCCGGCCCCGTGGCGCGCGCTGTCCGGCCTGACCACGCGGGGCCGGTGCCTGCTCGCGGCAGGGGTCGCCGCCGCCGTCTGCGCCGCCGTGCTCAACGAGCGGGACCTGCTGCGGGTGGCGGTGTTCGTGATCGCTCTTCCGTTGTTCGTGGCGCTGCTGGCCTCGGCGTCGAAGGTACGGATCGGGGCGTCGCGCACGCTGCTCCCGGAACGGGTCGAGGTCGGCGGGCACGGCGAGGTCCAGCTCGACATCTGGCGTGGCGGGCGGCTTCCCGGCGGCGACATCCTGCTGGAGGACGGCATCCCGTACGCGCTGGGGGCGCGCCCGCGCTTCGTCATCGAACGGCTGCCCCAGCACCGGCCGGTGTCCCTGCGCTATCCGGTGCAGCCGACACTGCGCGGCGTCCAGCAGGTCGGCCCGCTGCGTGCCACGGTCACCGATCCGTTCGGCCTGTGCGAGTTCGAACGGGAACTGATCGGCCATTCCCGGCTGGTGGTGGTACCGAAGACCGCTCGCCTGTGGGGACTGCCGATCGGCGCGGGTATCGGTGCGGGCGACGACGGCAGCATCCGCCTGCATGCCGGACAGGGCGAGACCGACATCATGGTGCGGCACTACCGCCAGGGTGACGATCTGCGCAAGGTGCACTGGCGCTCCACGGCCCGCCGCGGCGAGATCATGGTGCGGGTGGAGGAGCGCCCGTGGCGTGGCGGCACGACGGTGCTGCTCGACCACCGCGCTGCCGCGCACCAGGGTGCCGGCTCCGCCGCGAGCCTCGAATGGGCGGTGGAGTTCGCGGCGAGCATTTGTCTGCACCTCGGCCGCGCCGGCCACCGGGTGCGCCTGGTGAGCGAGCACGGCAAGGTGCTCGCCGACACGCCGGGTGACGGTGGGCAGCATTACGACAACGTCCTGCTCGATGCACTGGCCGCGCTGCAGCCGGGCCACGAGCGCGATCTCACCATGGGCTTCGACCCGGCACACGGACAGGAGCTCATCGCGGTGCTGGGCACGATCAGCACGGAGTCGGTACACCAGTTGACGAAGTACCGTCCCCGCGGCAGCCGAAGCCTCGCCGTCCTGCTCGACATTCCCACGTGGACGGGTGCGGCAGCCGCGCCCGAGAACCGCCCCGTCGAGGACACGGCCGCGCTGCTGCGTGCCGCCGGCTGGGGCGTCGTCATCGCCACCACCGGCACCCCGATGCCTCAAGTGTGGTCCGAACTCTGCCGGACGGTGGCTCCTGGCGCCGCGCTGATCGGCGGTCAGGCATGAGGAGTCCTGTGTCGAACCGCGGCAGTCGAGGCGACCACAAGGCGCGCGCCATGTGGCCAAGCCCTGTCGACACGATCGCGTTCGCGCGCAAAGTTGCGGAGAAGACGGCATGAGCACGGCCGCTCCCCCACGACCTCAGGCCTCGACGCCGCCTCCGGCTCCACAGGCCCAGCTCACCCCGCACTCGGTGCTGACACCCACGCTCGCCGGGCTCGCCACCGTGTGCGCGGCGAGCGCGCTGACCGGCGTCATCCAGGGGCTGGCCTGGTTCGGTTACGTCATCGTGGCGACGGTGCTGGTGGCCTGCACCGGCCTGGCGCTGCGTGCGGTGCGGGCACCCGCGCTGGTGGTGAGCGCCGCACAGATGCTGGTGCTGACGTTCCTGGTGATCGGAGCGTTCACGCGCAGCGGGTTCCTGGCGATCCTGCCCGGCCCCGCGGCGCTGACGGAACTGAACGGCGTGCTGGTGGCCGCCTTCGAGCAGATCCGCACCGGCCTGGCACCGGTCGAGGCCACGACGCCGATCCTGTGCCTGGTGACCATCGCGATCGGGCTCGTAGCGATCACGGTCGACACGCTCGCCGTTGCAGCCGCCGCGCCCGCCGCGACCGGGCTGCTCCTGCTCTGCGTGTACGCGGTGCCCTCCGCCCTGGCCGAGGACCTGCTGCCGTGGTGGACCTTCGCGCTCGGCGCTGCCTCGTTCGCGGCGCTGCTCGCGGCCGACGGTAGTCACCGGCACCGCACCTGGCGCAACCGGTCGGCTCCCGGCCTCGGTGCCTCCCCCGGTTCGGCCTCGGGCCCGGTCGGCGTGGTCGCCGCGGCACTGGTCGTCGGACTCGTCGCCGGCTCCACCGTCACCGCGATCGGCACGGAGGGAAGCCTGCCCGGCTCCTCCGGCAACGGCCAGAACGTACCCGGCGGGCTGGGCGTCAACCCGTTCACGTCCCTGCGCGGAATGCTGGACCAGGGCAGCAACGTCGAACTGTTCCGGGTGCGCGGGCTCGAGAACGACCGCAGGCTGCTGCGCGCGTTCACACTCGACACCTACCGGCCGAACCAGGGCTGGGGGCTGCCGGAGGGCCCGATGCCGGCGGGTGTCCCGGCGAGCGGGCCGCTGCCGATGGCTCCCGGTGACGACGGGACCGGTGACACCAGGGAGATCCGGATCGAGCCGGTCAACTGGTTCGACCTGTGGCTGCCGATGTACGGCGCCCCCCGAAGCCTGCGCAACGTCGCCGAGGGCTGGTACTACGACCGCACCAGCGGCATTGTGTTCCGCGAGCGCAGGATCCGTCCCGCGGCCTACGTCGAGTCCGCCTCGCTGCGCGAACCCAGCAAGGCCCAGCTGCGGGAGACCGATCCGCGGCCGGCGCAGGTACCACCGATCTACACCACCGCCGAGCGGGTCGACCCGCGGGTGAGCGCGCTGGCCCGCCAGCTCACGGCGTCGGCAACCAACGACTTCGACAGGGCCGAGGCGATCTGGCGATATTTCAGCCCGGCCAACGGCTTCGTCTACGACCTCCAGACCGCTCCCGCCAACGACTCCGACGCGCTCGCGGACTTCCTGCTCAACGGCAAGCGCGGGTTCTGCGAGCAGTACGCCTCGTCGATGGCGGTGATGCTCAGGGCGGTCGGGATCCCGTCCAGGGTGGCGGTCGGTTTCACCTCGGGTGTCCCGACCGGCGACTACCGCAGCATCACCTCGCAGGATGCACACGCGTGGGTCGAGGTCTACTTCGGCGACCAGGGCTGGGTCAGCTTCGACCCGACCCCGCTGTCGGACGGGCGCGGCTACATACCGTCGTACCTGCGCCCCGACGAGGTGCCCAACGATCCGGTGCCGTCGGCGGAGAGCGCGGTGCCGAGCGCGTCGGCGAGCGAACAGCCTTCGCAGACTCAGCAGCCGGATCTGCAGGCAGGCTCCGGTTCCGAACAGGACAGCAGGCCGTTCTACGTGGCACCGTCCTGGTCGGGCTGGGGTGCGCTGGTCGCGGGCCTGCTGGCGACCGTGCTCACGGCGGCGATCATGCTGCTGGGCAGGCGGATCACCGGCGGCAGGCACAGCGCCGCGGCGGCACCGATGCCGCGCTGGCTCCCACCAGTGGCGGGTGCGCTCTGGGGGGCATCTCTGTTGTTGCTCGCCTGGCAGCTGCACTGGGCTGCGGCAGTCGGCCTGCTCGTCGTGGCGGCTGCGGTGGTGACGCCGTCGGTGGTACGTGACGCGGTACGTAGGCGACGGCTGGACGCGATCGCCGCCGGGAAGGCAGGCGCCGCGGACGCGGCTTGGAACGAGCTGCTCGACGAGTGCGCCGACCGCGGCATCGAGATCGCGAGGACGGACACGGTGCGGCTGGCGGCGCAGAAGGTCGCGCAGCGGCACCACCTCGACGACCGCGGCAAGAACGATCTCCGCGCGGTCGTCAGCGTTGTGGAGCGCTCGTGGTACAGCCGCCACGACGCGGCCGATCCGGAGCTCGGCCGGGCGTTCCAGGGACTGCGCGAGAGCCTGCAGCGCAACGCGCCGATGTCCTGGCGCGGGCGGCTGCTCCCCCGCTCACTGTTCCGTCGCCGCAACGACTAGAGAGTAACAACGAAGAACAGGGCGCCGTGGCGCCCTGTTCTTCGTATGAAGCCCGAAACGGTACTAGCGGTCTTCGAAGCGCTGCCGGAAACGCTCTTCCATGCGCTGTGTGAAGGAGCTGCGGCGCGGCTGCCTGCCGCCCGCGCCCGCCCGCTGACCGTTCTTCCCGTCCGGCTCCCCCCGGGCTCGCATAGCAGTGACAGCGAGCAGAACCCCAAAGAACATCACGAGGAAACCGAGCACGCTGATCAACGGAATCTCGGCGACCCGGAACGGCACCACAACGCCGAGCACCAGCAGCGCAACACCGACGACGAACAGGGCGACCCCCTGTACGCGGCGACGGCGCGATGGGCGACGCATCTTGGCGCCACGTACCGTGGATGCGAACTTGGGGTCCTCGGCATAGAGCTCGCGCTCGATCTGGTCGAGCAGCCGCTGCTCATGCTCGGAGAGTGGCATCTTTCCTCCTCCGGCACAGCGTTGTCTCCGGCCCCTTGGGCGGGCGCCGGACCGCGCTTCGTCGTGGACCCAACGACCCCCCGATCGGGGTGTCCCCACCAGGATACGAGGCCCGCGCGCCGACGACTACCCGATCTCGCATGAACCACACAGAGATTTGCACGAAACCCGCGGACGCCGACCTCAGCCCCGCGAACGCGACCAATCTCACCCCTCATCGGGTGAGAGAAGCGAGGCCGGGCGAACGGCCGCGGCACCGAACTTGGACCTGGCGACGTCCGCGGCGAGTTCCGCCTCCCGCCAGCGCGGCGCCGGCGAATCGAAGCTCAGCTGCTCGGCCGACTCCGCGCCGTCGAGCCCTTCCAGGCGCACGCCGATGAGCCGCACCGGGGCGCCGGTCGCGGCCTCGTCGAGCAGCGCGACGGCGGTCGTGTGGATCAACCGGCCGACGTCGGTCGGCGCGAAGAGGGTCCGCGCCCTGGTGATCGTCCGGAAGTCGGCGAACCGCAGCTTGATCGACACGGTACGACCACGTATGCCCTTGCCCCGCAGGGTCGCCGCGACGCGTTCGGACAGCCGGAGCAGCTCCCGGTCGAGCACCGCGCGGTCGTACTGGTCCACATCGAACGTGTGCTCGGCCCCGATCGACTTCTCCTCGGCATCGGGCACGATGGCCCTGTCGTCCCGGCCATGGGCGAGGGCGTGCAGGTGCTCGCCGGTCGCGACGCCGAGACTGCGCCGCAGGCGGTCCAGCGGTGTCCTGGCGACATCGGCGATGGTCTCCAGCCCGTGCCGCCGCAGGTTCTCCTCCGTCTTCCTGCCAACGCCCCACAGCGCCGACACCGGCAGCGGATGCAGGAAGTCCAGGGTCTGGGCCACCGGGACGACGAGCATGCCGTCCGGCTTGGCCATGCCGGAGGCCAGCTTGGCGACGAACTTGACACCCGCAACGCCGACAGAGCAGGTGATCCCGTGCTCGGCGGCCACCCGGTTTCGGATGAGCGCACCGATGCCTGCCGGTGTCGTGCCCAGCCTGCGCAGGGCGCCCCGTACGTCGAGGAAGGCCTCGTCGAGGCTCAGCGGCTCCACGAGCGGCGTCAGCTCACGGAAGATCGCCAGCACACCCCGGGAGACCTCGCTGTAGACGCCGCGGCTCGGCGGGATCCACACCGCCTGCGGGCACAGCCGCCGGGCCGCGCCGACGGGCATCGCCGAGCGCACGCCGTAGCGCCGTGCCGGGTAGTTCGCCGAGAGCACCACCGACCGCGGGCCCGCACCGGCCACGATCACCGGCCGATCGACGAGCTCAGGGCGTTCCCGCAGTTCGACGGCCGCGAAGAAGGCGTCCATGTCGACATGCAGCACGCCACAACCCGTATCGTCCGGGGTGGCGTGCGCGCCGGCCCGGAACCGCTCGAATCCGGCAGGCAGCTCCGCGTTTCGTCCCATCGCGGCCAGGTTATCCCGGCCGTCCGACAAATCCGGCCGCGCGTGTGTCAGCCGGTGCGGCGCGCCAGGGCGTGCAACCGGCTGGCGACGTCGCGCAACGGCGGCGCACCCGAGGCGAGTGCCTCGAACTCGGCGAGGTCCTGCTCCCACGACCCGGCGGCGCTCGCCGGCTCGGCGACGAGGCTGGGCACGATGTCGGACACCACACCGTCGCCCTGGATCCGTTCCACCTGCAGACCGGCTCCGCTGAGCAGGTCCCGCAGCCCCGCCGTGTCGAACCGGCGCAGGAGCGTCTCCCCGTCGTCGGTCAGCACACCGGCTGGATCGGCGAGCAGCTTGCTCGCCTCGGCGAGCCGTCCGGCCAGCGCCCTGTGCAGTGCGGCGGCGTGCCGGTTGGCGGCCAGCACCGAGACGGCGCCCCCGGGTGCGACGGCAGCCGCGAGTGCGGCGGCCACCGCTGCCGGGTCGTCGACGATCTCGAGCAGGCCGTGGGCGAGCACGAGATCGGCCGCGCCGCCGGGAACCTGGTTGCCGAGTGCGTCGGTGTCGTCGGCCACGACCGTGATCCGGTCGGACACTCCCACCTCCGCCGCGCGGCGCCGCAGGGTGGCCAGCGCATTGGGATTGGGCTCGACCACCGTCACCAGGCAGCCCGCCGACGCCAGCGGTACGGCCCAGCCCCCGCTGCCGCCGCCCACGTCGACCACGCGCGGATCGCGCCGGCCGCGGTCACGCGCTTCACGCAGCTCGGCCTCCAGGACCTTCCGCACCGCAGCTGACCCGTGCCCGGCCGACGTCTCCGTTCGCATGGACGGCAGCGTAGTTGGGCCGGTTGTCCGTTCTCACCTCGACCATGCACGGTTGCGCTCCGGATACGGCTACGCTCGCAGGCGTGCACACGGTGGCCGTACTGAGCCTCAAGGGAGGCGTCGGGAAGACGACGGTTGCGCTGGGTATCGCCTCGGCTGCGCTACGCAGGGGCGCCCGCGCCCTCGTCGCGGATCTCGATCCGCAGGGCAACGCCACCGCGACGCTGGATCCGCCGATGACAGAGGCGACGCTCACCGACGTGCTGGAGACCCCGCGCCGTGCCGTGATCGAGCAGGCGCTGGCGCCCAGCGGCTGGAGCGACGAGCTGGACGTGCTGGTCAGCTCCGAGGATCTGGAGCAGCTCAACGAGCCCGCACCCGACAACCGCAGGATGAACAACCTCGCCAGGGCGCTGGACGAACTGCGCGCCAAGCCCCGGGACAGACCGTACGAGCTGGCGATCCTGGACTGCCCGCCCTCGCTCGGCAGGCTCACGCGCTCGGCGCTGCTCGCCGCCGACAGCGCACTGCTGGTCACCGAGCCGACGATGTACGCGGTCTCCGGCGCCGAGCGCGCGCTCGAGGCGATCGAGGCGATCCGCACGGAGCACAACCCGCGGTTGCGTGCGGCCGGGGTGCTGGTGAACCGTATGCGCACGCGGTCCTACGAGCACCAGTACCGCATCCAGGAGCTGCGCGAGACGTTCGGCAGGCTCGTGATGCCCACCGCGATCCCGGACCGGCTGGCCATCCAGCAGGCCCAGGGCGCGTGCACGCCGATCCACGAGTGGAAGTCGCCTGGTGCGCAGGAGATCGCGCTGACGTTCAACATGGTGCTCGCGAAGATCCTGCGCTCCAACCGCGCGGGGCGGCACCGTCTCGACGGGACGGAACAGGCGGCGCCGCCTGCTCCCACCGAAGTCGAGACCACCTCGCAGTTTCCGGCGCTGCGCGAGCTCGCCGAGCGGGAGATCGGCTGACCGATGCCCGAGGGCGACACCGTCTTCCGCACCGGCAAGATCGTCGAGAAGGCCCTCGCCGGCCAGACCCTCGTCCGCACCGACTTCCGCCATCCGGCACTGGCCACCGCCGACCTCACTGGGCACGAGGTGCTCGGCGTGCGCACGGTCGGCAAGCACCTGTTCACCCGTTTCTCCGGCGAGCTCAGCCTGCACAGCCACCTCAAGATGGACGGCTCCTGGCGGGTTTTCCGCCCTGGCGCCCGCTGGAGCATGCCGGCACACCATGCCAGGGTCGTGCTCGCCTGCCGCGAGGCCGAGGCCGTCGGGTTCCGGGTGCACGACCTGGCGCTGCTGCCCACCACAGAAGAATCCCGCATCGTGGGGCACCTCGGACCCGACCTGCTGGATCCACAGTGGACTGACGAACACGCGGCGACCGCGGCGCACGCACTGGCCGCGAGCCCCGACCGCGAGCTGGGGCTGGCACTGCTCGACCAGCGGGTCATGGCCGGCATCGGGAATCTGTACAAAGTGGAGATCTGTTTCCTGCTCGGTGTCTCACCGTGGACCCCGGTCGCCGAGGTGAGCGCCGAACGCGCCGTGACGCTGGCCCGGAAACTGTTGCTGGCCAACGCATGGCGGCCCGAGCAGAGCACGACGGGCGAGCTGGCCCGCGGTCGCCGCAACTGGGTCTACGAGCGCACGCGGCAGGGCTGTTTCCGTTGCGGAGGCCGGGTCCGGATCGGCGCGCAGGGCGCAGGCACGCAGGCCAGGCCGACCTGGTACTGCCCACGTTGCCAGCCGGGACCGGCCCCCGTTTCCTAGCCGGTTAAAAGATGTTGCCGCGCAATGGTTGCTTCGCATAGCGTTGCGGTACACGAGAGAGGAGGTGGTCCGACGTTGAACAGCTATAGGACTCGTGAGGTGGCTGTCCGCTAACGGGCAGCGCACGGACCACCCGAGTACGCCGTCCGCGGCGTGCTCGCGAGACTGTGAACTGTGCCGCCTGGCAGTGAATACCAGGCAGCCACCGCCCCTGACGCTCCGGAGTGCCGGTCCTACTCGGGCCCGAACGGCTGACGACGTTCGGGAGTCGCGTCGGGGGCTTTCTCGTTTCCGGGTACCTGCGGGCCGGCAGGCACCGATGGGGCAGCATGGGCAGGTGCTGTTCGACAAGATCGCCCGCCCCGTGCTCTACCGGCTCGCCGGTGACGACGCCGAGGTCGTGCACGAGCGCACCGTGCGCGCTCTCGGCCGGTTGAGCACGGTGCCCCCCGCCTTGGCCGCGCTACGCCGTCTCTACGCCGTCGACGATCCGGTCACGGTGTTCGGCATCCGCTTCCCCAACCGGGTCGGCCTGGCCGCCGGTATGGACAAGGACGGCCGCGCGCTGGCGGCCTGGCCGGCACTCGGCTTCGGTTTCGTCGAGGTCGGTACGGTCACCCGGCTGGCACAGCCAGGCAACCCCAAGCCGCGCTTGTTCACCCTCGCCGGCAGCGAAGCGGTGATCAACCGGATGGGCTTCAACAACGCCGGCGCCGAGGCACTCGCCCGGCGGCTCGCCAGCACGGGCAAGCCGGGCGTCCCGCTGGGCATCAGCATCGGCAAGTCCAAGGTCACCGCGCTCGAGGACGCCGTGGCGGACTATCAGGAGTCGCTGCGCGCGCTACACACCTACGCCGACTACGTCGCGATCAACGTCAGCTCGCCGAACACCCCCGGCCTGCGGTCGCTGCAGGACCGTTCCGCGCTGAGCGAACTGCTCGCCGAACTACGCCGTACCGCGGTCACGCTCGCCGAGGAGGCGGGTGGCGTGCCGGCACCGCTGCTGGTCAAGGTGTCCCCCGACCTGTCCGAGGAGGCGCTGGCCGAGCTGCTGGAGGTCTGCCTCGAACACGGCGTCGCCGGGATCATCGCCACCAACACCACGCTCGGCAGGGAGGGGCTCGCACCGGCCGACGTTCCTCTCGGCGCGGAGCAGGGCGGTCTGTCCGGCCGCCCGCTCGCGGGCCGCGCGCGGGACGTGGTCCGCTTCGTCCGCGCGGAGGCAGGTGACCGGCTGCCCGTGATCGGCGTCGGTGGTATCGCAAGCCCACACGACGCCCAACTGATGCTGGACGCGGGTGCGAGCCTGGTGCAGCTCTACACCGGCTTCGCGTTGCAGGGCCCTGGCCTGGTGCGGCGTATCAACCGGACGCTGGCCGCGGCCCGGGCACGATAGGCCCCCGCGTGCTCAGGTAGCGCAGGTAGGCACGCCAGCAGCCGAACGAGGTCACGTCGGTGCCCTCGGCCGCGGCGACCGCGTCGCAGAGCACACCGGTGGCATTGACGCCGCCGGCGAGTTCGATGGAGCCCAGGCTCAGCGGCGCCGGCAGCTCCGCCAGGAACCGGCCGAGCCCAGCCGGGGAGACCACCCAGCGCTCGGCGAGCAGCGCGCCGCCACCCGCGCCGGCGCGCAGCACTCCGGCCCGGAGCGGCGTGCCGGGCAACGCGACCATGCGGTAGCACGGCGCGGTCTCGACGAAGCCGGTGAAGCGGGCGGCGACGTCGGTGAGCGCGCTGTTGAGCGGCTGCCCGCGCAGGTGGGCGCCGAAGACGATCAGCTCGATCCCGGTGGCCGGGTACGGGGTGTCGGCCTGACAGCTGCTGAGCAGGCCGACGAGGTCGATGGCCACCTGATCGTCGAACGCCCGGGTGACCACAGCGGTACCGTACGGGCCGACCATGGCGGCGCTGTCGAGCGTGCCGAGAATGTCGGCCAGAGCCGGCGCCGTACCGGCTGCTGGCAGCAGCAGTGCGTCGTAGCCGGACAGCATGTGCGCGGGGTTCGCCGCCCACCGCTGCACGGCGGGACCGAGCGGCACCGTCGCCACGACAGCACCCGCAGCGCGCAGGGTGTCGACGGTGGCGGCGAAGACTCGGCGCACCTCCCCGGGTACGCCGTCGAGATCGGCCGTGACGGGCATGACGACGCGGGGGTGCTCACCGGCACTGAACCGGACATCCGCGGGCCACTCCCGGCATGCCGCATCGCTCTCGTCCGGCCCCGTCATCGCGGCAAGCGTGCGCTGCCCGACGTCGAGGTCACGAGCCAGCACGCAGATCCCGGCCAGCGCGGGTACCAGACCGCGGGTCGGCCACAACGCCACCGCACCGGTGTACTCGTCCGGCACCGCCGGGCACACCACGGCGTCCACGAGGTCGAGCGGCGGCGCGCCTGCGACGGCGCCCAGGTCTACCGTCCCGAACACGACGGCACCGTCCCGCACCAGCCGCTGCACGAGCAGTGGCACATCAGGGACCGCTACCAACGCTCCGGCCAGCGGCAGCTGACCGTCCGCCCGCGCCCGCTCGTCTACGGCCTTGGCGTCGACGAGCACGTCCTCGCGGTCGCGGACGGTGAGCCAGGGCCGTGGTCTGGCTTCGCGTGCCAGCGCCTCGAAGGCGGCGGTAGCGCGCTGGCAGGAGCTGACCTGCGGGATCGAGACGGTTTCTTCCAGCAGGAATGCGTTCACGCCGCCGTCCTTTCCGCCGATGACAGCTGGGCGGATGCTGATGTCCGCCGCAGCCGATCCGGGTACCGGGTGGTGACGTGAAGGCTAGGAACCCCGCATTTCCGCTCGGGTCCCCGATGCGTTACCGGCCTATTTCCTCCGGTTACGCCCGAGCGGTCAGGACAGTTCTCGCAGCGCGAGCGCCAGACCGGCGAGCCGGTCGGTCGCGTCGGTCAGCGCTTCCTTCGCTGGCTGGACCCCGCCGCTGCTCTCGGCAACCGCACGACCGGCCGCGGCGACAAGGCTGCCGTAGCCGTTGAGCCCGTCGTCGAGCTGAGCACGCAGGTTCTTGATGGCCGAGCCCAGCGCCGCACGCTCGCTAGCCGGAGCGGCCGCACGGGCACGCTCGATCGACTGGATACGCGTGGCGAGGGCGCGCAGGGCAGCCGCCGCCTCGGCGGCTGTGGCCTTGGCATCCTCGACCGACACGGCAGGAACGGACGCGGCGGCACCGGGCGTGGGGGTACCGAGCTGGCCGAGCAGCTCGGCGAGGGTGGCCTCGCTCTCAGCCAGGCGCTCCATGGGTTTGCGTGCCACGGAGCTCGTCGGCGGCAACCGCGGCGGCTCGGTCCGTGCCGGGACCTCCGTGCGGTTGAGCTGACGCAGGCGCAGCCCCGACCGCACGCCCAGCACACCGAAGATCACCACGGCGGTGAGGCCGCTGAAGGCACCGACGAAGCCCTCCTGCGAGCTCGTGATGCCGTAGAAGCCGCCGACCGCCCACAGCACGCTCAACAGCGTGAGGATCGTCCACAGCGTCACGGCGCGGGAGGTGCGCCGCTTGCGGCGTTCCAGTTTCGCCGCGGGCTCGTTCCACCGCACGAACTTGTCACGCATGTCCGTGACGGCGGTGAGATCGATGGGCCGCACCGGCGGGCGCGGAACCCTGCCGTCGCCAGCCTGCCTGTCCTGCTCGGCAGACTGGCTCGGCGGCGGCATGAACTTCTGTAGCTTCTCCTGCGCCCGCTGGGCGTAGTCGGGCAGGCGTTCGAGGTGCTTTTCCAGCTTCGCGTTGAACTCGCTGAAGTCGCGTTTGCCCTGCCTGCCCGTCATGATCGCCGCCCGGCCCGGCTCAGGCCTGGTTCTTCTGGCGCTCGGCGTCGACGCGCGCCTGGATCTCCCGCTGGACGTCCGCAGCGGACGAGGCGGACGGGGCGGGAGTGGACGCCGCGGAACCGTCGGTCACCTGGGCCACCGGCTCGCCGCGCATCGAGGCGCGGATCTGCTCGAGGCGGCTGTGCCCGGCCAGCTGCGTCGTGGAGTGCTGAACCTCGAGCATGCGGCCCTGCACCGAGTTCTGGGCCAGCTCCGCCGAGCCCAGCGCGGTGGTGTAGCGCTTCTCGATCTTGTCGCGGATCTCGTCGAGGGACGGCGTGTTGCCCGGCGCGGCCAGCTCGGTCATCTGGTTGAGCGAGGCCGACACCTGCTCCTGCATCTTCGCCTGCTCCAGCTGCGAGAGCAGCTTGGTCCGCTCGGCGAGCTTCTGCTGCAGCATGCTCGCGTTGCGCTCGACGGCCTGCTTGGCCTGCGCCGCGGCCTGCAGCGCCTGGTCGTGCAGCGTCTTGAGGTCCTCGATGCTCTGCTCGGCGGTGACGAGCTGGGCGGCGAAGCCTTCGGCCGCGGTCTCGAACTCCTGGGCCTTCTGGTTGTCACCCTTGGAGCGGGCCTCGTCCGCGAGGACCAGCGCCTGACGGGTGGAGGCCTGCAGCTTCTCGACCTCGCCGAGCTGCCGGTTGAGCTTCATCTCCAGCTGCCGCTGGTTGCCGATCACCGACGCCGCCTGCTGGGAGAGCGCCTGGTGGTTACGCTGCGCCTCCTCGATGGCCTGCTGGATCTGCACCTTCGGGTCGGCGTACTCGTCCACCTTCGACGAGAACGCCGCCATGAGGTACTTCCAGAACTTCACGAAAGGGTTGGCCATCTCCTCCGCCTGCCTTCTCACGTCCCACGGGGCTTGTTGTCCGGTGCTGTCACCACTCGCCGTGTCCTGGCAACGTGCGACCCCCGGTGTTGGGTTCCATCGTGTCAGGTGCGCGGCTGCCGTTCCAGGCGACCCCGGGGGAAATCAGGGATGGCCCTGAGCGTCCCTGCCGCCCGAGACGGCATGCGAGTCCCCACCCAGCGCCATCGTGCCTGTACAGGCAGTGTGCCCGCGCGGCTCAGGCCGCGAGGGCGGCCTTCGACTTCGGGGCCGGGATGGTGGTGCGCAGGGTCGGCGAGATCCGCAGGTCGGCCAGGTCGTTGCCGCGCGGCCCGGACACGATACGGCCACCTTCGAAGCCGCTGCCCGCCTTGGCCGTTGCACGCTTGTTCGGCCTGCCGGCCGGGCCTTCCGTGGGATCGGCCATCTCTTCCACGGGTGTGGTCTCTACCTGATCGAGCGCGGACACGTCCGCCGCGACGTTGTGCAGCAGCTCGCCGAGCGGCAGTTCCAGCGCGTCGCAGATCGAGGCGAGTAGCTCGCTGGAGGCCTCCTTCTGGCCCCGCTCGACCTCGGAGAGGTACCCGAGGCTGACCTTGGCGGCGCGGGAGATGTCGCGCAGCGTCCGGCGCTTGGTTGTGCGGGCATGACGGAGCCGATCACCGATCGCCTCACGCAACAGCACGGTCATCACGCGCCTCCCTTCAGCTACTGACCACGTTACCGAGATCAACCGACAGAACGCAGGTTCTGACACCGTACGTCCGCCAAGGGCGAACGCACGACTCAGCCCAGTTGTTCCCCGAGCAGGTCGAACGCGGCGGTCACCGACGCTGCCCGCACGGCGCTACGGTTGCCTGACACCTGCAGCCTACGCGTCACCCGGACGCCCTCGCCCGCCAAACCGACGTACACCGTGCCCGGCGGCACGCCGTCCTGCGGATCCGGCCCGGCGACACCGGTCAGCCCGAGGCCCCAGTCGGCGCCGCACCGGGTGCGTGCCCCCTCGGCAAGCTGGGCCGCGACCTCCGGATGCACGGCGCCGTGCTCGGCGAGCACGGCGCCGTCCACCCCGGCCAGTGCCTGTTTGAGATCGGTCGCGTAGACGATCAGCCCACCGCGGACGACCGCGCTCGCGCCCGGTACCTCGGTGAGCGTCGCGCACACCAGCCCGGCCGTCAGGGACTCCGCGGTCGCGACGGTCTGGCCGAGCCGGGTCAGCTCGGCGACCAGCCGCTCGGCAGCGGTGCTCATCCCCCGGTGGCCGCGCGCCCGGCCGCCCGCAGCCGGATCGCCCGGATCGTGTATTCCAGCCCGGTGACCACGGTCAGCACCAGCGCGACGCCCAGCAGGACCCACAGCACCGGATCAACCGCGGCCGGTAGCGGAAGCAGGAACAACCCGATCGCCACGACCTGCGCGAGTGTCTTGGCCTTACCGCCGCGGCTGGCTGGGATGACGCCGTGCCGGATGACCCAGAAGCGCAGCAGGGTCACGCCCAGCTCGCGCACCGCGATCACGATCGTCACCCACCACGGCAATTCGCCGAGCACGCTCAGCCCCACCAGCGCGGCACCGATCAGCGCCTTGTCCGCGATCGGATCGGCGATCTTGCCGAAGTTGGTGATCAGGCTGTACTTGCGGGCCACCCAGCCGTCCACGCGGTCGGTCAGCGCGGCAACGGCGAAGATCGCGGTCGCGACGTAGCGCCACCACGGATCGGTCCCGTCACCGGCGAACAGCGCCAGCACGAACAGCGGCACGAGCACGAGCCGCGACAGGGTCAGCAGGTTCGCCACGTTCAGCGTCGGCACGGCGGGGAGGTCCGCCTTGCGGTCAGCCCCGTCGGCGCCGGCACTCACGGCGCACTGTCCGTGCCGGGGCCGACGGGCCGCACGATGAGATCGACGCCGGCACTGTCCACCACCTCGCACCGGACCAGCTCGCCGACCGTGCGGGCACCGGCGTCGAGCAGGACGCACTCACCGTCCACCTCGGGTGCCTGGTGTGCGGCGCGGCCGGTGACCTCGTCGCCGACGGTCTCGACCAGCACCTCCACGGTGGTGCCGATCCGCTCCTCCGCGCGCTGCGAGGTCAGCTCCTCGACCAGCACGCCGATGTGGCCGGCACGCTCGGCGATCGTCGCCGCGTCGAGCTTGCCGTCGAACCCCTCGGCCTCGGTGCCGTCCTCGTCGGAGTAACCGAACACCCCGACCGCGTCGAGGCGCGCCGCCGTGAGAAAACGCTCCAGCTCGGCGACGTCGGCGTCGGTCTCGCCGGGGAAGCCGACGATCACGTTGGTGCGGATGCCCGCCTCCGGCGCGTACTCGCGGATCTGGTCGATCAGTGCGAGGAACGAGTCGGTGGAGCCGAACCGGCGCATGCGGCGCAGCACGGCTTCGCTGGAGTGCTGGAACGACAGATCGAAGTACGGCGCGACACCGGGTGTGGTCGCGATGACCTTGACCAGGTCCGGACGGGTCTCCGCCGGTTGTAGGTAGGACACCCGAACCCGGTCGATCCCGTCGAGACCGGCCAGGCGCGGCAGCAGGCTCTCCAGCGCGCGGGTGCCACCGAGGTCACGGCTCAGATCCTTGCCGTAGGAGGTCGAGTTCTCGCTGACCAGGAACAGCTCGCGCACGCCCTGGGTGGCCAGCCAGGCGGCCTCGGCGACGATGTCGTCGGGGTGCCGGGAGACGAACGAGCCACGGAACGACGGGATCGCGCAGAACGAGCATCGCCGGTCGCAGCCGGAGGCGATCTTGAGCGCGGCGACCGGGGCGTCGTCGAGCCGCGACCGCAGCACCCGCGGTCCCCAGCCGGCGTGGCCAGGCACGGCGACCTGCTCCGCCGCGGCGGGGCGCTCCACCGGGCTGATCGGCAGCAACGTCCGCCTGTCGGCGGGGGTGTGCGAGGCGACGTCGCGCCCGGCCGCGATGTCGGCGAGCCGCTCGGCCAGCTGCGGGTAGTGATCGAAGCCGAGCACGGCATCGGCCTCGGGCAGGCTCTCGGCGAGCTCGCGACCGTAACGCTCGGCCATGCAGCCGACCGCGACGACCTTGGCACCGGTGTCGGCGGCCGCAAGCAGCGTGTCCACCGAGTCCTTCTTCGCCGACTCGACGAAGCCACAGGTGTTGACCACGACGACGTCACTGGCTTCCGGATCGGCGGAGATCTCCCAGCCGCCGGCGGCGAGCCTGCCCGCCAGTTCCTCGGAATCGACCTCGTTACGGGCGCACCCCAACGTCAGCAAGGAGACCCGGCGGGCGGGCGAGGAATCAGCAGATGACACCTGACCAGCGTAACGAGCACACCCTGACTGGTACCGCGGAGGCCGCCCGCTAGCGTCTTGCCCGTGGACTCTCCGCTCATCCGGCGCGCTCGCATCGCCGACGTTCGCATGATCAAGGCGCTGGTCGACGCCAACGCGGGCAAGGTACTGCTCGAAAAGGACCTCGTGACGCTGTACGAGGACATGCAGGAGTTCTGGGTCGCCGAGCTGGCAGGGCAGGTCGCCGGCTGCGGCGCGCTGCACGTGCTGTGGGAGGACCTCGCCGAGGTCAGGACGGTGGCGGTCGAGCACACCCTGCGCGGCCACGGTATCGGCCACGCCATCGTCGCGCGGCTCGTCGAGCTGGCGGCCGAGCTTGGCCTGCGACGGATCTTCGTGCTCACGTTCGAGACCGAGTTCTTCACACGGCACGGCTTCGTGGAGATCGAGGGGACGCCGGTGCCGCGTGAGGTCTACGAGGAGATGCGCCGCTCCCCCGACACCGGCGTCGCCGAGTTCCTCGACCTGCCCTTCGTCAAGCCGAACACGCTCGGCAACACGCGGATGCTGCTCGAGCTCTGAGAGCGCGTCTGAGGACTATCGCGTACCGGCTGCGTGGTGCCCAGATGGCGCCTCTCCGCGTTGTCGTCGGTCACCATGACTCCGTCATGGCTCCCTCCTCCGCCTTGCTGATCCCGGGCGCGGGTGTCCCGCAGGACACCTCCATCTGGATCACCGCTCGCACGGAGGACAATCCTCAGACGCGCTCTAAGAGCGCTCCGTAGCAGGAGATTCACTCACTGTTCGCCCTCTTGGCGGTGGTGGTATCAACCACTGCGGCCGAAGCTGAGCACGACTGTCCAGTGTGCTCAGTTTCGTTCCGCGAGGGAGCCCCGCCATGGCCGCGACCACTCTGCGCCGCACGCTGCGCGGCACCGTCGGCAGCACCGCTGTCGCCGCGACGCTGTTCGTCGGTGCCGGGACGGCACCAGCCGTCGACGTCCGAGCCGTCACCGACCAGTACCTGTTCCAGCAGACGCTGTCGCAGTTCAGCTCCACACGCGCCGCGGCGCCCTACGCCAACGTGCTGGACTGGTCATCGGATGCCTGCTCCTGGTCACCAGACAAGCCGCTGGGCTACGACTTCACGGCCGCCTGCCACCGGCACGACTTCGGCTACCGCAACTACAAACGGCAGAGCCGCTTCACCGAGGCCAACCGCAAACGAATCGACGACAGCTTCTACTCGGACATGAAAACGGTCTGCGCGGGCCGCTGGGCCTGCAACTCGGCGGCCTGGACCTATTACCAGGCCGTCAGGACGTTCGGCGCCAACTGAGCGTGCTTCTTTGTTGACACGCGGGGCCGGGGTTCTTCCCTGGCCCCGGCTCACCCGCGAGGCGCACCACCACGGCGAGGCTGCGCTGCGCTAGTCGAGGTCGTCGTCCGCGGACGGGCCGGGATCGCCGCCGCGGATCAGGGCGATTACCCCTGGCAGGTCCTCGGGCTTGACGAGCACGTCGCGGGCCTTCGACCCCTCCGACGGGCCCACCACGCCTCTGGTCTCGAGCAGGTCCATCAGCCGGCCCGCCTTCGCGAAACCCACCCGCAGCTTGCGCTGCAGCATCGAGGTGGACCCGAACTGCGAGGTGACCACCAGCTCGGTCGCCTGCAGGAGCACGTCGAGATCGTCGCCGATGTCGGGATCGATCTCCTTCGCCTCGCCGGCCTTCGCCGCGGTGACGCCGTCGGTGTAGTCGGGTTCGGCCTGGTCCTTGCTGAAGTTGACGATCGCGGCGATTTCCTCGTCGCTGACGTAGGCGCCCTGGATGCGGGTCGGCTTGCCTGCCCCCATCGGCAGGTACAGGCCATCACCCATACCGATCAG
The DNA here is from genome assembly GCF_040645195.1 of Saccharomonospora sp. NPDC046836. Classification (NCBI taxonomy): domain Bacteria; kingdom Bacillati; phylum Actinomycetota; class Actinomycetes; order Pseudonocardiales; family Pseudonocardiaceae; genus Saccharomonospora; species Saccharomonospora sp. NPDC046836. The sequence continues at coordinate 84,908 of NZ_JBEYXW010000017.1, forward strand.
CTTCTCGGCGCCTGGCTGGTCGAGGATGACCCGCGAGTCGGTCAGCGACGACGTCGCGAACGCCAGCCGGGACGGCACGTTCGTCTTGATCAGGCCGGTCACAACGTCGACCGACGGCCGCTGCGTGGCGAGCACCAGGTGAATCCCAGCGGCACGCGCCTTCTGCGTGATACGCACGATCGCGTCCTCGACGTCACGCGGCGCCGTCATCATCAGGTCGGCCAGCTCGTCGACGATCGCCATGATGTACGGGTACGGCCGGTACACCCGCTCGCTGCCCGGCGGTGCGGTGATCTCGCCGCTGCGGACCTTCTTGTTGAAGTCGTCGATGTGCCGCACCCGGTTGGCCTGCATGTCCTGGTAGCGCTGCTCCATCTCCTCGACCAGCCAGGCCAGCGCGGCCGCCGCCTTCTTCGGCTGCGTGATGATGGGCGTGATGAGGTGCGGGATGCCCTCGTACGGAGTCAGCTCCACCATCTTCGGGTCGATGAGGATCATCCGGCACTCGTCCGGGGTGGCGCGCGCGAGCAGCGACACCAGCATCGAGTTGACGAAGCTGGACTTACCGGATCCGGTGGAGCCCGCGACGAGCAGGTGCGGCATCTTCGTCAGGTTCGCGGTGACGAAGTCGCCCTCGATGTCCTTGCCCAGCCCGATCACCATCGGATGGTTGTCCTTGGCCGCCTTCGACGAGCGCAGCACATCGCCCAGCCGCACCATCTCACGATCGGAGTTGGGTACCTCGATACCGACCGCGGACTTGCCGGGGATCGGTGCGAGCAACCGCACGTTGTCGGTCGCGACGGCGTAGGCGATGTTCTTGGTGAGCGCGGTGATCTTCTCGACCTTCACACCCGGGCCGAGCTCGACCTCGTAGCGCGTCACCGTGGGGCCACGGGTGAATCCCGTGACCTGTGCGTCCACATTGAACTGTTCGAGCACGCCGGTGATCGCCTCGATCATGGCGTCGTTGGCCTTGCTGCGGGCCTTCGGCGGGTCGCCGAGCGTCAGCAGCTCGGGCGAGGGCAGCCGGTAGTCGCCCTCCACTGCCCTGGTCACCGTGAGGGCCGGCTCGGACTTGCGCTGCTTGCGTTCCGCGGGCGCGGCCTTCGGCTGCGGTGGCGGGGCAGGCACAGGTTCCGGCGTGGCCTCGGCAGCGCTCTCGGCGCTGGCCTGCCTGCGCCGGGACGGCTTGCGCAGCCGTACCGCGGCGGGATCGGTCTGGGTGACCGGGTCGGCCGGCCGCTCCGCGGCCTCGCCTGCCTGCTCGCCGTCCTCGGGCTCCGCACCCCATTCCCGCAGCCGGCGCGGGATGTCGCGTACCGGCGTGGCGGTGAAGACGAGCACGCCGAAGACGAGGCTGAGCACCAGCAGGGGCACCGCGACCCAGACGGTGACGCCCCTGGCGAGCAGGTCACCGGAGAACCAGCCGAGCCAACCGCCTGCGTACATCTGGTCGTCGTGCTGCTGGGGGCGGGCGTTGAGCAGGTGGAGCATACCGAGCAGCGACAGGGTCACCAGCGCCGTGCCGACGGCCATGCGCGGGCGCGTCTCCGGCTGCGGTTCCGAGCGCATCAGCGCGACAGCGGCGACCACGAGCGCCAGTGGGATGGCGACGGCACCGGCTCCGAAGAAGCTGCGCATGCCGATGGTGACCCATTCGCCGACGGGTCCCCCGGCCCGCCACAGCACACCGGCGGCGGTGATGAGGCCGAGCGCGATGAGGCCCAGCGCGAGGCCGTCCCGGCGGTGCTCCGGTTCGAGCTCCCTGGTCCGCCCGACGGCGCGGGCGAGGCTGCCGACGCCCTTGGCCAGCAGGTTCCACCCACCCCGGATCGCCTTCGCGAACGCGCCGCCGCCCGAGCTCCGCGCGGTCCGGCGCGCCGCGGGCCTGCGGGCGGGCGGGCGCGCCGCGGCGCGCCCGCGCCCGGAGCTCTTCGCGGGTGCCTTGCCGCCTCGACTTCCACCGCGTGCCGTATTTCTCCCCTTTGTCGCCGCCCCGCTCGCCATGTGTCTACGGTAACCGCCTCGGCACTCCGATCACTGGAGCCACTCGCGGCGCAGCGGAAACACCTGCCACGAGACCCCCCGACAGGGTGCCGGACATCCGTGACATCCTTCACCCCATGGTGGCGCTGCACCCCGACGAGAACGCGACGACACGCCCGTTCGGCAGGACGCCGACTCCAGTGATCTGGCGGGCCATGCTCGCGATCGACCAGGGTGTGGTGAACCTCGCCGGCCGGCTCCGGGTCACCGGCGGTGTGCCCCGTACCCTGCGCGACCGGCCGCTGCTGATGGCGGCCAACCACATCGGCGTGTTCGATGCGTTCGTGCTCATGGCGGCCTGCCGGCGGATCGGCCTCGCGCCCCGGTTCCTGCTCGCGGGCGGGCTGCTGGACGCTCCGGTGCTCGGCAAGGCGCTGAAAGCCAGCGGCCACCTGCGTGTCGACCGCGGCTCGGCCTCGGCCGTCGAGCAGTTCGCCGACGCCGTCCGCGAGATGCGGACCACCCGCGCGCCGATCATCGTCTACCCCGAGGGCCGCATCAGCCACGATCCTGGCCTGTGGCCGGAACGGGGCAAGACCGGCGCCGCCCGGCTCGCACTGGCGGCGGACGTTCCCGTGGTGCCGATCAGCCAGTGGGGGGCACACGAAGCCGTGTACTGGGGCACCGAGACGGTCAAGGGCCTCGCCGATATCGTGCCGCTCGCCCGCTCCGGCTTCACCTCGCCGCTGCGCAGGCCGACGTTCCGGGTGCACTTCGGCGCCCCGGTCGACCTCGCCGAGTTCTCGGCGAGCCGTCCCGGCGACGGCGTGCGGGCGCACGCCAAGATCATGCGCGCCATCACCGATGGGCTGGTCCCGCTGCGCCGCGGCGAGCCCGACGTGCCGCGGTTCCACGACCCGACGCGGCCGACGGACACCCGCAGCCCGTGGCGGCCGGCGCCGCGGTAATTCGGGGGCGATCTGTCGGGGGTCCCCTCTAGAGTCCCTTCGTGTCCGTCGATGCCCCTGCAACGCAGCGCCCGCCCGTCGCCCGTCGCGGGCGCGGAATCGCGCTGATCCTGCTCGCCTCACTGTTCTTCGGTAGCTCCGGAGCGATCGGTAAGCCGGCCATGGTGGCCGGGCTCGATCCCGACGAGGTGGCGGCGGCACGCATCGGTATCTCCGCGCTGGTGCTCGTCACCGTGATCGCACTCGTGCGGCCCGGGCTGCTGCGGGTGCCCCGCGGCCAATGGAAGCTGCTCATCGGCTACGGCCTGCTCGGGGTGGCGGGCGTGCAGCTGCTGTACTTCGTCGCGGCGTCGCGCATCCCCATCGGGGTGGCCATCCTGCTCGAGTTCACCTCGCCCGTCCTGGTCGCGCTCTGGGTGCGCTTCGTGCGCCGGGTCCGGCTGCCCTGGGCGATGTGGCTCGGCATCGCGCTGGCCCTGGTGGGCCTTGGCATGGTCGCGCGGGTCGGCGAGGGACTGCGGCTGGACACGATCGGTCTGCTGGCCGGTGTCGGGGCGGCACTGTGCTCGGCGGCGTACTTCCTGCTCGGCGAGCACGGGGTGGCCAACCATCACCCGCTGGGCATGGTCACCTGGGGAATGATCGTCGGCGCCGCCGCGCTGTTCGTCGTCGCGCCGCCGTGGACACTGCCCGCGGAGGTCCTGACCAGCCAGGCCGAGTTCGGACCATGGCGGCCGCCGGTGTGGCTGCTGCTGGTGGTCGTCGCCCTGCTGTCGACCGTGCTGGCCTACCTCGCGGGGATCACGGCGCTGCGCCACCTGCCCGCCGCCGCGGCCAGTGTGCTGGCACTGGTGGAACCACTGGTCGCGACAGCCGCCGCCTGGATCCTGCTGGGCGAGGCGCTGACCACGGTCCAGCTGCTCGGCGCAGGCGTCCTGCTCGGCGGGGCGGTCATCGTCCAGCTCACCGCGCCGGGCAAGCAGGCACCGGCAACCGGGGAACCACTCCCTCTGAAGCAGTAGCCGGATCATCCCCACGTAGGACGACCACCACCACGCCGAGCCGCCACACTGGGCACGGCGACACCAACATCCTGGGGAGGTCCCACCATGAGCCGGCCCACCCGTGCCGAGCAGCGCAAAGCACGCCGTGCCCTGCTGGTACAGGCCACGACGGTGCTTCTTGCGCTGCTGCTCGCCGCCGCGCGCCGCCCCCGCGACGCCTAGACGGAAATGACCGTGGGCACGATCATCGGCCGCCGCCGGTAGGTCTCGGCCACCCAGCGGCCGACGACGCGCCGCACCGCCTGCGCGATGCGGTGCGCGTCCGAGATGCCCTCGATCTCGGTGCGCGAGAGCTCCATCTCCACCAGCGCCACAGCGGCGTCCAGCGCCTTCGGATCGTCGGAGAAGCCACGCCCCGACACCGTCGGCGGGCTCACGGCGCGCCCGGTGGCCGAATCCACGGCGACCGTGATCGCAATGAAGCCACCTTCGCCGAGGACCAACCGGTCGGACAGCGTCGACTCGCCGACGTCGCCGACGGAGAGCCCGTCGACATAGACGTAACCGACCTCGACGCGCCCGGTGATCGACGCCTTGCCGTCGATGAGGTCCACGACGACCCCGTCCTCGGCGAGCACCACGTTCTCCGGTGCGACACCGGTCTTGACCGCCAGCGCACCGTTCGCCCGCAGGTGCCGCCACTCCCCGTGCACCGGCATCACGTTGCTCGGCCGGATGGCGTTGTAGAGGAACAGCAGCTCACCGGCGGAGGCGTGGCCCGACACATGCACCTTGGCGTTGCCCTGGTGGACGACGTCCGCGCCGAGCCGGACCAGGCCGTTGATGACGCCGAAGACGGCGTTCTCGTTGCCAGGGATCAGCGAGCTGGCCAGCACGACGGTGTCACCGGCGCGGATGGAGATCTGCCGGTGCTCACCGCGGGCCATGCGCGACAGCGCCGACAGCGGCTCCCCCTGCGATCCGGTGGAGACGAACAGCACCCGCGTCTCGGGCAGGTTCACGGCCTCGTCGAGATCGATCAGCAGGCCCTCGGGGATGCTGAGCAGCCCCAGCTCGGCGGCGATGCCCATGTTGCGGACCATCGAGCGGCCGACGAAGGCCACCCGCCTGCCGTGTCGCACAGCCGCGTCCAGCACCTGCTGCACGCGGTGCACATGGCTGGCGAAGCAGGCGACGATCACGCGCTGGCGGACGCGGGCGATCACGTCGTCGAGCACAGGCCCGATGTCGCGTTCCGGTGTGACGAAGCCGGGGACCTCGGCGTTGGTGGAGTCGATGCACAGCAGGTCCACACCCTCGTCACCGAGCCGGGAGAAACCGGCGAGGTCGGTGAGCCTGCCATCCAGCGGGAGCTGGTCCAGCTTGATGTCACCGGTGTGCAGCACGAGGCCGGCCGGGGTGCGGATCGCGACGGCGAGCGCGTCCGGGATCGAGTGGTTGACCGCGAAGAACTCGAGGTCGAAGGCGCCGACGGTACGCCGCTCCGCCTCGCGCACCTCGATCAGCTCCGGGCGCTGCTTGTGCTCCTTGCACTTGGCCGCGAGCAGCGCCAGCGTGAACCGCGAGCCGTAGACCGGTAGGTCCGGGCGCATCCGCAGCAGGAACGGCGCGGCGCCGATGTGGTCCTCGTGGCCGTGGGTCAGCACCAGCGCGTCGATGTCGTCGAGCCGGTCCTCGATCGCCCGGAAGTCGGGCAGGATGAGGTCGACCCCGGGCTGGGCGTCCTCGGGAAAGAGCACGCCGCAGTCCACGATGAGCAGCCTGCCGCCGTACTCGAAGACGGTCATGTTGCGGCCGACTTCGCCGATGCCGCCCAGCGCGACGACGCGCAGTCCCCCCTCGGGCGGCGATGGTGGTGCGTGGTTAGGGCCGGGTCCTGGTACGAGTTCCGTCACCGATGAATGGTCCCAACGCTGGTGTGTGTGGTGGGTGCGACGTAGGCGGCGGCCGAGTCGGCCTGCGCGACGCGGGAACCGGCCCAGTCGCTCGTCGGGTGTGCCTCGAGCGGCACGCCCGCCTGCGTGAGGTCGGCGGCGATCGCCTCGACCTGCTCCTCGACGGCGGGCACGATCGGCAACCGCGGACCACCGACGTCGTACCCGCGCAACCGCAGCGCGGTCTTGCTGAACACGACACCGCCCACGCGGGAGAACGCCCGGTACACCGGCAGCATGCCGCGGTGGTTCGTGCGCGCCGTGGAGGTGTCGCCGTCCTCGTAGGCCTCGATCATCGCCCGGATCCGGCCGGCCACGACGTGCCCGATCACGCTCACCACACCGGCGGCACCGACCGACAGCCACGGCAGGTTCAGCGCATCGTCACCGGAGTAGTACGCCAGGTGCGTGTTGGCGATGACCTCACTGCCGGCCAGCAGGTCGCCCTTGGCGTCCTTGACCGCGACGATGCGGGGGTGCTCGGCCAGCCGGCGCAGGGTGTCGACCTCGATGGGCACGATCGAGCGTGGCGGGATGTCGTAGAGCATCACGGGCAGCTCGGTGGCGTCGGCGACGGCGGTGAAGTGCGCGTGGATCCCGGCCTGTGTCGGCCGCGAGTAGTACGGGGTCACGATCAGCAGGCCGTGTGCCCCGGCCTTCTCGGCCTGGCGGGCCAGCTCGATGCTGTGCGCGGTGTCGTAGGTACCGGCGCCGGCGACCACCGTCGCGCGGTCGCCGACGGCCTCCACGACGGCGCGGATGAGCGCGGCCTTCTCGGCATCGCTGGTGGTCGGGCCCTCGCCCGTGGTGCCGTTGACGACCAGCCCGTCGTTACCCAGCTCCAGCAGGTGCACGGCGAGCTCCTGCGCCCGCTTCAGATCCAGCGCGCCCGCGGCATCGAACGGGGTGACCATTGCGGTGAGCACGCGGCCGAACGGTCTGCCCGGCGCGGCGGTGGGCGGGGTGGGTGGTGCAATCGACATGTGCTGAAGGTACCTCGTTCGAGCGGTGTTCAACGCGCCGACCACACCGAATGCGAGGCATGACGGCAGATGCCGAGTAGCCGCTGAAGAATCCGCAGGAGGACCGGCCCGGCACGGGAATTTCTGTAGCCGGCGTTCGCGGCTCGCGTTAACGGCGGCTCTTCCGGAGCGCACCGCTGAGCGGCCCCTCATCGGTGGAGGTGACCACGCAGTACACCTGCCGCACCGGGTCGTCGTACTGCTCGGGTTCCTCCTCCCACTGCTGCTGAGCGGGCACGAGGGCGCGGTAACGCAGCCCCGGCCGCTCCTCGTCGGAGATGCTGTTCGAGTGGAACTCCATGGCGCAGTGGGCTTCGGCGAGCCGCTGCAGTGACTCGACCCCGGGGTAGTCCGCGAAGGGGGCGTCCGACGAGCTCGCACCGCCGATGGTGCTGGCGCTGGTGTAGAACTGGGCCAGATGCTGGCCGTCGCAGTCGGTCCAGTTCGTCGACACGATCGGCCGCTGGTCGACGAGCGTGGTGTTGAGGCACCAGTAGGAGCCGTTCTGGTTCAGCGCCGGGATGTTCCCGCCCTCGCCGTAGGTCATCGTCGGCAGCATCGCCTCGTCGACGGACGGCGACCACACTGCCCTGCCGAGGAAGAACCCGCCCACCAGCAGGCCGACCGCGGCGATGACGGCACCGGTGAGCAGGGCGGTGCGCATGCCCCTGCCGCGCCGGGGCGGCTGGCGCACTGGTCCGGACGGCGGCTGGACGCCGAGCATCGTCGGCACCTGACCGTTGTAGACGGCGGTCTGGCCACCCGGTGGGGTCGACGGCGCCGACTGCGGCTGCTGCGCCGCCATCGCCAGCAGACCGCGCGCCTGCTCGGCGGTGATGCGCGCTTCCGGCGCGGAGATCAGCATGCTCATGATCGCCGAGGCGAGTGGCCCCTGCGCATGCGTCAGGTACGGCACGTCGTTCATGATCGCGTGCAGGGTCGCCGCCGTCGTACCACGCTCGAACGGCAGTGCGCCCTCGACGGCGAAGAACAACGTGGCGCCGAGCGACCAGACGTCGGATGCGGGCAGCGCTTCCCGCCCGGCGACCCGCTCCGGCGCCATGAACGCGGGCGAGCCGATGAGCATGCCGCTGGTCGTCAGCCGTGGATCGTCGACGGCCTGCGCGATCCCGAAGTCGGTGAGCTTCACCCTGCCGTTGGGCGCGACCATGATGTTGGCGGGCTTGACGTCCCGGTGCACGATCCCGGCCTGGTGCGCGGCCTGCAGCGCCGACAGGATCTGGGCGCCGATGGCCGCCACCTGGTGCGGTGGCAGCGGCCCGTGCTGGCGGACCACATCGGACAGTGTGGGCGCCTCCACCAGCTCCATGACGATGAACGTCGCGTCGCCCTCTGCGACCACGTCGTAGACGGTCACGACCGCCGGGTCGTTGAGCTTGCCGCCGCTGCGAACCTCGCGCAGCACGCGCTCCTGGAACAGGCCGGCCTCATCGGCGGTCTCCGGGAACCGCAGCTCCTTGATCGCCACCTCGCGGCCGATCACCGTGTCCTCGGCACGCCAGACCACACCCATGCCGCCCCGGCCGAGCTCACGGCGCAGTGAGTACCGGCCGGCGACGACTCGCGGTACCGCGGTCGCCTGAGTGGTCTGCGTCTGCCGGATCTGCTCGTCGGTCACGGTGGCTGTCCCCTCGTCGTTGCGCCAGATGGTAACGAGCGGGCGCAGACGATGATCAGGCTCCGTACACCTCGTGGCCCGCGGTACGTAGTGCTGTGACCGCGCGGTGGAGATCGTCGTTCCGCACGAGCACGTGATCGGTGTCGAAGGTCGACATGGTGAACAGCGCCACCCCCGCGGCGGCGAGCTCGTTGGCGAGCGCGGCGATGATCCCGGTGAGCGTGAACGCCAGCGGACCCCGCACGGTCAGCAACCGCCAGTTCCGCTCCACCTCGGCCCCGGCCGGTGCCAGCCCGGCCGGGCACACGACCGACAGCTCCGCGCCGGTGCGGGTCAGGGACACCAGCGCATCGCCGGCGCCGTCGAGCAGCTGCGCCGGCAGCGGGGCTTTCGCGTCCAGCCGGGCCACGGCGTACTCGCCCGGCTGGACGTCGATCGCGAGGCGGCGCATGGTCAGCCTTCGAGCACCCTGGGGCTCGACGCGACCTCGGTGCCGTCGGGCAACGTCGAGATGGTGAAGTCGGCGAACACGTTCTCCGCCGCCTTCTGCAGCTGGCGCAGGCATTCCACCGCGAGTGCGCGGATCTCCACATCGGCCTGCTCGGTGGCACGCATGGCGATGAAGTGCCGCCAGGCGCGGTAGTTGCCGGTGACGACGATCCGCGTCTCGGTGGCGTTGGGCAGCACCGCGCGCGCCGCCTGCCGCGCCTGCTTGCGACGCAGTGTGGCGCTCGGCGCGTCGGCGAACTTCTCCTCCAGCCCGGCCAGCAGCTCGGTGTAGGCGGCGACGCTCGCCTCGGCGGCGGCGACGAACTTCGCGTGCAGCTCGGGGTCGTCCGCGATCACGTCGGGCTCGACGAAGGCCGCGTCGCGCTCCGGCACGTACCGCTGTGACAGCTGCGAGTACGAGAAGTGCCGGTGCCGGATGAGTTCGTGGGTGAGCGAACGCGAGATCCCCGTGATGTAGAAGGTCACCGAGCCGTGTTCGAGCACCGAGAGGTGCCCGACCTCGATGATGTGATCGATGTAGCCGGCATTGGTCGCCGTCTTCGGATTGGGCTTCTTCCACGACTGGTAGCAGGCCCGGCCGGCGAACTCGGCGAGCGCCTGCCCACCATCGGCATCGGTGGACCAGGGCACGTCCTCCGGTGGGAAGAACTCCGTCTTCGCGATCAACCTGACCCTGGGTGACACCGTCTCGGCCACGTGCGACTCCCTCCGCTCATTGACTCGCGAGGAGCGTATCTCTCGCCGCCGACAGCCCAAGGTGGCATCAAGCGACATCACTGTCCGCCTTGCATGACGTCACATCTGACGTCATAGTGGTGTCATGGACCTGACGCCCTATCTCGAACGGCTGCGGGAGGACCTGAGCACGACGGCCTCCGCGGGCGATGAACAGATGCAGCGCGCCGCCGCGGTTCTCGCGGCAGCGCTGGAGCCGGCCGCCCGGCTCACCCTGATGAACGCGCTGGCCGACCTCGCCGCCGAGGTCACGGCGAACCTGCCCGACCAGGTGGTGGAGGTGCGGCTCGACGGCCGTGATGTCCGCGTCGTCGTCACGGGCGGCTCGGCGACCACGCCGACCGCCGAACGCGGCCCCGTGCCGCCACCCTCACCTCCTCCGCCGCCGCCCCCACCGGTGGACTCCGGTGACATCAGCCGCATCACGTTGCGGCTGTTCGAACAGATCAAGTCGCAGGCCGAGCAGGCAGCCGCCGCGCAGGGCGTGTCACTCAACACGTTCGTCTCGCAGGCGGTGCAGGGCGCACTGCACGGCGCGCACCAGCAGCATCAGCAATGGACCGGACCGCGGCGGTACGGCGGTGGCGGCGGGTCCCACCTGCACGGCTGGGTGGAGGGATGAACATGACCGAGCAACCGCGGGAAGAGCCCGAGGAACTGGTCCGGAGCCAGACCTTCGTGGCAGAGGGCCCACTCGACCTCGACATCGACGTGACCGTCGGGCGCATCGAGGTACAGCTCGGCGAAGGTGAGGTGCTCGCCGAGATCCGGCACGACCCTTCGGCACAGGCGCCGTGGACCGAAGGGGTGTCCAACCTGCTGAGCTGGGTGAGTGAGCGCTTCGGCGGCCAGCTCGGCCCCGACTTCGCCGCCTCGCCGGCCGACGCCGTCGACCGCAGCCGGATCGAGCTGACCGGCAACAGGCTCGTGGTACGCGGTCCCAAGCCGGTGCCATTGCGCAACGTGCCGCTCGCGGTGACGGTGCACGCGCCCGAGGGCTCGCACGTCAACGTGCGCACGGGTGCCGCGAACGTGACGGTCACCGGTACCGCCGGTCGCGTGGACATCGGGGCAGGCTCGGGTGATGTGACCGTGGAGGGCGCCGAAGGCGCCGCGACCGTGCGGACGGGCAGCGGCGCGGTGAAGCTCGGCCCGGCGAACGGGGGCCTGCACCTGCGCACCGCCAGCGGTGACGTCGAGGTGGCCGCCGTGGCCGGATCGGCGACGCTGGCGACGGCGTCGGGTGACCTCTGGCTCGGCGAGGCCAGTGGCGAGGTACTCGTCCGCACCAGCAGCGGCGGGCTGTCGGTGGCCGAGGCGGCATCCGGTTCAGTGGAGGCGATCAGCGGCTCCGGCGACATCCGGATCGGGATCCGCGGCGGCGTGACCACGGAGGTCGACCTGTCATCCGGTGGGGGCGAGGCGTCCAGCGAACTGGATGTCGCCGACACGCCACCCGAGAAGCCGATCGCGCTGACGGTGCGGGCCCGCACCGGTTCCGGCGACGTGGTGCTCACGAAGGCGGCGAGCTGATCAGCTAGCGCTGCCGTGCCGGCCTCGTCGGGGCCGGCACGGCAGTAGGAGTACTACCCCACGACCTTGCGCAGTGGTGTAGCGAGGTCACCCCGCTCCCCCACGGCGACGCCGTCCAAGCCCAGCCATTGCGCCATCAACGCCAGCTCGCCCGCCAGTTCAGCGGTCACCCGGCTACGGTCGGCATCCGCTTCGGCGAACGCACCCGGCACCCGCAACACACCGGCGGCGCGGTCGGCCTTGAGGTCGACACGGGCGACCAGCTCGCCGTCGAGCAGGAACGGGAACACGTAGTAGCCGTGCACCCGCTGCGGCTGCGGAACGTAGATCTCGATGCGGTAGCGGAACCCGAACAGCCGCTCAGTGCGGTCCCGTTCCCAGATCAGTGGATCGAACGGGCACAGCAGCGCGCGCCCGGTGACCGCCCGTGGTGTCTTCGCCGCCACGTGCCGGTACGCGGGCTGCTGCCAGCCCTGCACCCGCACCGGCTCCAGCGTGCCGTCCTCGACGAGCTCGGCAACTGCCTGCCTGCTCTGCTGCGGGCCGAGCCGGTAGTAGTCGCGCAGATCCGGTTCGGTCGCGATGCCGAGTGCGGTCGCCGAGCGTGCGATGAGCTCACGCGCTCCCTGCGCGGCGTCCACGTGGCGGCCCAGCACCTCGGGCGGCACGACACGCTCGGTCAGGTCGTACAGCCGCTCGAACCCGCGCCGCGTACCGGTGGTGAGCTGTCCCATGCCGAACAGCCACTCACAGATCTTCTTGACCTCGGAACGCTCCCACCAGGCACCCGGCATGCGCCGCGAGGCGCCGGCCACCTCCTTCTCGATCGTGCCAGCACCGACCGGACCGAGCTCCTTGACGACGGCGAGCACATCGTCCACCAGTGACGGCGACGCATCGGCGAGGCTGCCGTAGTGGCGCCACCACCCCTGGCGTTTCGCGCCGGAGTGCAGCAGCGGCCAGTCCTCGACCGGCACCAGGCTCGCCTCGTGGGCCCAGTACTCCACCACCAGCCGCGGCCGCTTCGCGCTGTGGGTCCATGCCGCGTCGTCGATCAGCGCGTGGTCGTAGGCACCGAGCCGCGCGAACAGCGGCGCGTAGTGCGCGCGCACGGCGACGTTCACGGAGTCGAGCTGAATGAGCTGCACCCGCGACAGCACACGCTGTAGGTGCCGCCTCGTGGCCGGACCCGTCGGGCGCGGATCGGCGAAACCCTGCGCCGCCAGCGCAGTGCGGCGGGCGACCCCCAAGCTCACTGTTCTCACAACAGGTCATGGTGCCAGGCCACTACGACACTCTCCGCTAGGTTGCCCGTATGAGCATTGCCGCCGTGCGCCTCGCCACCGTCGACGACGCCGCGGACATCGCGCGGATCCAGGCGGATACCTGGCGGACCGCGTACGCCGACATCGTCGGCCCAGCCGCGATCGAGGGTCTGGACCAGGCCGAGCTCGAACGACATTGGGCGGGTGCCATCGAGCATTCCGGCACCGACGTCCATCTCGCGACAGAGGGTGAGTTCGCGGTCGGTTTCTGCGTTGCAGGGCCTGCGCCCGCCGAGGAGGTCGCGGGCGCCGACGGCACGGTGCCGGACGATGCGACGAGTACCGGGCTGATCGCCACGGTGCTCGTGGAACCCCGCTGGGGCCGCAGGGGCCACGGCGGACGCCTCCTCTCCGCCGCGGCGAGCGGGCTGCGTGCACGCGGCTGCGACCGGGGTATCACGTGGGTCGCGCAGGCCGACTCCGCGTCGCTGGCCTTCTACCGTCATGCCGGCTGGCACCCCGACAACACGGTACGGACCCTCGACACCGGCGAGCGGACCGTGCTCGAGCTGCGGCTGCGCGGAGGCTTGGAACTGCGGCTGAGCGACTAACGGGCCCGGGGCGCGTAGTACGGAACCGTCCCGTTGGCGTGAGTTCAGGGAAGTTTCCCCCGGCGCCTGAGGACGGGACGCTACGGTGTACGCGTTCCCGCTCCCGTTCACTGGAGGACCTCGGTGTTCGCATGGCTGTGCGTGACCCTGGGTGTCGCGTTCGGCTCAGCCATCATCCCGATCATCAGCATCGAGGTCTTCGTCATCGGCCTCATGACCAGTGAGTCGGGCATTCCCTGGATTGCCGTCGGAGCCGTCGTCGCCGTCGGGCAGATCGCCGGCAAGCTGCTGTACTACCTCGCCGCGCGGGGCTCCATTCGCCTTCCCGACTTCCTGCACGACCGGCTGCACCGGCAGGGCCCGCCGTCGCCTCGCCGCGAGCGCTGGCACCTGCGCACCAAGCGGCTGCGCGGCTGGCTGGAGGCGCTGCGGGAACGCTGTCACCGGCATCCGCACTGGATGGCCGGCACCTACGGGCTCAGCTCCGTCTTCGGTCTGCCGCCGTTCATGGCGATGACCGTGCTCGCCGGGTTGATGCACATGAAGATGTCGATGTTCGTGACGGCGGGCCTACTCGGCCGTTTCATCCGGTTCAGCGTGCTGGCCGCCGCGCCGGCCGTGTTCGCCGGAGCCGTCCACTGACACTCCCCAAGGCCACCTTGGTTGCGCTCAACGCGCCCACCCGTCTCCCACCACCACCCAGACGGAGACGCTGCGCGCCGCTGTGTTCGCGAAAGGTGGCCTTGGGTGCTTTTCAGCGGTCGGCGGCTTCGAGTTCGATCGCCTTGCGCATGGTGGCCCTGGCTCGGCGGCGGTCACCCGCGATGTCGTAGGCGTACGCCAGCCGGTACCAGCTGCGCCAGTCCCCCGGCTCCGCCTCGACCTCGGCGCGCCGCTGGTCGAACCAGGCGTCGGCCGCCGCCCGGTCGACCCGTCCCGAGGGCCGCCGCGGCAGGTCGGAGACATCCGGCAGCCCGTCCTCGGCATCGAGCCGCCGCGCGAGCCGCTGCACCTGGGTGCCCGAGCGCCACGTCGTAAAGACGATCCAGACACCCAGCAGCGGCAGCAACAACACACCGACGCCGAGCAGTACCGCCACCGGCCCACCCGCGCGGATCAGCGCGACCGCCCGGCCCGCGAGCAGCACCAGGTACACCACCACTGCAGCGGTGAGGACGATGGCGACGTTGCGAGTCTTCACAGGTCGAGCACGTGTTCCAGGCCGACCGTCAAGCCGGGACGGGCAGCCACCGAGCGAATGCCGAGCAGGACACCCGGCATGAAGGACACACGGTCCAGGGAGTCGTGCCGGATCGTGAGGGTCTCCCCCTCACCGCCGAACAGGATCTCCTCGTGCGCGACGAGGCCGGGCAGACGCACCGAGTGCACCCGGACGTCGTCGACGTTGGCACCGCGGGCGCCGGCCAGCTCCGAGGTGGTCGCATCGGTGCCAGGCGCCAGTCCGGCGTCGGCGCGCGCCAGCGAGATCAGCCGCGCCGTGTGCGCGGCCGTGCCGGACGGCGCGTCCGCCTTGCGGTTGTGGTGCAGCTCGATCACCTCGGCGGAGGCGTAGTAGCGGGCCGCCTGCTGCGCGAACCGCATCGCCAGCACGGCGCCGAGCGCGAAGTTCGGCGCGATGAGCACGCCGAGGTTCGGCTTCGCACCGAGCCAGCCGGTGAGTGTGCCGAGCCGGTCCTCGGTGAACCCGCTCGTGCCGACCACGGCGTGAACACCCGCGTCGATCGCGAACCGCAGGTTGTCCATCACCACATCGGGATGGGTGAAGTCGACCAGCACGTCCGCGTCGGCGTCCGTGACCGCGGCGAGGTCCTCGCCGGTACCGACGGCCGCCACCAGCTCCAGGTCGGGGGCCGCCTCGACCGCCTTGACGGTCTGGGCGCCCATGCGCCCGCGCGGGCCGAGAACGGCGACGCGGATGGGCGCCGAGTTCTCCGTCATGCCATCACCTCATGCAGCTCATCGGGCAGGTCGCGGTCGTGAGCGTACGGCCCGACCACGACGGCGGTCGTGGGGCCACCAGGCTCGCGCAGCAGCGTGCGGGCGAGCAGGCAGACCTCCTCGGTGGTGACCGCCTCGATGCGCGCGATCGTGTCGTCCACGCCGAAGTGGTGGCCATAGTTGAGCTCGTTCTTGCCGAGCCGGGTCATCCGGGACGCGGTGTCCTCCAGGCCGAGCACCAGGCCGCCGCGCAGTTGGCCCTGCGCGCGCGCCACCTCCGCGTCAGTCAGGCCGTCCTCGGCGACCTGCCCGAGTACCTCGCGCACGACGCTCGCGACCTCGCCGAGACGATCCGGCTGGCACCCGGCGTACACCGAGAGGTGCCCGGTCTCGGCGTAGCTGGCGACCGACGAGTACACCTGGTAGGCCAGGCCACGGCGTTCCCTGATCTCCTGGAACAGCCGGGAGCTCAACCCTCCACCGAGTGCGGCGTTGAACACCGACAGAGCGAACCTGCGCTCGTCGTGCCTGCTCAGCGCGGGCATGCCGAGCATGACATGCGCCTGCTCGGTGTCGTCGGTGCACAGCACGAGCCCGCTGCCGTGGCGCACGGCGTCGCCTGCCTGGCGCGGTGGCAATGGGGCGGCCGTACCGGAGAGCCGGTCGCGTAGTGCCGTGCTCACGAGCCGCAGCACGGCGTCGTGCTCGATGTTGCCCGCGACGGCCAGCACCATCTTCGGCAACTGGTAGCGGTTCTTGTAGAAACCACGCAGCGCGACCGGTGACATGCCGGTGATCGAGGCTTCCGTACCCAGCACGGACCGGCCAAGCGGGTGACCGGCCAGTATGGTGCCGACGAACGTGTCGTGCACCAGGTCCTCGGGATCGTCGTCGCGCATGGCGATTTCCTCGAGCACCACGTTGCGCTCGGTCTCGACGTCGGCGTCGGCGCAGCTCGCGTCGAACACCACGTCGGTCACCAGGTCCACAGCCAGCGGCAGGTCCTGGTCGAGGACCTGCGCGTAGTAGCAGGTGTGCTCCTTGGCGGTGAACGCGTTCAGCTCGCCGCCGACCGCGTCGATCTCCTCCGCGATCTGCGTGGCGTCGCGACTGCCGGTGCCCTTGAACAGCAGGTGCTCGAGATAGTGGGCGGCACCGGCAACGCCGGGCTCCTCATCGCGTGAACCGATCGAGACCCAGAGGCCGACGGTCGCCGACCGCATCCCCGGCACGCTTTCGGTGATGACCCGCAAGCCGCCCGGCAACACCGTGCGTTTCACCAGCGATCCGTCGGCGCCGGATTCCAGCGTGCGGGTGGTGCCGGCGGGCTGCTCGTGCCCAGAAGTTCTTAGCGCCATGAATCCTTGACTCAGGTCTGCCATGAACGACCCGTCACCGACGAACGGACGTCGGTGACGGGTCGTTCACGACCTCTCGACGGGGGTGTTACTGGCCGGCGTCGGCCTTGTTCTCCGGCTTCGCCTCGGACTTGTCCGGCTTCTCCGCCTTCTCGCCCTCGGCGGCCTGCTCCTCGTCGTCCTTGACGACGATCAGGCTGATCTTGCCGCGGTTGTCGATGTCGGCGATCTCGACGCGGAGCTTGTCGCCGACGTTGACCACGTCCTCGACCTTGGCGATGCGCTTACCGTTGCCCAGCTTCGAGATGTGCACCAGGCCGTCCTTGCCCGGCAGCAGGGAGACGAACGCACCGAACGCGGCCGTCTTCACCACGGTGCCGAGGAAACGCTCGCCGACCTTCGGCAGCTGCGGGTTCGCGATCGCGTTGATCTTGTCGATGGCGGCGGAGGCCGAAGGGCCGTCCGCGGCACCGACGTAGATCGTGCCGTCGTCCTCGATGGAGATGTCGGCGCCGGTCTCCTCGGTGATCGAGTTGATCATCTTGCCCTTCGGGCCGATGACCTCGCCGATCTTGTCGACCGGGATCTTCACGCTGGTGACCCGCGGTGCGTACGGGCTCATCTCGTCGGGCTCGCTGATCGCCTCGGCCATGACCTCGAGGATCGTCAGCCGGGCGTCCTTGGCCTGGTTGAGCGCACCCGCGAGCACGTCGGAGGGGATACCGTCCAGCTTGGTGTCCAGCTGCAGCGCGGTGATGAAGTCCTTGGTGCCGGCGACCTTGAAGTCCATGTCACCGAAGGCGTCCTCGGCGCCGAGGATGTCGGTCAGCGCGACGTAGCGGGTCTCGCCGTCGACCTCGTCGGACACCAAGCCCATCGCGATACCCGCGACCGGCGCCTTGAGCGGCACGCCCGCGTTGTAGAGGCTCATCGTGGACGCGCAGACCGAGCCCATCGACGTGGAGCCGTTGGAGCCCAGCGCCTCCGACACCTGCCGGATCGCGTACGGGAACTCCTCGCGCTTGGGCAACACCGGCACGAGCGCGCGCTCGGCCAGCATGCCGTGGCCGATCTCGCGCCGCTTCGGCGAACCGACGCGGCCGGTCTCACCCGTGGAGAACGGCGGGAAGTTGTAGTGGTGCAGGTAGCGCTTGGTGGTCTCCGGCGCCAGCGTGTCGAGCTGCTGCTCCATCCGCAGCATGTTCAGCGTCGTCACGCCGAGGATCTGGGTCTCACCGCGCTCGAACAGCGCCGAACCGTGTGCCCGCGGGATCACGGCGACCTCGGCGGCCAGCTGGCGGATGTCGGTGATGCCCCGGCCGTCGATACGGACCTTGTCCCGCAGGATGCGCTGGCGAACGAGCTTCTTGGTCAGCGCGCGGAACGCGGCGCCGATCTCCTTCTCCCGGCCCGCGAAGGTCTCGCCCTCGCCGATGCCGACCTTCTCCAGGACGGCGGCCTTGACCTCGTCGGTGGCGTTGTCGCGGTCCTGCTTGCCGGCGATGGCCAGTGCCTTGGTGAGGTCCTCGGAGGCCACCGCGGCAACGGCGTCGAAGGCGTCCTGCTGGTAGGCCGGGAACAGCGGGAAGTCGCCGGTCGGCTTGGCGGCCGCCTCGGCAAGCCGCTGCTGGGCCTCGCACAGCACCCGGATGAACGGCTTGGCCGCGGCCAGGCCGTCCGCCACAACCTGCTCCGTCGGCGCGGTGGCGCCGTCGGCGATCAACTCGATCGTCTTGTCGGTGCCCTCCGCCTCGACCATCATGATCGCGACGTCAGAGGCACTGTCACCGACAATGCGGCCGGCCACGACCATGTTGAAGGTCGCCTTCTCCAGCTGCGACCAGGTCGGGAACGCCACCCACTGGCCCTCGATCAGCGCGACCCGCACGCCGCCGATCGGGCCGGAGAACGGCAGCCCGCCGATCTGGGTGGAGGCCGACGCGGCGTTGATCGCCAGCACGTCGTAGGGGTCGTCGGGGTGCAGGCTCTGCACGGTGATGACGACCTGGATCTCGTTGCGCAGCCCGTCGGCGAACGACGGCCGCAGCGGCCGGTCGATCAGCCGGCAGGTCAGGATCGCGTCGGTGGAGGGCCGTCCCTCCCGGCGGAAGAACGCGCCGGGGATGCGCCCCGCCGCGTACATGCGCTCTTCCACGTCCACGGTCAGCGGGAAGAAGTCGAAGTGCTCCTTCGGCTGCTTGGAGGCCGTGGTGGCCGACAGCAACATGGTCTCGTCGTCCAGGTAGGCGACGACCGCGCCGGCCGCCTGGCGGGCCAGCCGGCCCGTCTCGAAGCGGACCGTGCGCTTGCCGAACCGGCCGTTGTCGAGCACGGCTTCTGATTCGTGCACGGTGGTGCCGCTTGCATCTGTCATTGGTGAGTTACTCCTCGTACGTCTGGGCAGCGCACACCCCCACCCATTGGGGCACGCTCGAGGTACGAGGCCGGTCATCGATCGAAGCCCCCGGGAATGCTCCCGGAAGCCACTACCGAGGACCGGCTGGGGCGTCCTCGTGCGCGGTGCGCTGGCCCTGTTCTTTTCTTGCTTGTTGTACCGAGGGGGAGCGACCCAGCGGGTCACTCCCCCTCGGAGTTGGTCATCGGCGGAGGCCGAGGCGCTGAATCAGCGCGCGGTACCGCTCGACGTCCACCTTCATCACGTAGTTGAGCAGCCGGCGACGACGGCCGACCAGCAGCAACAGGCCGCGACGGGAGTGGTGGTCGTGCTTGTGCACCTTGAGGTGCTCGGTGAGACCGACGATCCGCTTGGTGAGCAGGGCCACCTGGGCCTCAGGCGATCCGGTGTCCGAGTCGTGGAGACCGTACTCGGAGAGGATTGTCTTCTTCTGGTCGGTGGACAGCGCCACTCGCATACTCCTTGGATCTGTGCCGTGATGTGCAAGACGGTCTCGGCCGCCACGGACCGCAGCCGGACTCAACTGTCGAGGGTATCAGGGCGCCTTCGGCCACACCGGCTACCCGAGCCGGAACCGCTCGACCGTGGTGTACACGGGCCCGGTCGGCTTCGGGTCGCTGCGCATCAATACGGCGTCGGCGGCCAGCCACTCCGGGCTGCGGTACTCGGCCAGCAGCCGGGCCCACGCCGCGAGCGCCTGTGGCCGATCACCCCTGGCGAGGGTCACATGGCCCTGGAACTCGCGATCGTCCTGCTCCGGCCATACCGCACCGGCCAGTTCCGTCAGCCCGCTCCCGAGAACCCCGGTCCAGAGTACCCCGGGGAAGGTGCCACCGCCCGCCAGTGTGAGCGTCGGCGCTGGGAGACCGGTCACCCGCTGCTCGAGCCAGCCTGCCCGCGACTGCGGATCGTCCAGGCCGTAGAAGCCGAGCGTGACGTGCCACTGCGCCGCCTCGATCCAGCGCAGTCGCCGCGCGCCGGCACCCCGCGGATGCCGGTCGAGCTCAGATTGCAGTGAGGCGACCACCTCGTCCGGCAGGAGCACGGCGCTGAACAGCCGAGCCTGCCCGGCCGGCACCATCAGGCTCCCTTACCCGCCCGGCGCAGAAGGTCGGCGATCGCCGGGAAGTCGGTATCCAGCCGCTCGGCGGCGTCGACGAGGCTCTCGTCCTCCGCGACCTCCCGCAGCGCCGCCAGCACGGCCTGGTCGTCCGGACCCGCGCCCACCGGGAAGGCGTCCCTGCTCACGGTGGGCCTGGCGTTCTTGACGTCCTCGAGCGCCGCCCGGATCGCTGCCTTGCTGCCCGCGGCGACCTCGGGCGTCAGCACCTTGCGCTCGAGCATGATCAGCCGCGCGAGCACCACCGGGTTGCCGATCTTGGCCCGCCTGCCGCTCATCACCTGGCTGAGCATGGGCGCGCTGATACCGAGCACCTCGGCCAGGTAGGCCTGCGAGACATCGAAGGCGACCACGAGCCTGCGCACCCGGTCACCGAGCGGTTCCCCGTACCACTCCCGTTGTAACGCGATGTTGCGCTGGACGATCTTGTGGTCCTCCACGTTCAGACCTGCTCCCCTTGACAACTCGGTTCGGAGCCGGCCGGCGGCTCCGCACCAGCATTTTGCCAGGCTCGCGCCGCTACGCGGGGGCGAATGGACCAGGCGTTCGCATTTGCACCCGCCCGGGTACGCCGATCAGCCGCTGCCCAGCACGTCACGCGTCCGGGTGACGTCGTCGCCGATCCGGTCGACCAGTGCGTCGACGCTGTCGAACCGGACCTGCCCACGCAACCGGGCGACGAAGTCGAGCGCCACGTGCTGGCCGTAGAAGTCCTCGTCGACGTCGAGCACGAACGCCTCGACGGTGCGCTCCCGCCCGGAGAACGTCGGGTTGGTGCCCACCGAGACCGCAGCGGGCAACCGCTCGTCCGGCTTGGCCGAACGGACGAACCAGCAGGCGTACACGCCGTCCGCCGGGATCGCCGCGTAGCGCGGGGTGGACAGGTTCGCCGTCGGGTAACCGAGGTCGTGCCCGCGGCCGTCACCACGCACCACGATGCCGTCCAGCCGGTGCGGCCTGCCGAGCGCTTCCCCGGCAGCGGCCACGTCCCCGGCGTCGATGCAGGACCGGATGTAGGTGGAGGAGAACGTGATCTCGCCGTCGTCCTGCTCCGGCAGTGTGCGGCCCTGCAGCTTGGCGCCGTGTGCCACGAAGCCGAACCGCTTGCCCAGCGCCCGCAACGTCGCCACATCGCCAGCGGCCTTGTGCCCGAACGTGAAGTTCTCCCCCACGATCACCGCGGCCGCGTGCAGCTGGTCGACAAGGACCTCGTGCACGAACTCGTCCGGCGTCAGCCGGGACAGTTCGAGCGTGAACGGCAGCACCGCGAAGACGTCGACGCCGAGCTCCTCGACCAGGTCGGCCTTGCGGCGCAACGTGGTCAGCTGCGCCGGGTGGCTACCCGGCCGGAGCACCTCGGCGGGATGCGGGTCGAAGGTGAGCACCACGCTCGGCAGGCCGCGCTGCCGCGCCGCCTCCACCGTCCTGCTGATCAACGCCTGGTGCCCACGGTGCACCCCGTCGAAGACTCCTATCGTGACGACGCACCGCCCCCAGCCACCGGGCAGGTCCGTCAAACCGCGCCAACGCTGCACGAGCTGCAGCGTAGCCGCCGGGGCCTGGCCGCCTCGCATTAGGCGGGAGCCAGCACGACGACGGGCCGCGCGACCTCGCGCTCCTCGGCGGCGAGCGCGAGCACCCGGCCCTCCGGGTCGAAGATCCCGTAGACGCCCTGGACACCGGCCGCGGGGATGGCCTGCCCGTTCCGCACGGCCCGCGCCGTGGCGGCATCGACGTCACGCCGCGGGAACGCCGTCGCCACGGCCTCGTCCAGGGTCAGCGAGAGCGCGGGCTGCTGCTCGATCGCCTCGAGCGTGCGGGCGGCGGCGAGCGTGAACGGGCCCACCGTGGTACGCCGCAACGCGGCGAGGTGGCCACCGACACCGAGAGCGCCGCCGAGGTCCCTGGCCAGCGCCCGCACGTAGGTGCCGGAGGAGCAGTCGATCATCGCGTCCAGCTCGATGCGGCCCGGCTCACGCCGGGTCGCCAGCACGTCGAAGCGGTAGACCGTGACCGGCCGCGCCGCGAGCTGCACGTCCTCACCGGCGCGCACCCGCGCGTAGGCCCGCTTGCCCTCGACCTTCACCGCGCTCACCGCGCTGGGCACCTGCTGGATGTCACCGGTGAGCGCGGCAACCCCGCCCCGGATCTGCTCGCCGGTCACCGCGGCGGGGTCCGCCTCGGACAGCACTTCGCCCTCCACGTCATCGGTGGTGGTGGCCGCGCCGAGCGCGATCGTGGCGAGGTAGGTCTTGCGGTCGAGCCCGAGGTGCCAGAGCAGCTTCGTGGCGCGCTCGATGCCGAGCACCAGCACACCGGTCGCCATCGGGTCGAGCGTGCCGGCGTGACCGACCTTGCGGGTGCCCATGATGCGGCGGGCCCGCGCGACGACATCGTGGGACGTCATACCGCCCGGTTTGTCGACGATCAGCAGGCCGGGAGGCGGAGGAGGCTGTCTAGGCACGGCCGCACACTGTACGAAACCCCGGTTCACGCCACGGCGGGTACCCGGTCCCAGTCCGGCAGGGAGGTGTCCCACGGCCTGCGGCGCAGCTGCACCGGCACGGCCTCCCCGCGTGCCTGCGCCGCGAAGACCGCCGCACGGGCCCGCAGGTACCACACAGCCATCCGCCAGGAGCCGAACACGAGCACGACGAGTACCGACAGCAGCGCGATCCGGAAGTTGCCGCCGGTGGCCTCCAGCAGCACGCCGATGGCCAGTGCGGTCACGGTGGTCGCGGCGAACCCGCCGACGTTGACCACCCCGGTCGCGGTACCGACGCGCGGTAGCGGGTTGTAGTCCCTGGCCAGCGCGAAGCCGACCGTGGACAGCGGGCCGCCGAGGGAGAGTAGGGCGAACGCCGGCACGAGCACGACCAGCGGGATCCGCCCTGGCCAGCTGAGCAACACCGTCCAGACCACCGCGCTGCCCGCCAGGAACGTGATCGCCAACGGCATCCGCGCCTCGGGCCTGCGCCCGATGAAACCGCCCAGCACCGGGCCGCCGAGCATGGCACCGACCACGAACACCACCAGCAGCGAGCTCGCCGTCGTGACCGAGTACCCCTGGCCCTGCACCAGGAACGGCACTCCCCACAACATGACCAGCACGTTCGAGCCGAACATGGTGGAGAAGTGCGTCCAGAAGCCCAGCCGGGTGCCCGGAACCCGCACGGCCGTGAGGACCTGCCTGCCGACGGCGCGCGCGGGAACGGGCAGCGATTCGGTCGTCCTGGCGGTGGGCGTGTCGTGCACGCGCCATTGGACGACGGCGACGAACACCACGGTCACGAGACCGGCGACGAGGAACGTGGGCAGCCAGCCAGGACCGGAGAGCAGCAGGCTCAGCGGCACGGTCGCCGCGAGGTTGCCTGCGAAGCCGAGTGCCCCGGTGAGCGCGGTGACCAGCATGTACTGCCTGGCCGGGAAGTGGTTGGCGGCGAGTCGCAGGACGGAGACGAACGTCATCGCGTCCCCGACACCCAGTACAGCACGGGCGATCAGGCCGAGTGCGTAGGTGTCGGCGACGGCGAGCAGGACCTGTCCGGAGCCGAGGAACACCAGCGCGGCGGTGAGCACCGCACGCGGACCGAACCGGTCGACGATGACCCCCGTGGGGATCTGCATGGCGGCGTAGACGCCGAGCTGCAGCACCGTGAAAGTGCTGAGCGCGGTGGCACCGACCTGGAAGCGGTCGGCGGCTTCGAGTCCCGCGACCCCGAACGAGGTGCGGTGAAAGACGGCGAGGACGTAGACGAATGCGGCGGTCAACCAGATCAGCCACGACCGCGCGCTGGCTCGCGCGGCCGCCGGGCTCCGGGACGGCAAGAAAACCCCTTCCCCTAGCAGGACATTTCGGACCACAGGGGACGCCTGCGCCGCCGTCCCGATACTTGTATCGACTAAGCAACACAGAAACATACCTGTTACAGACGTGCGTTTCGCCACACGTCGCACTGCGCCGGGTTCACGGGCGCACCGCGCCCACCACCGCCCAGTTCCCACCGCGCCAGCGCGCCACCACGAACACCAGGCGCAGCAGCATGAACAGGCTCAGTCCGGACCAGATCCCGACCAGTCCCCAGCCGAAGCCGAGCGACGCCCAGATCAGCGGCAGGAAGCCGAGGATCGCGCTGGCCAGCGTCGCGTTGCGCAGGAAAGCGGCATCGCCCGCGCCGAGCAGCACGCCGTCGAGGGCGAACACCACACCGGCAATGGGCTGCAGGGCCACGAAGAACCACCAGGCGTTGGGGATCTCGGCCAGCACCCCGGCGTCGGAGGTGAAGGCCTGCGGCAGGAGCTGGGACAGCGCCGCGAACACCACACACAGGACGCAGCCGAAGATCAGCCCGTAGCGAGCGAGCTGCGCGGCCACCCCGCGCGCGCTGCGCTCCGAACCGGCGCCGAGCGCGGCACCGATGAGCGACTGGGCGGCGATGGCGACCGAGTCGAGCACCAGCGACAGGAACGTCCACAGCTGCAGCACGACCTGGTGGGCGCCGACCGCCTCGGTCGAGGTGCGTGCCGCCACCGTCGCCGCGGACAGGAAGCAGGCCTGGAAACCCAGGCTGCGCAACACCAGATCACGCCCGAGCCGCAGCTGTGCCCACATGACCGACGGCCGCGGGCGCAGCCGCGCACGTTCCTTGCCGAGCGCGGCGAGGAACAGACCACCGGAGATGGTCTGCGCCACCACATTGGCCACCGCCGAACCCTCCAGCCCCAGGCCGGCCGGGTAGACCAGCACCGGGCACAGCACCGCCGAGATCGCGTTGCCCGTCAGGACGTAGCGCAGTGGCCGCACCGTGTCCTGTACGCCGCGCATCCAGCCGTTGCCGGCCATGGTCACCAGGATCATCGGTGTCCCGAGGAGCGCGATGCGCAGCCACGACACGGCCTCGGCGGTGATCGCATCGTCGCCGGACATCGCCCGCGCGACCGGTTCGGCCAGTAGCTGCCCTGCGGCGACGATGACGAGACCGACCGCGAGGGCGAGCCACGTTGCCTGGACACCCTCCTCGACGGCATCGGCGCGGCGACCGGCACCGTGCAGCCGGGCCGTGCGCGCGGTCGTGCCGTAGGAGAGGAAGGTCAGCTGCGTCGACACCAGCGACAGCAGCACGCCGCCGAGCGCGAGACCGGCGAGTGGCAGTGCGCCGAGATGCCCGACGACAGCGGTGTCCACCAGGACGTAGAGGGGTTCGGCCGCGAGCACGCCCAGTGCCGGGGCAGCGAGCCCGAGAACCCTACGCGGGGGAACACGTTCGTTGATCACGTCGGCCACCTGGCGAGCGTAACCGGGGTGTCCGACACCCTCCGTTACGCTGATGTCCGATGCCCGAGTACGCGATCCTCATTCTCCCGTCGGCCAACCGCGTCTACACCGAGACGTCGAGCCGCCTGCTCCGTGCGGAGCTCGCGGTGTTCGGCGCGACCGTGCTGTCGGCACCGGTGACCGATGCCGACCTCCGCACGATCGGCGGCGCCGAGTACGTCACCTTCACCACACAGACACCGCTGGCCGAGACGGACGTGGCCTACCTGTCGAACCTGTCGTCGGCATACGTGCTGTTCGAGGTCGCCGGTGAGCTCCTACGGCCGCTTCCCCTGCACCGGCTCGACAAGTTCGACTCGGACCTGCTGACGATCCAGAAGTACAGCGGCAAGACCAACGAGCTGTTCACCAAGCTGCTGCTGAACCTCACCGTGCTCTCCACCACTCGCCCCGCCGGGTTGCTGGAGCGGCCACTGCACGTGCTGGATCCGTTGTGCGGCAGGGGAACCACGCTCAACCAGGCGATGATGTACGGCTACGACGCCACCGGGCTGGACGTGGACAGCCGGGATTTCGAGGCGTACCAGCAGTTCATCAAGACCTGGTTGCGCAGCAAGCGGATCAAGCACACCGCGGAGGCGACGTCGTTGCGGCGCAACAAGGTTCGCCTTGGCCGCAGGCTGGACATCGAGTACGGCAGCACCAAGGAGCAGTACAAGGCAGGCCACACCCGCCGGATCAGCTACCTCAACTGCGACACGCTCCACACCGACGAGCTGCTGCGCAACAACTCGGTGGACGTCATCGTCACCGACGCGCCGTACGGCGTGCAGCACGGCAGCCGCACGCCCGACGCGGCGCTGGCGCGGAGCCCACGGGATCTGCTCGCCGCGGCCGTCCCGGTGTGGAGCCGGGTGCTGCGCACCGGCGGCGCGCTCGGCATCTCGTGGAACACCTACGTGGTCAAGCGGGACGAGCTGGCCGAGATCGTCACCAACGCCGGCCTTTCGGTGTGCGAGGGTGGCCCCTACGACCAGCTCGCCCACCGCGTGGACCAGGCGATCCTGCGTGACGTGCTGGTGGCGCGGAAGGACTCGTGAGCCGCGGTCAGCCCGCGGGCACCAGTTCAACCCGGCAGCACCCCATCGCGGCACGAGCCAGCCTGGAATCGGACGTCACCAGCGTGAGACCTCGAGCCTCGGCAAGCGCGACGTAGGGCGCGTCGTATGCGCTGATGTTCGCGCGCAGTTGCCACATCCGGGCGAGGAGGCCACTGAGCGAAACCGTCTCGATGCCGAGTCGCGGCAACAGCCCGACAGCCCGCACGGCATGCTTCTCCTCGATCTTGCCACCCAGAGCGAGTCCCCTGATGACAGAGAAGACCTCGGCCGTCCAGTGCTCCGGCGCGGCCCACTCGAGGTCCCGGCCCAACACTTCGCGAGCACGCCGCCCTCGCACATCGGCATACAGCAGCATGCTCGCCAGGACCGAGGCATCGACAACGATCACTCCAGGCCACGCTCCGGCCGCGCCTGTGTCAGCAGAGCCGCTGCGTCGGGCGCGTCCTCCGCAGCGCCCCCGCCCTCGGTCAGATCCTGTTCGATCTCCGCAAGGAGTTCCCGGTTACGGCCGAACGCAGCCTGCCTGCGCAGGACATCCAGCAGGAAAGCCTGGAGCGACTGCCCACGCTCTCGCGCGTCACGCACCAAGGCGTTCTTCACGTCGTCGGACACTTCCCTGATTGTCAGCACGCTCATGTCAGCATTATGCAGTCATTGGTACTGCGAAATCAATGCGGCAGGCTACTCGGCGTCGGGTTCACGCGGCACGCGGTAGGGGTCGGCGTCGCCTGCGGGCTGGGCGCCCGTGGCCTGCCGCGCGACCTCGGCGTCGGCCTCGCGGGCCTGCGCCAGCAGCTCGTCGATGTGCCGGGCGTCGGTAGGCACCGTGTCCGCCACGAACGTCAGAGTCGGTGTGTACCGCACCCCGGTGCCCTGGCCGACCTTGGTGCGCAGCACGCCGCGCGCCGACTCCAGCGCCGCGGCGGCACCCGCGAAGTCCGGGGCCGTGTCGAGCTTCTCCCCGAGCACCGTGTAGTACACCGTGGCATCGCGGAGGTCGCCGGTGATCTTCGCGTCGGTGATCGTCACGTTACCCAGGCGCGGGTCCTTGATCTCGTGCTCGATCGCGGACGCGACGATCTGCCTGATCCGCTTGGCCAGCCTCCGTGCGCGAGCCTGATCGGCCACGACGCACCCCCTTACTTGTTCTCAACCAGCCATCAGTCTTCGGGGTCGAGCAGCCGGCGGCGTACCGACAGCAACTCGACCTCGGGCCGTGCCGCGACGAACCGTTCACAGGCGTCCAGCACGTCCCGCACATGCTCGCCGTCCGCCGCCACGACGGCTATGCCGACCAGCGTGCGCCGGTGCAGGTCCAGGTGACCGGCCTCGGCGGCAGCCACATCGAACCGCTTGCGCACGTCGGCCAGCAGCGGACGCACGAGTGAACGCTTCTGCTTCAGCGACCGGACGTCACCGAGCAGCAGATCCAGCTCAAGGGAACCAACGAACATGATGATGCACCCAGGCGGCACCGGCTGGGCGGAGGCGCATGCCCCCGCCCAGCCGGATGGTCGCCTTACTCGCGCGGCTTCTCGCGCTGCTCGTAGGTCTCGATCACGTCGTCGACCTTGATGTCGCTGAACTTGCCCAGCGTCAGACCGCATTCGAAGCCCTCGCGGACCTCGGTCGCGTCGTCCTTGAACCGCCGCAGCGAGTTCACCGGCAGGTCCTGCGCCACCACCACGTTGTCGCGGAGCAGGCGTGCCTTGGCATTACGCCTGATCTGCCCGGAGACGACCAGGCAACCGGCGATCGTGCCGTGCTTGGAGGACTTGAAGACCTCGCGGACCTCGGCCCGGCCGAGCTCGACCTCCTCGTACTCCGGCTTGAGCATGCCCTTGAGCGCCTGCTCGATCTCCTCGATCGCCTGGTAGATCACCGTGTAGTACCGGACGTCGACACCCTCGCGGTTGGCCCGCTCGGTCGCCTTGCCCTGGGCCCGCACGTTGAACCCGAGCACGATCGCGTCAGATGCCGTCGCCAGGTCGATGTCGCTCTCGGTCACGCCGCCGACACCGCGGTGCACGACGTTGAGCTCGACCTCGTCACCCACGTCGATCTGCAGCAGCGACGCCTCGAGTGCCTCGACGGTACCCGAGTTGTCACCCTTGATGATCAGGTTGAGGGTGTTGGTCTCCTTGAGCGCGGAGTCCAGGTCCTCCAGGCTGACGCGCTTGCGCTTGGCCGCGTTCTCCGCGTTGCGGATGCGGGCCTGGCGGCGCTCGGCGATCTGCCTGGCCACCCGGTCCTCCTCCACCACGAGGAACGTGTCACCTGCGCGAGGCACCGACGTGAAGCCGATGACCTGCACCGGCCGCGACGGCAGCGCCTCGGTGACGTCCCGGTTGTACTCGTCGACCATCCGGCGCACGCGGCCGTAGGCGTCGCCCGCGACCACCGAGTCGCCGATGTGCAGCGTGCCGCGCTGGACCAGCACCGTCGCCACCGGACCCCGGCCACGGTCGAGGTGCGCCTCGATCGCGACACCCTGGGCCTCCATGTCCGGGTTGGCCCGCAGGTCCAGTGCCGCATCCGCCGTCAGCAGGATCGCCTCGAGCAGCCCGTCGATGTTGATGTTCTCGCGGGCGGAGATGTCGACGAACATCGTGTCGCCGCCGTACTCCTCTGCCACCAGGCCGTACTCGGTGAGCTGCTGGCGGATCTTCTGCGGGTTCGCGCCTTCCTTGTCGATCTTGTTGACCGCGACCACGATCGGCGCCTTCGCCGCCTGGGCGTGGTTGATCGCCTCCACCGTCTGTGGCATGACACCGTCGTCGGCGGCGACCACGATCACCGCGATGTCGGTGGCCTGCGCACCACGGGCACGCATGGCGGTGAACGCCTCGTGACCCGGGGTGTCGATGAAGGTGATGAGCCGCTCCACGCCCTCGAGCTCGGTCTCGACCTGGTAGGCACCGATGTGCTGGGTGATTCCGCCGGCCTCACCCTCGTGGACCTTGGTCTTCCTGATCGTGTCCAGCAGGCGGGTCTTACCGTGGTCGACGTGACCCATGACGGTCACCACCGGCGGCCGGACCTGCAGATCCTCTTCATCACCGGCGTCCTCGCCGTAGGTGATGTCGAAGGCCTCCAGCAGCTCGCGGTCCTCCTCCTCGGGGCTGACCACCTGCACGTTGTAGTTCATCTCCGTGCCGAGCAGCTCGAGCACGTCCTCGGAGACGGACTGCGTCGCGGTGACCATCTCGCCGAGATGGAACAGCACCTGCACCAGCGACGCCGGGTTGGCGTCGATCTTCTCCGCGAAATCGGTCAGCGAGGCACCACGCGGCAGCCGGATCGTCTCGCCACTGCCCTTGGGCAGACGGACGCCGCCGACGCTCGGCGCCTGCATGTTCTCCATGTACTCCTGGCGCTTCTGCCGCTTGGACTTGCGGCCCTTGCGCGAGGGACCACCGGGACGGCCGAACGCTCCGGCCGTTCCGCCACGGCCACCGGGACCGCCACGGCCACCGCCGGGGCCACCACGGAAGCCACCGCCACCGCCACCACCGCCGGCAGGTGCGCCACCACCGGGGCCGCCGCCGCCGCGGTAGCCACCGCCACCGCCGCCACCACCGGGGCCACCGCGGAAGCCACCGCCGCCACCGCCACCACCGGGTCCACCACGGCCGCCGCGACCGGCACCGGGGCCACCGCCAGGGCCACCACGGCCACCAGGACCGCCGCCAGGGCCACCACGGCCACCAGGACCGCCGCCGGGACGGGCGGGACGGGTCGGCATCATGCCGGGGTTCGGGCGCGGGGGCATGTTGCCAGGGCTCGGCCGGTTGCCACCGGGGGCGCCGCCACGCGGACCGCCCGCCGGACGGTCACCGCCGGGCCGCGGACCACGCTCGCCCTGCTGGCCGCCACCGGGACGCGGCGCGGCCGGACGCGGCGCGGGAGCGCCGGAGCCGACACCGAACGGGTTGTTGCCGACACGGGGCGGCCGTGGACCGGGCTTGGGGCCCGGCTTGGGACCCTGCGGCTTCGGCGGAACAACCGAACCGCCGGAGGGCTGCTGGTCCTGCTTGGGCGGGGCCGCCTTCGCGGCAGGCGCCTGCACAGCGGGCGCCTGCTCGGCCGGGCGCGGGGCAGCCGGCATCGGCCTCGGGCCGGGCTTGGGGCCCGGCTTCGGAGCCGACGATCCAGGCCGCACCTGCGAAGGCGCGGCCGGCTTCGCGACCGGCGCCGTGCCGTTACCGCTGTGCGCGGACGACCGGTGGCCGGACCTGCGGTCCTGCTTGCCATCCTTGCTGGTGAAGGCGTCACGCAGCCGCCGGGCAACGGGTGCCTCGACGGTCGATGACGCGGACTTCACGAACTCGCCCTGCTCCTTCAGCTTGGCGAGAACTTCCTTACTTGTGACACCGAGCTCTTTCGCGAGCTCGTGCACGCGGGCTTTGCCTGCCACTGCTCTCCTCAACTGGTGAGGCCGGGCGGCAATACCCGCTCGACCTCGTCCTATCGTCGCGCGTTCATGGCTTCAGCTTCACGGCTGACTCATGACGGGTCGACCTGCTTCCTTGTTCCGGTTCCGGACCCGGGAGCATCCCGGATCCGCGTTCTGCTCGGCGAGCCCCTCCACGTGACCCCGTACGCCGCCGGTGTCGAGCGTGCCCTGGACCCTCAGCGCCCTGGAAAACGCCCGCCGCCGTTCGGCTTTGGCGAGACACTCTGCGACAGGGTGCACCCACGCACCACGCCCCGGCAGCCGCCGACGTTCGTCGACGACCAGTGCCCCGCCCACTGCGACTACCCGCAGCAGCTCACCGATCAACGCCCGCTGCCTGCATCCGACACAGGTACGAACCGGTACGGCTTCGTCCTGCTGACATGCCGGATTCGACCGCGGGCGTTGCACCACATCCCAGTTTAGCCCGTGGCCCCTCACTCAGCCGAACCGGTTGTCGCCGCGTGTGGCGACGAGTCGGGCGCACCCGGGCGACGCCCGGTGCCACCCTCGGCGGCCGCATCGCTGCGGATGTCGATCCGCCAGCCGGTGAGCCTCGCGGCAAGCCGGGCGTTCTGCCCTTCCTTGCCGATGGCCAGGGACAACTGGAAGTCCGGGACGACGACCCGTGCCGTCTTGGCACGCTCGTCGACCACGGTCACCGATACAACCTTCGCGGGCGACAAGGCATTCCCGACGAAGCGGGCCGGGTCCTCCGAGTAGTCGATGATGTCGATCTTCTCGCCACCGAGCTCGCTCATGACGTTGCGCACCCGCGCGCCCACCGGGCCGATGCATGCGCCCTTGGCGTTGACGCCGGGGACGGTCGAGCGGACCGCGATCTTGGAGCGGTGGCCTGCCTCGCGGGCCACGGCGGCGATCTCCACGGTGCCGTCGGCGATCTCCGGCACCTCCAACGCGAACAGCTTGCGCACCAGGTTGGGGTGCGTGCGCGACAGCGTGATCTGCGGGCCGCGCGCGCTGCGCGACACACCGACGACGTAGGCCTTGATCCGGCTGCCGTGTTCGTAGGACTCGCCAGGCACCTGCTCGGCGGCGGGCAGCACACCCTCCGTGTCGCCGACGCTGACGATGACCATCCCGCGGGCGTTGGCGCGCGCGTCGCGCTGGATCACCCCGGCGACGATCTCGCCCTCCTTGGCGGAGAACTCGCCGTAGGTCTTCTCGTGCTCGGCATCGCGCAGGCGCTGCAGGATGACCTGGCGGGCGGTCGTGGCCGCGATGCGGCCGAAGCCCTCCGGCGTGTCGTCCCACTCCTCGGCGATCTCGCCGCTCTCGTCGAGGGTGTGCGCGAGGACCCGGACGTACCCGGTCTTGCGGTCGATGTCGATCTTGGCGTGCGCCTGGTGGCCTTCGGTGTGCTTGTACGCCGTGAGCAGTGCTGTCTCAATGGCGTCGAGCACAGTCTCGAAGGGGATGTCCTTGTCGCGCTCGATGGCGCGCAACGCCGCGATGTCGACGTTCACTTCGACTCCTCCTTCGATTCAGCACCCTCATCGATCCTGCCGCAGGCATCGGCCTCCAGCAGTTTGAGCTCCTCGGCCGGCGGCTGCCTGAACTCGATCTCGAGGACGGCCTTGGCCACGTCGCCGTAGTGGACGTCGCGGATGGCACCGTCGACGAGTACCCGCGCGGAGTTCTCCCCCGCCTCCCCGACACGGCCGACGAACTCGGCCCCGTCGGCAGGCTTCACGCGGACCTGCCGGTATTTGGCGCGCCGCCAGTGGCGCTGGGCGGTGAGCGGCCGGTCAACGCCCGGCGAGGTGACCTCGAGCGTGTAGGCGCCGACGATGAGGTGGTCGTGGGCATCGAGCACCGTGGAGACCGCCCTGCTGATGTCGGCGACCTCGTCGAGCCCGACTCCGTCGTCGCCGTCGACCACGACCTTGACGAGCTTGCGCCGGCCCGCTTGTTGCACGTCCAGCGCGTCGAGGTCGAAACCCGCGGTCCTGACGGCTTCGGCCACGATGGGCTCCAGCCGGCTGGCGAGTTCGTTGGGCACCGTGATGCTCCCGTAGTTTGTGCGAAGTGGTGGTCTAGCTTATCGTGCCCCCACCCGGTCGCGCCGCGCAGCAGCCCCCGCCTGGCAGGATGGGTTCCTGTGATTTCCCGTGCCCCGCTGACGCGGCGTGACGCTCTGCGTGCGGCAGCGCTCGCCGCCCTGGTCGTTCCCGCGACTGGTCTCGCCTCCGCTTGCACCACCGGCTACGACGACAGCCCCGATCCGCTGCTGCCGCTGCTGACCGGTGCCGAGGCCGACGCCGCGGCGGCGAACGCGCTCGCCGGCTCCGCTCCCGACGTCGCCGACCTCGCCCGGCAGGTGGCGACCGCACGATCCGCCCAGGCGACTGCCCTGCGCGCCGAGGTCGACCGGCTCAACAAGCCCGAACCGGAGCAGAGCACCTCCCCTGCCACGACCGTGCCGGACCTGGCGGCACTGGCCACCCGGCTGACGGAGGCCAGAGACCACGCTGCCGCGCTGGTGCCCCAGCTGCCCGCCTACCGTGCGGGGCTGGCCGGCTCGGTCGCGGCGGGGTGCGCTGCCCTGCAACAGCTCGCGCCCGAACTGGGTGCCGGGCAACCGGGCAAGCTGGAGCGGATCACCCCTGGGCGGCTCGGTGCCGAGGCGGTGAACGCCCTCCAGGGGGCACTCGCGGCCGAGCATGCCGCAATCTGGGTGTACAGCCTGGTGAGCGCGTTCCTGCCGGCCGACTTCAACAGGGGCGTCGACACCGGAACCGCCGCGCACCGCGACCGCCGCGACGCGTGCGAGCGGCTGCTCGCCGCCGCCGGGGCCGCCCCGGTACCGCCCGAGGCCGCCTACCCGCCGCCGGAGCCGGTGACCGATCAGGCCTCGGCGATGCGGTTCGTCGTCACCGCCGAGACGGACGCGGCGACGGCGTGGCACGGCGTGCTGGAGCACACCGGCGACGCGCCGCTGCGCACACTGGGCACCCAGGCACTGATCGGGTCCGCGACCAGGTGCACCAGCTGGCGTATGGAGGCGGGTGAGCAACCAGCCGCGATCGCCCTGCCAGGCCGCGGCTCGGCGCGTGGGTAAAGCCTCAGCGCAGAGTGGTGGACAGGCGGAGCGCGTCGGTTCCGATGCGGGCCAGTAGTGCCTCATCGGTGTGCTCGTCGAAGAACGCGGCCTCGACGATCGTCACCTCGGTGCCGGCGGACCTCGACTCGTACTCGCCCTGCGCCACGTTCGGCGCTCCCGGCAGCTTCGCCGTCCCGTCGCGGATGAGGTCGTTGACATTGCCGGTGCCGTCGGTGTCGGTGATGACCTTGAGCTGCTGCGCTTCGTTCTCGGTGGGCATGGTGACGAGCACGACCGACACGAGCGTCCGCTCGTCACCGGTGCCGGTGCTGTAGAGGGCCCGGGACACGCGCGTGCAGGGGTGCTCGGTAAACCATTCGGCGACATCGCCGTAGGAGTTGCCGGAACAGTCGGTGGAGATGTCCGGGCCTGCGACGGTGGTGTAGGTGAACTCCCCGCTGACGAGCGGGTCATCCGGCATCGGTGTCTCGGCCACGTCCGGCGTGCTCGTGCCGCTGTCCTGGCGGATGAGCCACCACCCGAACCCGGCGACGACGGCGACGGCGAGCAGGCCAACGCCCTGGAGCAGCAACCGCGGCCCGCGCCTCCGCGGCGGACCGTACGGCGGCGGTGGCAGTGATGGTGGCGGTGGCGGCGGTCCTGCCTGCCGTCCGACAGCCGGCAACGGCGCGGTGTCACTCGTCCCGGGGAGGTATCGCTGCTGTCCAGCCACGGACGGTGACCGTAGCCGATTCCGCTCACGCCAGTGCGTCCAGCACCCGCTCGGCATCGTCGGCGGTGTTGAACAGATGGAACCCGACGCGTGCCCTGCCTGCCCGGACGCTGGCGGTGACCCCGGCGGCGGCCAGCCGCTCAGCCGCACCCGGTGCGGCGAGGGAGACGATGGCGCTGTCCTGTGGCGGCAGACCGAGCCCGGCCCGCAGCAGACCGGCCAGCCCGGTGCAATGGACCCGTACCGCGGTCAGGTCGAGCGTGGCCAGGTACGGCAGGGCGACGGCGGCGCCGACGAAGGCCAGCCAGGCCGGTGAGACGTCGAACCGGCGCGCCCCGGCCGCCAGCCGCAGGGGCAGCCCGTAGACCGCCTGCCACGGATCCTCCCCCGCGTACCAGTTGGCCGCGACGGGAAGGCCGCGCTCCAGTGCTCGCGGATGCACGGCCAGCCAGGCCGCGCCCCGCGGGGCGAGCAGCCACTTGTAGGAACCGCCGACGACCCAGTCGGCCCAGTCGAGCCGCAGCGGTAGCCAGCCCGCGGCCTGCGTGGTGTCGAGGAGCACCGCCGTCCCAGCGGACTCGGCAGCGGCTCGCAGCGCCGAAAGGTCGGCCAGCGCGCCGTCGGCGGACTGGGCCACGCTCACCGCTACCAGGTCATGTCCCTCCACTGTGGACGGAATGTCGGCGAGCGGTACCTCGCGAACGCTGACCCCGCGGTGTGCCTGCGCCGCGAACGGGAAGCTCACGCTGGTGAACTCGCCGGAGGCGACCAGTACCCGCGCGCCGTCGGGCAGGCCGGCCGCGACGGTCGCGATCAGCTGCGACACGCTGCCGCCGATGGCCACCCGGTCGGCCGGCACGCCGACCAGCAGGGCGAAGGCCTGCCGCGAGGCGTGGACGGCGGCGTCGAAATCGGGCGGGCTGTCGGCGCCGGTACGCCAACGCTGCACCGCCGCGGCGACCGCGTCGGCGACGGGAGCGGGCGGGATGCCGATGCTCGGGGTGTTCAGATACCCGGCTGGCACGTCGAAGTCCGCGCCGAAGGCATGTCGCATGCCGGCGACTGTGTCACACGCGGCTCGAATCGCTCTCGTCAGCCGCGCGATCGAGGAAGGGGCCGAAGAGGTCGGGCACAGCGGCTTCGGCGAAGGCGAGCCCCTGGCTCTCGCCGACGTCGTGGACGGAGTACCCGCCGGAGCCCGCGGCGGTCGTCGCGGTCAGGGTCAGCAGGCCCTTGCGCCGCTGGAAGATGGACTGCCGCGCGGTCCAGCCGATGACGCCCCTGCGCTGCAGGGCGACGGTGCCGCGCCGCACCGATCCGCTGCGCGCGACGAGGTACTCACCGGCGATTCCGTGCCCGAGGTTGCGGTAGGCGTCGAGCGCGAGCGCGACAGCGATCGGCACCAGCACGACCGCGCTCAGCCACGCCAGGTGCAGCAGGACCTCGACCGACAGCAGCCAGCCGAGCAGCAGCAGTACCAACGCCGGGGCGGCGGCGCCGGCCAGTCCCCACCGGATGCGGCGGCCGCGCGCCGCGACCGGATGCGCGCGTAGCACCACCGCCGCGGTCGGCGACACCGGCTCGCGCAGGACCGCGGCTGCGACCCGGTCGGCCTCGGTACGCGGTGCGGCGGGTAGCAACGTCTTGTGGTCGGTGCTCTCGTTCTCGCTCTGCTTCACCAGGCCGGTCGCGACGGCGTCGACGCGTGCCGCGCCGAGCAGCCGGTTACCCAGCGGCTCAACCAGCTCGACACCACGCAACCGCCGCTCCTCCAAGGAGATCGAGCGCGCCGTCAGCAGTCCCCGCCGCACGCGCAGCGTGCCACCCGGCTCCCGGTCGAGCCGGTACTGCCACCACATCTCCACGAACAGGGCGCTCGCGGCGACCAGGCCGATCACCAGCCCGATCACCACCAGAACGAGGATGGCCACGACCAGCGGCAGCTCCCGCATCCGGTTGAAGGTCCACATGACGACCCCGTCCTGCATGCCGAACCAGTCGGCGACCTGCAGCACGAGACCGAACGCGGCAGCGCCCAGCGTCGGCGTCACGAACGACATGGGCGCGTACCGGATCCACTGTGGATCGAGGGTGGCGAGCCGCCCGTCGCCTGCGTCGCCAAGGGCACCGGCCGGTGTCCTGTCGAGCAGTTCCCGGCGCAGCCGCTCGGCCTCCGCCCTCGCGACCGGGTACAGGCTCAGTGAGCTCTGCCCGGCTCCGGTCTGTTCACCGGTGCCGATCTTGACGTTGACCAAGCGGAACACCCGCAGCAGCGGTCCGGCGGTGAGGTCGACGCTGCGAATGCGCTCGCGGGCGAGGGAGCGCCGGGTGCGGAAGACGATCCCTTTGTTCAGCTGGACGCGATCGGCCAGTACCCGGTACCTCGTCTTGTGCCAGCGCAACAGATCGGCCAGCGCCGCGATCGCGATCACCAGTGCGGCACCGGGGAGCACGATCGCCAGCGCGATCCACAGCGACGTGGCGCGCCCGATCCAGTAGACGGCGGGCACCCCGCCACCGACGCACACCCCGGCTGTGGTGAGTGCGGTGACCACGACGGTGCGCCGGTCGAGTTGCTGCCACCCGACCTCGGTGGTCGTCACGTCGCATCACCGGGGGTCGCCTGCGTGGTCTCGGTGAGCTGCTGCGCCAGGTCGGCGGCGAGCATGTGCTGCAGGCCGGGGATCTTCACCGCGCCCCGCGCCGACGCGGTGGTGACGGTGACCGTTGCCAGGCCGAAGTACTGTTCGAGCGGGCCGCGCTGGGTGTCGACGGTCTGGATGCGCGACATCGGCACCACGCGCCATTCCTGCCAGATCGCTCCGGTACGCGTGTAGACGGCCTCGTCGGTGACCTCCCAGCGATGCACGCGGTACCACCACAACGGCAGCAGCAGCGCCGAGAGCAGCGTGAGCACGGTCAGCACGGCGGCGGGCAGCAGTAGCCAGAACCGGGCGCCGGACAGGAAGACCGCCAGCACGACGAGCACGAGGACTGGAACACCACCGGTGAGCAGAAGCGTGGTCCGCCACCACGGCACGGCCCTGCGGTCCACCTGGTTGCTCGGCGGGCGCAACCGCAACGCGGCGCCCTCCCCGATCGACATCGCCGACACCGCCCCCTCCAGCTGCCCTACGGGTCGGTGGAGGCTAGCACCTCGGCAGGTACGGCACCGTCACACGTCTGCGGGGACCGCCTGCCGATCGGCTGGGGCGGCCGGGGCGGCCAGCGCCTGCCACCAGCCGTCGACCGGTGTCGGCGCCGCGACGGCGATTCGCTCGCCAGGGCGGGGAACCGCCATGGTCACCCCCCGCGCCTTGGCCTCCCGCCAGGCCCGGTCGACCGGGTCGGTCCAGCCGTGCGGGGCGAGGTTGAACGTGCCCCAGTGCACCGGGATCAGCAGCTGCCCGCCCACGTCGAGGTGCGCGGTGACGCCCTCCTCGGGCGTCATGTGAATGTCCGGCCAGCTCGGGGCGTAGGCACCGATCTGGATCAGCGTGGCGTCGAACGGACCGTACTGCCTTCCGATGGCGGCGAACCCGTCGAAGTACCCGGTGTCACCGCTGTAGAAGACACGGTGGTTCGGCCCGGCGATGACCCACGACGCCCACAGCGTGTCGTTGCGGGTGAACGAGCGGCCGGAGAAGTGCTGCCCTGGCGTCGCGGTGATCCGCAGCTCGCCGACCTGCGCCTGCCCTGCCCAGTCGAGCTCGATGATGCGCTCCTCGGCAATCCGCCACTTCCGCAGGTGCGCCCCGACACCGAGCGGTACGACGAACGGCGCAGTCTGGGTGCGTGCGAGTGTCCGGACGGTGGGCATGTCCAGGTGGTCGTAGTGGTCGTGGGAGATCACGATGGCATCGAGGGCGGGCAGTTCCGCCAGCGCATGCGGCACCGGGTGCAGCCGCCGGGGGCCGAGGAAGGGCAGCGGCGACACGCGGTCGCTCCACACCGGATCGAGCAGTACGCGGGCGCCGTCGAGCTCGACCAGCGAGGAGGCATGGCCGTACCAGGTGATGTGCAGCCCCTCGGCCGGTGCGGGCCCCGCGGGCGGCACCAGCGGGACGGCACCGGCCGGATGCCGCTGGTGCTCACCGAAGATGAAGTCGCGCGCCGCTGTGCGCCCGCTGCCGGGCGGTAGCCAGCGGGCCGGGGCGGTGTTGCGGAACGCGCCGTCGCGGAACTGCGGCGAGCGCAGGAGAAGCGTGCCGTCGGGGCGCGCGCCCAGTGCCGGCAACAGGTTCCGCACGGACAGCACCGCCCCCGCCGTGATCAGCGCACCCACGCCGGCCGTTATCGCTGCAGGCAGTCTCGGCATGTCCCTACCCCGTTCGCTCGTGCCTGCCCGTGGCAACGCTCCACGCGGACCCGGTGTTCCCCACGCGAGTCCCCCGCTCCGGCACGCGAGTTGCCCGCTCCGGGGTCAGCCGTGCTGCTCCTTCAGCACCCGGCGCAGTATCTTGCCGGTCGGCGACTTGGGAATGGTGTCGACGAATTCCACGGCGCGCACCTTCTTGTACGGCGCCACGCGCTCGGCGACCCACGCGAGCACCTCCCCGGCGCCGATCCCGCCGTCGGCGACGACGAAGGCCTTCGGCGCCTCACCACCCTCGGCGTGCGGCATGCCGATGACCGCGGCGTCGAGCACGTGCGGATGGCTCAGCAGCACGGCCTCCAGCTCGGCGGGCGCGACCTGGTAGCCCTTGTACTTGATCAGCTCCTTGAGCCGGTCGACGATCCAGAACACCCCGTCGGCGTCCACGCGCGCGAGGTCACCGGTGTGCAGCCAGCCGTCGGTGACGGTGCTCGCAGTGGCCTCCTCGTTGTCCAGGTAGCCCAGCATCACCTGCGGCCCGCGGATGAGCAGCTCCCCCGTCCGGCCCGGCTCGACATCGGTGTCGGTGCCGGGGTGCACCAGCCGCGCCTCGGTGTTCGGTGACAGCCTGCCCACGCTGCCTGCCGGCGTCGCGGCGAACGCGTCATCGAACACCTGGTGGGTCCCGGGGCTCGCCTCGGTCATGCCGTAGCCCTGCCGGATCCGGCAGCCGAGCCGTTTCTCCGCGCGCTCGGTGACCTCCACGTCGAGCGGGGCCGCACCACACAACGAGTACCGCAGCGCCGACAGGTCGTGCTC
This sequence comes from Saccharomonospora sp. NPDC046836, assembly GCF_040645195.1. Lineage (NCBI taxonomy): Bacteria > Bacillati > Actinomycetota > Actinomycetes > Pseudonocardiales > Pseudonocardiaceae > Saccharomonospora > Saccharomonospora sp. NPDC046836. Next base: position 124,775 of record NZ_JBEYXW010000017.1, read on the forward strand.
CTCGACGTCCGGCGCGTTCGCCAGTGCGAGCACCATCGGGGGCGCGAAGTACGCCCGGGTGACGCGGTGCTCGGCGAGCGCCTCGAGGTAGCCCGCCGGTTCGAACCGGGGCAGGGTCACCACGGTCGCCCCGCCCAGCAGCCCGGAGTTGAGGATGATCGTGAACCCGTAGATGTGGAAGAACGGCAACACGGCCGCCTGCACGTCGTCGCCGGTGATCCGCCAGCCCACCCGTGTCTGCGCGAGGTTGGCCACCAGGTTGCGGTGGCTGAGCCGCACGCCTTTGGCCATGCCCGTCGTGCCGCTGGAGAACGGCAGCGCCGCCACCGTCGTGCGGGGGTCGAGGTCGAGCCGCGGCGCGGGCTCGTCCGCGGCCAGCAGCTCGGCGAAGGGCCGCGCGCCGGGATGCTCGCCGAGGACGATGACCTGCTCGATGCCACAGTCCCTGGCGACCTCCAGTGCCTTGGCGGCGACCGGCTCCGCGGCGATCACGGCTGTGGCGCGGGAGGCCCGCAGCTGCTTGCCGATCTCGGCCGGGGTGAACACGGGGTTCACCGGCGTGACGGTGGCCCCGGCCGCGATCACGGCGTGCAGGGCCACCGCGTACTGCGGCTGGTTGTGACTGAGCAGGGCCACGACGTCGCCGGGCCGGATGCCGAGGGCAGCCAGACCGCCCGCGCCCGCCGCGACCGCCGCGGCCAGTTCGGCATAGCTGATGCGCTCGCCGGTCACCCCATCGAGCAATGCCGTCCTGGCGGCGAGGCCGGCCGCGCCGCCGAGGACGAACTCGGTCAGCGTGACGTCGGGAATGTCGATGTCAGGCAGCGGGCTGCGGTAGATCATGCTGACTCCTCGTCGAGTCCCGGGTTCTCAGGCGTAGAAACGCAAAACCGGCTGGGCGACGCAGGCAGGCTTGCCACCGTTCTCGATCTCCAGGACGACGTCGACGGTGAGCTGCATGCCGTTGCCCGCCACCTCCTCGACCTCCGCGACCCGGCCGCCGAGCCGCAACCGTGCCCCGGCGGGCACCGGGGCGGGGAAGCGCACCTTGTTCAGACCGTAGTTCACCTTGGTGGTCACGCCGTCGACGTCGAGCAGGTTGGTCCACAGTGGAATGATGAGCGACAGGGTGAGGTAGCCGTGCGCGATCGTACCGCCGAACGGCCCGTCCTTGGCCTTCTCCACGTCCACATGGATCCACTGGTGGTCGTCAGTGGCGTCGGCGAAGGTGTTGATGCGTTCCTGCGTGACCTCGAACCAGTCGCTGTGGCCGAGGTCGGCACCGGCCAGTGTCTTGAGCTCGTCGAAGCTGACCTTCGTCGTCACTTGTTCTCCTCCAGTCCGAGGACGCGCACGGCGTTGTCCTTGATGATCTTCTGCCGCACGTGCGGCTTGATGTCGAGCTTGGCGAAGTCGCTCATCCAGCGGTCCGGCGTGATGAGCGGGTAGTCGGATCCGAAAAGGACCTTGTCCTGCAACAGACTGTTGGCGTAGCGCACCAGCTGCGGCGGGAAGTACTTCGGCGACCAGCCGGACAGGTCGATGTAGACGTTGGGCTTGTGCGTGGCGACCGCGAGCGCCTCGTCCTGCCACGGGAACGAGGGGTGCGCCATGATGATCGTCAGGTCGGGGAACTCGACGGCGACCTCGTCGAGCAGCATCGGGTTGGACAGGCCGAGCTTGATGCCACCACCGCCGGGCATACCGGCGCCGATGCCCGTCTGTCCAGTGTGGAACAGCGCAGGCACACCGAGCTCCTGCGCCACCTCCAGCAACGGGTAGGCGCTGCCATCGTTCGGCGCGAAGTTCTGGACGCTGGGGTGGAACTTCAGTCCCCGCATGCCATGTCCGGTCACCAGTTCCCGGAAGCGGCGCGCCCCCGCCGCCCCCTTGGCCGGGTCGATGCTGGCGAACGGGATGAGCACATCGGAGTGTTGTCCTGCCGCCTCGGCGATCTCCTCGTTCGACAGCGCCGGATGACCGGTCGCCGATTCGATGTCGACCGTGAAGACGACCGCGCCGATGCGGCGCTGCCGGTAGTAGTCGGCGATCTCGGCCATGGTCGGCGCCCTGTGGTCGGCGCCGAAGTACTGTGCCGAGGCTTCGAGGAAGTCCTCGGGCAGCGACAGGTGACCGTGCCGGTCGATCTCGACGTGCACGTGGACGTCGATCGCGTCGAGCGTGGTGTGGTCCATGGTTTTCCTCCCGCGCTAGGCCGACGGGGGCTCGGGCAGCTTCTCGCCGACGCTCTGCGGCTCGGCACCCACGGTGGTGGACCACACCTGCGCGATCGCGTCGGCGCTCCACCCGCCGTCGGCGTAGGCCGCGGCGACCTGCTGCGGATGGGACCACAGCGAGAGCCGGTCACCCCCGATACCGATGGCCTGCCCGGTGACCTCGGCCGCGGCGTCGGAGGCGAGGAAGGCGACGAGCCCGGCCGCGTCCTCGGGGCTGCCGAACGCCAGCGCCTTGCGGGCGAACGGCGGCATCGGCTCACCGTTACGCAGCGCGTCGACGTAGCCCTTGAGCGCGGGGATGGTCTCGGTCATGGCGGTCGCGGCGACGGGGATGATCGCGTTGACGGTGATGCCGGCGCGCGCCAGCTCCATCGACCAGGTCCGCGCGAACGCGGCGATGCCCGCCTTGGCCGCCGAGTAGTTGGTCTGGCCGAAGTTGCCGCGCTGCCCCGCCGGCGAGCCGACCAGGATGAGCCTGCCGCCCTCGCCCTGCTCACGCATGTGCTGCACGGCGGCGCGCGCGCAGGTGAAGGTGCCCCGCAGGTGGACGTTGATCACCGTGTCGAAGTCGTCGTCGGACATCTTCCACAGCACCCTGTCACGCAGCACGCCGGCGTTGGTCACGAGCACGTCCAGCCTGCCGAACTCGGTGACCGCGCGAGAGACCAGCGCCTCGGCGGCCTCCGTGCTGCCCACCGCCGCGACCTCGGCAACCGCGGTGCCACCGGCGGCACCGATCTCCTTTGCGGCCGCCTCGGCGGTCTCGGCGTCGACGTCGTTGACCACCACCCGGGCGCCTGCGGCCGCGAGCTCCTTGGCGTAGGCGAGGCCGAGCCCGCGACCACTGCCGGTCACGATCGCAACCTTCCCGGACAGGTCCATCTTTGCCGCCTCCTTGCGTATCAGGGTTCCTGACACAAAGATGTACCCATCAATCGTTCGAATTGTCAACTATTTAGGTCCTCATCGAGTTCGCTGGCAGAATGGAGCGACGCAGCCGAGCAAGGAGGAGTCATCGCCACCACAGAGCCGACACCGACGGGCCAGGTCGGATACCTGCTCGCCCGCGCGGGCGGGCGGGCGATCCGCAACCTCAACCGCGCGCTCGAGCCGTACGGCCTGCGCAGCAGGCACTACACGGTGCTCTCGGCCTCCGCCGAGCGCGGCGGGCTGTCCCAGCGCGAGCTCGGCGAGGTGCTCGGTGTCGATCCGAGTGCCGTGGTGGCGCTGGTCGACGACTTGGAGCGATCCGGGCTGGTGCGCCGCGACCCACATCCCGACGACCGGCGTACCCGGCTGGTCGTCGTGACCGACCGTGGCACCTCAACGCTCGCGGAGGTGGGCGAACTGGCCCGGCGCGCCGAGGACGAGCTGCTCGGTGCCCTCTCCCGCGCCGAGCGCCGCACGCTTGCCGAGCTTCTTCAGCGCGTCGGCTTGTGAGCAAGGAACGTTCGCAACCGGCGTAGCGGCCAGGTGTTGATGACGTCGGCGGCCGTGAGCCAGCCACGCTGGGCGGTGCCGACGCCGTAACGCACCAGGTCCAGATGCGGTTCGGCGTGCGCATCGCTGTTGATCGCGAACATCACCCCGTAGCGCCTGGCCAGCAGGATGTCCTCGTCGCGAAGGTCGAGCCGGTCGGGCGCCGAGTTGATCTCCATCGCGGTTCCGGTGCGTGCGCAGGCACGGAACACCTCGGCCAGGTCCACGTCGACCGGCAGGCGCCTGCCGATGAGCCGGGCCGTGGGGTGGCCGAGGATGTCGACACAGGGGTTCTCACAGGCCCGGACCAGGCGCCGGGTCATGGTCGCGCGGTCCTGGGTGAAATGCGAGTGGATGGACGCGACGCGGATGTCGAAGCCGCGCAGGAAGTCCTCCGGCCAGTCCACATCGCCGTCCGGGCCGATGTTGAGTTCGGTGCCGTGGAGCAACCGCAGCCCGTGCACCGTGCCGTCGAGCTCGCGCACCCGCCGGCGCTGGGCCAGTACCTTCTCGTCCGACATGCGCTGCATGGGCATGTCCGGGGCGTGGTCGGTGATCGCGTAGTAGTCGAGGCCCCGCTGGGCCGCCGCGTGCACCATGTCCTCGAGCGAGGCCACACCGTCGGTGAGGTCGGTATGCGTGTGCAGGTCACCACGCAGGTCGGCCTCGGTCACCAGCTCCGGCAGCTCACCACGCAGTGCCGCCTCGATCTCCCCGCGGTCTTCCCGCAGCGGCGGCGGGATCCACGGCAGGCCGAGCCGGTGGTAGACCTCCTCCTCGGTCTTGGAGACGATCAGCGCACCGGTCTCGGCGTCGAAGATGCCGTACTCGGAGAGCTTGAGCCCCGCTTGCACCGCCATGACGCGGGTACGGACGTTGTGCGCCTGCGAGCCGGTGAAGTACTGCAGGGCCGCGCCCCAGGCATCGAGCGGGACGACGCGCAGGTCCACCTGTAGTCCTTTGGTGGTGCGCACCGAGGTCTTCTTCTCCCCCGCCGCGATCACCTCGTCCACAAAGGACATCGAACGGAACGCGCGCATCAACGGTTCGGAGTCCTTTGCCGCCGCAAGGATGTCGACGTCGCCGATCGTCTCCCGGAACCGGCGCAGCGATCCGGCGTACACACAGCGCTCACAGCCGGTGACGGCGGTCAACTCCGCGATCACCGCATCGGCTACGTCCAGCGCGACGTTCAGCAGCACCCTGCCGCCTGCCTGGCGCAGCAGGCGAACGCCGTGGAGGATGTTCTCCTCAGTTCTCGGCCCGAAACCCTTCAGCCCACGCAACCGCTCCGCCTCGATCGCCTCGACGAGCTGGTCGACCGAGGTGATGCCGAGGTCGTCGTGGAGCACCGCGGCCTTCTTCGGGCCGAGCGTGGGGATCGCGATGAGCTCACGGACCCCGGCGGGCATCGTCGCGCGGACCTCCTCGACGGCCTGCACGCTGCCGGTCGCGAAGTACTCGACGATCTTGTCTGCGATCGACTTGCCGACGCCGGGAATCGCCCGTAATGCCTTGCCGTCGAGAGTGGAGACGTCCTCGTGGTACCCGCCGATGGCGCGTGCGGCCTTCTCATAGGACCGCACCTTGAACGCGTCACCGCCGGTGATGGCGAGGAGGTCGGCGTACTCCTGGAGCAGTTCCTCGACCTCATCGTTCGGCCGGGCCATGACCCCAGCGTAGGTGTTTCAGCTGTAGTGCGCCCCGATACCCGCCTGCCCAGGGGCGACCTGCGGCTGCAGTACCAGCTCGGTGTCGTAGTCGCCGCCGTCCTGATGGCGGAACCGGATGGGCTCGGTGGTGGGCAGTGCGGCCAGCCGCTGCCGCAGGTGCTGCGCCGCGAGGGTGAAGTCGGCCCCGGTGGCCCGGTCCGCGCCGTACACGGCGACCGGCGGCAGGACGGACATGCCGGTGTACCAGAAGATCCCGTGGTGCACGGGGAACAGCACGTCGTGCAGCTCGCCGTGGATACCGCGCGGACCGAAGGACGCCTCCCTGGCACCGATGGTGGTGACCACCATGGCCCGCTTGCCGGCCAGGCCCCCGTCGCCATAGCGCAGCGTTCGCCCGCTCACCGGATCCTTGACACCGAACGCGAACCCGTTGACGAACACCCGGTCGAACCAGCCCTTCAGGATGGCGGGCATCCCGAACCACCACATCGGGAACTGCACGACGAGCGTGTCCGCCCACGCGATCCGCTCCTGCTCCGCAGTGATGTCGGAGCTGAGCCGGCCTGCCACGTGTGCCTGCTGGGAGGCTTCGCCGACGAGCAGTCGCCGCTCCGGATCATGGTCGAAGTCGCCGCCATCGACCACCGGATCCCACTTCATGGCGTAGAGATCGGACACGCACACGCTGTGGCCGTCCTCGGCCAGCGCGCGGACGCCCATGTCCTTCAGCGCACCGTTCAGCGAGCGCTGTTCCGGATGAGCGAATACCCACAACACGTTCATGGACACGATCGTGCGCGTACAGCCGGATCATGACGAGTGACCTGTTGGACATCATGTGAAAGAATCGGGCCATGACACCGCACCGCGTGGCCGTCCTCGTCCGGCACGGCGTCATGCCACTCGAGCTGGGGCTGGTCCACCAGCTGTTCGGTACGGCCCGCTCCGCGGCGGGCGAACCGCTTTACGACGTGGTGACCTGCACGCTCGTCCCGGGTGCGGTACGTACCGACGCCGACTTCGCGATCCAGGTCACGCACGGACCGGAGGCACTGGAGGACGCGCGCACAGTGGTCGTCCCGGCAACGCACGAGCCGGACGACACCGAGACCGAGGGCCGGCTCGGCGCCCCGCTGGCGGCCGCATTCGCGCGGATCCGGCCAGGCACCCGCCTCGCCTCGATCTGCACGGGCGCGTTCGTGCTGGCGGCCGCCGGCCTGCTCGACGGGCGCCGCGCCACCACTCACTGGCAGGCCGTGGAGCGGTTCCGCCGCCTGTACCCGGCCGTCGAGCTCGACCCGGACGTCCTCTACACCGACGACGGCGACATCCTCACCTCCGCGGGCGAAGCGTCCGGAATGGACCTGTGCCTGCACCTGATCCGCCGCGATCACGGCGCAGCCGTGGCCAACGACGTGGCACGGCGGACCGTCGTGCCGCCGCACCGGGACGGCGGCCAGGCACAGTACATCCCCCGGCCGGTGGCCGAGCCCGGCATCTTCGCCACGGGCGCGGCCAGGGCCTGGGCCCTGCAGCAACTGCACCGGCCGCTGTCACTGCAGGAGCTGTCCGGCCGGGCGGCCATGAGCGTGCGGACGTTCACCCGCCGCTTCCGGGAGGAGGTCGGGCTCTCACCGGGACAGTGGCTCACCCAGCAGCGGCTGGAACGGGCACGGCAGCTCTTGGAGGAGACCGACCTGCCGGTGGAACGCGTCGCCGAGGATGCCGGCTTCGGCACGTCGGCCTCTCTGCGCCAGCACCTGCACACTGCGCTCGGCGTGTCACCGAGCACCTATCGCGGCACGTTCGGCCCGCGGAATTTCCGTGGAATGAAAAACGTTGTCGGATTGGGAAGAGGTGACAACGATTGGCCAACGCCGCATTGACCGCACGCCGGCGGCGCGCCGGCGACGGTGACACCACCGATCTGGTTCGAGCCTACCTCGACGAGATCGGCAAGACGCCGCTGCTCACCGCAGCGCAGGAGATCGAGCTGGCCAAGCGGATCGAGGCGGGTGTGTACGCCGCCGAGCTGATCCGGCAGGCCGACGCCGGTGGCCGGGCGCTGGCGCATCCCCGCCGGGAGTTGGAGGCACTCGCCAGGGACGGCGCGCTCGCCAGGGACCACATGATCCGCGCCAACCTCCGCCTGGTCGTCACGGCCGCGCGCAGGAGCAGGAACACCGGGCTGCCGTTGCTGGACGCGATCCAGGAGGGCAACCTCGGCCTCATTCACGCCGTCGAGAAGTTCGACTACGCCAAGGGATTCAAGTTCTCCACCTACGCCATGTGGTGGATCCGGCAGGCGATTCAGCGCGGCAACGCCTTCCACAGCAACACCATCCGCCTGCCCATGCACACCGCCGAGCAGCTCGCCAAGCTCGACCGGCTGCAGCGCACCCTGACAGCGCGGGACCAGCAGGAGCCCACCGTGGAGGAACTCGCCGCGGCGGCCGGGCTGACCGTCGAGAAGGTGGTGGAGCTTCGGCGGGCCGGGCAGCCGAGCGTGAGCCTGGACGTTCCGGTCGACGACGACGGCGAGCTGCGGCTCGGCGACCTGGTGACCGCGGGTTCGGTGCCCGGTGTCGCCGAGGCGTTCGAGAACGCCGAGCTGGCGGCGGAGCTGGACGTCGCGCTGGGCGGTCTGGCACCGGCCGAGGCCACGGTCGTCTCGCTGCGCTACGGGCTGACCGACGGCAGGACGCACAGCGTGCCGGATGTCGCCCAGCGCCTCGGGATCACCCGCAAGCGGGTGCGCTCGCTGGAGGAGCGGGCGCTGGAGCGGCTGCGCGATCCCGAGCACAGCGGCCCGCTGCTCGCCTGGGCGGGCTAGAGTCACCTCCGCGCCGGGGGTGCCCCGCGTTGTCCCAGGTCATAGGATCGGCTCGTGGATCTGCCCGTGATGCCGCCGGTGAAGCCGATGCTCGCCACGCTCGTGCGCGAGCTGCCGCGCGCGCCGGGGCTGCTCTACGAGCCGAAATGGGACGGGTTCCGCTGTGTCGTGTTCCGCGACGGCGCCGAGATCGAGCTCGGCTCGCGTAACGACCGCCCGCTGACGCGGTACTTCCCCGAGCTCGCCGAGCTGCTGGCCGCGGCGTTGCCTCCCCGCTGCGTCGTGGACGGGGAGATCGTCATGGTCACCGGCTCCGGCCTGGATTTCGACACACTGCAGCTGCGCCTGCACCCGGCCGCATCGCGCGTCCGCAAGCTCGCGGCCGAGACGCCGGCCAGCTTCGTGGCGTTCGACCTGCTCGCACTGGGCGACGACGACCTCACGCGGCAACCGTTCCGGCAGCGCCGCCGGGCACTCGAGGCCATCCTCGGCACCGCGCCGTCGCGGGTACACCTCACACCGCTCACCGCCGATCCCGACGTCGCGCAGGACTGGTTCACCCGGTTCGAGGGGGCCGGGTTCGACGGGGTGATGGCGAAGTCGCCCGAGTCGCCCTATGAGCAGGATCGCCGCGTCATGTGGAAGGTCAAGCACGAGCGCACCGCCGACTGCGTGGTGGCCGGGTTTCGCTGGCACAAGGACGGCAAGGGTGTTGGTTCACTGCTGCTCGGCCTCTACGACGACACCGGCACCCTGCACCACGTCGGCGTCGCGAGCGCGTTCACCGCGGCCCGCCGCGCCGAGCTCGTCGGCGAGCTGGCGCCGCTGCGGGAGAACGCGCTCGCCGGCCATCCGTGGCACGCCTGGGCCGACGCACAGGCGCAGGCCGGTGGCCGCATGCCCGGCGGGATGAGCCGGTGGAGCGCAGGCAAGGACCTGTCGTGGGAACCACTGCGGCCGGAACTGGTCGCCGAGGTGCGTTACGAGCACCTGCAGGCGGGGCGGCTCCGGCACGGTGGCAGGCTCGTCCGGTTCCGGCCGGACCGCCTGCCGGAGTCGTGTACGTATGCCCAGCTGGACGAGGTGCCGCCCGCCGAGCTGGCGGCACTCTTCGCGGAGGTGCCCTCCCCATGACCGAATCGGTGAGCCTCGACGTCGGCGGCACCGAGGTTCCGGTGTCCAATCCGGACAAGGTGTTCTTCCCGGAACGCGGCGAGACCAAGCTGGACCTGGTGCGCTACTACCAGGCCGTCGCCGGGCCGCTGCTCACCGCGCTCGGCGGGCGCCCGCTGCTGATGGAGCGCTACCCCGCGGGTGCGGGCGGCAAGTCGTGGTTCCAGAAGCGGGTGCCGAAGGCGGTGCCGGAGTGGCTGCGCACGACCGTCGTGTCGACGCCCAACGGCACCACGAGTGACGCGCTCGTCGCCGCCGACCTCGCGCACATCGTGTGGGCCGTCAACCTCGGTTGCCTCGGCTTCCACGTGTGGCCGTACCGCGCCGCGACCCCGGAGGTCACCGACGAGCTGCGGATCGACCTCGATCCGTCCCCCGGTGTGTCGTTCGAGCAGGTCCGGCAGACGGCCTGGCACGCGCGGGAGCTGCTCGGCGAGCTGGGCATCGAGGCGTTGCTGAAGACGACCGGCTCCCGCGGTCTCCATCTCTACGTGCGCCTGGAACCGCGCTGGGACGGCTACGAGGTGCGCGCGGCGGCGGTCGCGCTGGCCCGCGAGCTGGAACGCAGGCACCCCGACCTCATCACCGCCCAGTGGTGGAAGGAGGAGCGCGGCGCCCGCGTGTTCGTCGACTTCAACCAGAACGCTCCACACAAGACGGTGTTCGGCGCGTGGTGCGTGCGGCCACGGACCGGCGCGCAGGTGTCGACCCCGATCGGCTGGGACGAGCTGGACGGCATCGAACCCGGCACGCTCACGATCGCCACCGTGCCCGCACGCGTGGCCGAGCACGGCGACCCGTGGGCCGGCGCGGACGAGCGGCCCCAGTCGCTGGAGCCGCTGCTCGCCTGGTCCCGCCGCGACCTGGCCGGCGGGCTCATGGACGCGCCGTGGCCGCCGGTGTATCCCAAGCAGCCCAACGAACCACCGCGGGTCGCCCCGAGCCGCGCCAAGCGCACCTGAAGTTAGCCCGCTGGTTGCCCGCGCTGAGGGACGCGGAGGCCCGGTGTCTGCGAGACTGGGCGTCGTGCTGTGGCTGGAACTCGAAGGTGCTGTCAACATCCGTGACATCGGTGGCCTGCCGACCGACGACGGCGGCTCGACCGCGCGCAACCGCTTGCTCCGTGCGGACAACCTGCAGGATCTGTCCCAGACGGACGTGGCCTACCTCGTCGGCACGATCGGCCTGAGTACCGTCGTCGACCTGCGCACGGCCTCGGAGGTCGCGTCGGAGGGGCCCGGGCCGCTGACGAAGTACGACCACGTCGCCCACGTCCACCACTCGCTGCTACCGGATCATGCGCGGGACGCCACACAACCCGACGCGCTGCTGACACAGCGGCGGGAGGACCGGGAGCGCTACGACGGCGACCACATGTCCGCGCACTATCTCGGCTACGTCGAGCAGCGACCGGACAGCATCGTCGGCGCGTTGCGTGCGATCGCGGGCTCACCGGGCGCCGCGCTGGTGCACTGCGCCGCAGGCAAGGACCGAACGGGGGTCATCGTGGCGTTCGCGCTGAGCGTCGCGGGTGCCCGCCGCGACGCCATCGTGCGCGACTACGCGGCCACCGCCGAGCGCATCGAGGCGATCCTGGAACGGCTGCTCGCGACGACCACGTACGCCGCGGACGTCGCGAAGGTGTCGCTGGACCGGCACACGCCACGCCCGGAGTCGATGGCCGAGTTCCTCGAGCAGGTCGATGCCCGCTACGGCGGAGTCCACGAGTGGCTGCAGGCCAACGGGTTCACCGCCGACGAGACCGCCGGGCTGCGCGCCAAGCTCCGCAACTAGCGCGCTGTCACCGAGAGGGAGCCGAGGGAGGCGAACTCGGCGGTGACGGTGGCGCCGGGTTCGACGAACACCGCATCGGTGAGGCCGCCGGTCAGCACCACCCAGCCGGCCTCCAACGCGACGCCCCTGCGCCCGAGCGCGTTCGCTGCCAGTGCCAGCGCCTCCGCCGGATGTCCCTGCACAGCGGCGCCCGTCGCCGTGGCCACGACCTTGCCGCCGACCTCGAGCAGGCACGCCTCCAGCGCGAGGTCGAGCCGCTGCGGCGGCACGGCCTTGCCGCCCACCACGAACCGCGCCGACGATGCGTTGTCCGCAACGACATCGGGCAGGGCGAAGCTGAAGTCGGTGTAGCGGCTGTCGATGACCTCCAGCCCGGCATGCACGCTGCGCACGGCCGCAAGCGCGGTCGCCGCCGTCACACCAGGCCCGCGGAGCCGCTCCCCCAGCACGAAGACGATCTCGGGTTCGACACGCGGATGGATGAGCTCGTCCAGCGGCACGGGCGCCCCCACGGGCAGCACCATCGCATCGGTCAACCACGCCGTCAGCGGGGAGTCGATGCCCATCCGCTCCTGCTTGGCGCGGGAGGTGAGCCCGAGCTTCACCCCGACGACGGTCTGCCCGGCCTCGACCTTGCGGCGTAGCACTGCGTCCTGCACCTCGTAACCCGTGGCGAGGTCCAGCTCCGGCCACTCGTCGGTGATCCGGCCGCCGGTGCGGCGTGTGGTCTCCCGGTCGAGCAGCTCGGTCACGGCACGATCGACGGTCCAGGTCGTCATGCGCCGAACCCTATCCGCGGCGTGCGCGTGCGAGCAGCCTCGTGGTGTAGCGCTCACCCGATGCGACCACGTCCTCGGTGAGGACGTCGAAGCGGGACGGCAGCAGGGAGCTCAGTTCGCCGTGCCGGACGTGCCAGCGCTGCGCCGCGCTCGCACCGGGTGCCAGCGCCAGTGCTTCCCAGGCGATCAGGCCACCCTGCGTGACAGCGCTGCACGCCGCCGCGAAGACAGTCGGCTCCCAGTACCGAGTGGCCAGGACGAAGGCGTAGCACTCCTGCCCAGGGGCGTAGCGCAGTAGATCGGCGCGCACGCAGTCGATCGAGTCCGCGAGCCCGCGCCGCGCTGCCTCGGCGGCCAGCTGGCCGAGCGCGACGTCGGACACGTCCACCGCCACCACGGCACGGCCCGCCGCCGCGAGCGCGAGCGCACTGCCCGACCGGCCGCAGGCCAGTTCGAGCACGGGCCCGGCGGGGAAACCGGTTCGCATCGCCACGTCGAGGAGGGGATGCGCGGCGAACTCCGGCACGGAGGTCACGTACCGCTCGTTCCAGCGCAGCCGATCGTGGTCCGGCTCCGTCACGGCTGGTCACCCGTGCCGCCTGCCGGCTTCTGTGCGATCACGTAGTCGATGCGGCACATGCCAACACGGTAGCGCCCGCGGTGAATAACTACCGAGCTGTCCACACGTGACTTTTCGAGTCCACTAGCGACAGTGCCGCGACGACAACACTTCCCGGCGCCGCGTCTTCCGGGCCGAACCCCCGAGCTGGACTATGGAGGTACTGGGAGGCGAGTTGCCCAGCAGCGCAGGCGGGTTACAGCGATCGGGGATCACATGATCGTCGAGATTCTTGCCCTCGGCTTCTTCCTGAGCCTGGACAACTTCCGGGCCTCAATCGCGCTCGGGACACTCCCGTTCAGCTGGCACCGCGCCGTTCAGGTCGCCGTGATGTTCGGGATCTGGGACGGACTGGCGCCGCTGGTGGGCGTGCTGCTCGGGCACTACGTCGACCAGGTTGTCGGCCATGAGGCCGTCGGCCAGTTCATCCGCTATGCCGGGCCTGCCGCGATGTTTCTGTACGGTGTGTACCTTCTCGTCCGTTCCTTCCGGACGGAGGCGCCGGAGGAGATCGACCATCCGTGGGCGCTGTTCGGCATTCCGCTGTCGCTGAGCCTGGACAACCTGCTCGCCGGCACGAGTCTGGGGTTGTTCGGGTTCCCTCCTGCGCTGTCGGCCGCGGTGTTCGCCGCCACGACCACCGTGATGTCGTTTGCCGGGTTGTGCATTGGGCGGGTCACCGGTCGCCTCATCCGCATTCGCGCCGATCTGCTGAGCGGCATTGCGCTCGTCGTCATGGCGTTCGTTCTCCCGCTGGAGCTGGGAGGTGGTTGAGCCCAGCCATTCCCTACCGGGAGCGCGCCCGGTGTGTGCGCGGGACGAGCACGGGGTCACGTGGCCTCGTCGGCTCGTTGGCGGCCCGCACCGCCGCCGTCACGATGCCGTGGTCCGGTGAGAGATGACAGACCGGATCGGTGCGGGCGGCGTCGCCGGTGAGGTAGAAGGCCTGGCAACGGCAGCCGCCGAAGTCGATCTCGCGGCGTGGACAGCCGCGGCACGGCTGCGGCATCCAGTCCGTCCCCCGGAAACGTTGGAACAGCGGCGATTCCGCCCAGATCCACGCCAGCGACTCCGTGCGCACACTCGCGCGGGGAAGGGGAAGCGCGTGCGCGGCGGGGCAGGGCAGGACATCGCCGTTGGGTGCGATGGTCAGCTGCTGCGCACCCCACCCACCCATGCACGGTTTGGGATACCGGCTGTAGTAGTCGGGCAGGACATAGACGACATCCATCGTGCCGGCCAGGCGCGCCCGCGCGGCGCGCACGACCTCCTCCGCCCGGTCGAGCTGGTCCCTGCTGGGCAGGAGCGCGCCGCGGTTACGCAACGCCCAGCCGTAGTACTGCGTGTTGGCCAGTTCGAGCCGGTCGGCCGCCAGTTCCTCGGCCAGCCGCAGGATGTCAGCGATCCGGTCGATGTTCTGCTTGTGTAGCACCACGTTCACGGTGAGCGGCCAGCCCAGCTTTTTCACCAGCCGCGCCGCCTCGACCTTGCGGTGGAAGGAGGCGATGCCGGCGATCCGGTCGGAGGCCGCCGGCTCGTCCGCCTGGATGCTGATCTGGACATGATCGAGACCGGCGGCCTTGAGCTGTTCCGCCCTGCGCTGCGAGAACCCGATCGCGCTGGTGATGAGGTTCGTGTAGAGGCCGAGTTCGCTGGCGGTCGCTACGAGCGTCACGAGGTCACGACGCAGAAGTGGTTCACCGCCTGACAGGTGGAGTTGCAGAACACCAAGCGCCTGCGCCTCGGCCAGCACCCGTTGCCATTCGGCCGTCGTCAGTTCGTCGGTGTAGCCGGCGAGGTTGAGCGGGTTCGAGCAGTAGGTGCAGGCCAGGGGGCAGCTGTAGGTGAGCTCTGCCAGCAACCCGAAGGGTTTATCCATGGCTGATCTCCACGTACCGCTTGTCTACGAGCCGCGCGAGGAAACGCTGCACCTCGTCGTCGACCACCCGATTGTATCGGCGCCGCAGCTCCGCCACGATGTCCGCGACGGTCCGCTGTCCGTCGCACAGGCCGAGAATGTCCGCGCCCGTCCGGTTCAGCACCGCGACCGCCTCGGGCCCCAGCAGCACATGCCGCTCCCTGGCCCGGTCGAACGTCAGCCGCACATAGGGCGCCAGCCGGGGCCGGCCCGACCAGTGCACGGGCGGCTCGGTAGCGGGATCACTCGGAATAGGCTCGGTCGATGGCATCCAGCATTCCCCAGAGAACATCGTTTTTGAAGGACAGTGCGGCCACTGCGCGTTGCTGTTCCTCTGCTGACCGGCAATGCGAGGTCACCACCTCCAGTGCGTGTTCGGCGTCCCGGGGAGCCTGCACCAGCCGGGCCCGGAAGTAGGTGAGGCCGTGGCGGTCGATCCACGGGTAGCAACGCTCGAGTGCGGCGAGCCGCTCGGTCATCAGCCCCGGCGCGAAGAGCTCGGTCAGCGAGGACGCCACCGCCTCGACCCACGGCCGGGTACGGGCGAACGTCACGTACGCGTCGACGGCGAACCGCACCCCGGGCACCAGATGACGTTCGTCGGACACCTCCTCACGCGTCAGCCCCACCGCCTCGCTCAGCCGCAGCCACGCCTCGATGCCCCCCTCCCCGCTGCTGGTGCCATCGTGGTCGAGGATGCGCCGCACCCATCGACGGCGCACCTCACGATCGGGACAGTTGGCGAGGATCGCGGCATCCTTGCGGGGGATGTTCGCCTGGTAGTAGAAGCGGTTGGCGACCCAGCCCCGTATCTGGCGGCGGCTCAACCGGCCCTCGTTCATCCTTACCTGGAAGGGATGTTGATCGTGGTAGCGCTGTGACTGGGCGCGCAACGCCGCCACGAAGCGGTCGGTTTCCGTTGCTGTCATCGCGACACCGTGAGCTGCCTGATGACGCAAGGGCGGCGGGATACAGCCCCGGCACCCCTGCGCCATACGAAGTGTGCATTAGTCCAGCCGAGCGACGTACATCGTCACTTCAGGCGCGCACTCGAATTCCTCGAACTCGGGGGCCTCCCATTCGCAGGATTGAGACCGAGCGACAACAGATTCCACTGTTTTCACCTCCTTTCCGTGCTCGTGGCTCGGCTCGGCATTTCCCGTCGCGGCCCATTCCGGTCACTTGTGAGATCGAGGCGAAGATTCGGCACTAGTGCTATTCCGGAAGAGCGAAGGCGAAGAGAGCGTCGCCGTGCTGACCGCCCAGCATCCCGGGCGCGAACCCCTCGACCCACGCGCCCCAGCCGACCGGCACGGCGATGTACTGCCGTCCGTCGACGCTGTAGGTGCTCGGGTTGCTGTGGTGCCCGCTGCCGGTCTGGAACTGCCACAGCAGTTCCCCGGTGCGCGCGTGGAAAGCGTTGAACTCACCCGACGGTTCGCCGACGAACACGAGATCGCCTGCCGTGGCGAGCACCGACGACGAGATCGGCCACTTGCTGGCCCACCGCCACGCCTCGTTGCCCTCCGCGTCGAAGGCCTTCACGTATCCGCGCATGTCCTCGGCATCCACGCTGACGCTCGCACCCCAATAAGGGATGCTTTCCTTGAACTGCCTGCGGCGCCGCGTGACTTCCGCACCGACGTCCTGCACGGGGACGTAGAAGAGCTCCGTCCTCGGGTTGTAGGCCGCGTGCGTCCATTCCTTGGCTCCCGCAGGTCCCGGCCAGAAGTGGACCGGCTCACCCTCCTTATCGGGGTACACCTTCGGGGTGACCTTGCCGTCAGCGGTGATCTCACCCCACGTGATGCGTTCGCCGAACGGGAACGTCCGGACGAGCTCACCGTTGGTCCGGTCCAGGATGAAGCAGTACCCGTTCTTGTCGAAGTGGGCCAACAGCTTCCGGTCGCCCTGGTCGAACAGGATGCACTCCATCACGGAGTCGTAGTCCCACAGGTCGTGCGGCGTGCACTGGTAGTGCCACCGGATCCGTCCGCTGTCGACATCGACGGCCACCACGCTGTCGGTGTAGAGGTTGTCGCCGGGCCGCACCTCTCCGTCGAAGTCGGGGCCGGGGTTTCCGGTGCCCACGTAGAGCAGGTTGGTCTCCGGGTCGAAGGTGCTCGTGATCCAGGTGTTGCCGCCGCCGCGCGCCCAGGCCTCGCCGTCGGAAGGCCAGGTCTCCGCCCCCGGCTCACCCGGCTTCGGCACCATGTAGCAACGCCAGACGTGCTCGCCGCTGTCCATGTCGAAGGCATCGAGGTGGCCGCGTACGCCGAACTCTCCGCCGGAGCTGCCCACGATCACCAGGTTCTTCACCACGAGCGGTGCGACCGTGGCGCTCTCCCCTGCCCGCACGTCACCATAGGTGCTGTCCCAGACAGCCTTTCCGGTGATCGCGTCGAGCGCGATGATGTGCGCGTTCAGCGTGACGACGAAGACCTTCCCCCTCGCGACCGCGACGCCGCGGTTCACGTTGCCGCAGCAGAGCGAGGTATCGAACGGGATCGCGTGCTTGTAGACCCACAGGGTCTGCCCGTTTCTGGCGTCGATGGCCCAGACCCAGCCGTCCCAGCCCGCGACGTACATGACGCCGTCCACGATGATCGGCGCAGCCTCGAAGGCGTACGTCGACGGCCCGGCGTGCATGCCCGCGGCGCCGAACTGGAACACCCATGCGGGCGTGAGCCGCTTGACGTTGTCGGTGTTGATCTGATCCAACAGGCTGTAGCGCTGCCCGTTGTAGTTGCCGTAGTAGGTGAGCCAGTTGTGCGGTTCCGATGGAGCATTGAGAATGCGCTCGTAGGTGACGTTCTGTGTCACGTTCGGTGCACTACCCACCACGGCGCTCAAATCCGAGAAGTTGACGGGCCGGGCCTCTACGTATTCCGTCATCGCCCGTTCCTTTCTATGGCCGTGGCTGGTCTGGCCGGTCGAGGCGGGCCCCCTGCGGCGCATCGCCCAAAACGACGATCGCGCCAATCAGGCCGCGGCCTTCATCGTTACCGATATTGGAGCTGAACCAGTAGTAGCCGGGGCCATCGAGGTTGAGGGTGACCATTCCGCGGGAATAGACCGGCAACCACATCCATTTGTTGTCGCCATTGCTCGGCAAGTGCGCGCAGTGCGTGTTCGTGTCGTCATTGACGACCTCGAGGTCGAGGTCGCCGCCATGGGGCATCACCAGGATCGACGGGTCCCAGATCAGCTCATCGGGCGGGATACGTACCTGCCCGCGCATGCGGCCCTGCGGCCCCTCCTCGGCATGCCCGATGTTTCCGGTTGCGAGCACGCGGCCCAACGTCGCTTTGTTCTGCTTGTCCAGCCCGAGCTCGTGCAATGCGACGGAACGCTCGTCTGCGGTGCTTGTCATCGGCTCCACCTCCCAGCCGATATCTTCACCTCAGTTCGAGTGTGCGACCCGCCACTTTCGGGGTCAAGTCAGCCCGCGCACTCGGCGATTCAACGCCTGTCCACAATGGAGCTGGCGGCGTGGGCGGCTCAGCTGACCAGGCCGGAGAAGTAGGACCAGAACCGCTGCAGCACCAGGATCACGATCAGCAGGAGCCAGAACAGCAGCGGAGCCAGATGCCGCCGCGCCAGGACCTCGCCGAGGGCACGGCCGCCGGGCAGGTAGCCGGCCGCGAGGTTGTGCACCGTGGTGTACCAGAAGATCGGAATCGTGACCGCCCACACGGCCAGGCAGTACGGGCACAGCGCGCCGATCTCGTAGAGACTCTGCGTGATGAGCCAGTGCACGAAGCCAACGCCGAAAAGCGTGCCCGCCTGCAGGCCGAGCCAGAACCACCGCGGCAGCCTGGCGCCGGCGAGCAGGGCGACCCCGACTGTGGTGACGATCGGGAACCCGGCCACACCGAGGATCGGGTTCGGGAACCCGAACGCCGCGGCCTGCGCACTCTGCATGACCGAGCCGCAGGACAGCGTCGCGTCGATCGAGCACGACGGCTGGTAGAACGGGTTCTCCAGCAGGGCGATCTTCTCCACCGTGAGCACGAAGGCCGCCACGGAACCGATGATGCCGCCGACGGTCAGTACCCAGGCGACTATGGAGACGAGGCGGGTGGGGACACGACTTTCAACAACCGGCTGCGCAACCGACACGGACATGCCCCGGCTCTCCTCTTCCCCCACTCGACCATCGCGACACCCACGACGCTAGCGCAGGCGGGCCTGGCGGCCGGGGCGGGCAGGGGTGGACAGGACGACGAGCTCGGCACCGGAGAGGTCGAACTCGACCCTCAGTGTCTGCTCGCCGGTCTCGTCGAGGTTGCCGGCGCTGGCGAGCCGGTACACCAGCTCGACACCGCATCGTTGCAGCAGGGTGACCGGGGCCGATAGCGCCGCTGGCCGCGCCAGCTCCACGCGCAGGCAACGGTTCGGCTCGTGCAGCAGCCGAACCCGGTACGGCCCGGTGCCACTCGTGAGCGCGAGCGTGGCCAGCTCGTTCACCAGCAGCTCCCCATCGCTCACGGCGCGTGGGTGGTATTCGCCGAGCACACCCCGTACCCACCGCCGCAGTCCGGCCAGGTCAGTGGCGTCCTGCACCGTCCACTCCATTACCCATCACCACCCATCGCTTTACCTGCCTTTGGGAATCAGGGACTACCCCATGTGTTGAACAGCCAAACACGAAGGGAGCATTGGACCTCACGCCATGCGTTCACCTGCCAAGGCCCGCGCGTTTCCCTGCTCGAACACGGGGTATGCGCCAGCGTGGCCGTGAACGCCTTGCACATCCTGGCCGAGGCGGCGACCCCAGCCGACCTGGCGGCCGCGCGGACGCAGATGGGACTGTCGCTCGGCTGGCACATCATCCTGGCGTGCTTCGGCGTCGGCATGCCGGCGATCACGGTGTTCGCCGAGTGGCGCTGGCTGCGCACCGGCGACGAGCTGTACCGCACACTCGCGCACCGGTGGGCGAAGGCCATGGGCGTGTTGTTCGCGGTCGGTGCCGTGTCCGGCACGATCCTCAGCTTCGAGATGGGGGTGCTGTGGCCCGGCCTCATGCAGACCTACGGGCAGGTGATCGGGCTCCCGTTCACTCTGGAGGGCTTTGCGTTCTTCATCGAGGCGATCTTCCTCGGCATCTACCTCTACGCCTGGGACCGGCTGCCGCCGCGTGTCCACGTGCTCACCGGGATACCGGTGTGCGTGGCGGGGGTGGCCTCGGCGTTCTTCGTGGTGTGCGCGAACGCGTGGATGAACCAGCCCACCGGTTTCGACCTGGAGAACGGCCGTGTGGTCGGTGTCGATCCATGGGGGGCGATGTTCAATCCGGCGACTCCCCCGCAGACCGTCCACATGATCATCGCCGCGTTTCTCGTCGCCGGGTTCGGCATGGCCGCCGTCTACGGGGCCGCGATGCTGCGCGGCAAGCGGGACCGCTACCACCGGCTCGGCTTCACGATCCCGTTCACGTTCGCGGCGGTGATCGCCCCGGTCCAGGTGTTCGTCGGTGATTGGGCCGCCAAGTTCCTGGCCACCAACCAGCCCGCCAAGCTTGCCGCCATCGAGGGCGTGTACCGGACGGAGCAGGGCGCTCCGCTGCACCTCGGCGGCATCTACAGCAACGGTGAGATGCGCTACGCAATCGAGATCCCCAACGCCTTGTCGCTGCTGGCGCACTGGAACCCGCGCGCCACCATCATCGGACTGGCCGAGTACCCACCGGGCGACCGGCCGCCCGTCAACATCGTCCACTGGTCCTTCCAGATCATGGTGGTGATCGGTTTCGCCCTCGTCGCGCTGGGCTGCTGGTGCGGGATCGTGGCGTGGCGGCGCAGGCGGCTGCCGACGTCCCGGTGGTTCGCCCGCGCCGCCGTTGCGGGAGGTATCGCCGCACCCATCGCGGTGGAGGCCGGCTGGGTGACGACCGAGGTCGGCCGCCAGCCGTGGATCGTGTGGGGCAAGCTCCGTGTCACCGATGCGGTCACGCCGGTGCCCGGTCTGACTGTGGGCCTCCTCGTGGTCGGCATTGTGTACCTGGTGCTGACCATCGCGTCGGTGTACGTGATGCGGCGCCTGGCGAGAACGCCGCTGCCGGTGGCGCCGCAGGAACCCAGTGCCGAGCAGGAGCGGGCGGGATGAGCCTCGCGAACTGGCTGATCAGCCTCATGTGGGTGGGCCTGACCTGTTACGTCCTGCTCGGCGGGGCGGACTTCGGCGGCGGGTTCTGGGACCTGGTCGCGGGTCGCGCGGCCCGGGGGGCGCGGCAGCGCTGGCTCGTCGAGGAGTCGATCGGGCCGGTGTGGGAAGCCAATCACGTCTGGCTCATCTTCGTGATCGTGCTGTGCTGGTCGGCATTCCCTGCTGTCTTCGCCTCGGTTACGTCCACAATGTACATTCCACTGACACTGGTGGCGCTGGGCATCATCGCCCGCGGCGCCGCGTTCGCGTTCCGCAAGGCCAGCACGGAGTTCGGCCTGCAGAGGCTCTTCGGTGCCGCGTTCGCCGCCTCGTCGGTGCTGACCCCGTTCTTCCTGGGTGCGGTGGCCGGCGGGATCGCCTCGGAGCGGGTGCCCATCGGCATCGCGAAGGGGGATCTCGTGACGAGCTGGTGGAACCCCACCTCGGTGTTCGCCGGCGTGCTGGCAGTCGTGGTCTGCGCTTACCTTGCCGCGGTGTACCTCTGCGCCGATGCGCGCCGGGCACAGGCTCCCGACCTGGTGCGCGGGTTCCGGCACCGCGCTATCGGCAGCGCGGTCGTCGCGGGCGCGCTCGCGCTCGGCGGGATCGCGGTGCTGCATGCCGACGCACCCGCGCTCTTCGCCGGCCTGACGAGTACGGGCCTGCCGCTGGTCATTCTCTCGATCGTCGCGGGCCTTGGCTCGATGGCGCTGCTGTTCATGGACAGGTACGTGCTCGCCCGCGGAAGCGCGGCTGTCGCGGTCACCGCCCTGCTGTGGGGCTGGGCCGCCGCCCAGTACCCGTTGCTGCTCCCGCCCGACACCACGATCGACGCCGCCGCCGCGAACCCGGCTGTCCTGCGGGTCGTGCTCGTGAGCACCATCGTGGGCGCACTGCTGCTCATACCGTCGCTGGCGTGGTTGTTCATGCTGTTCCAGCACAGCCCGGCGGCGAGCGAGCCACCGCGACGGTGAACCCCTGACGGCCCGGCTCGTCATGGACCAGATCGCAGCGAACCACGTCGACAGCGCCGTCCGAGTGCGATGGAAGATCGTGCCCACGGTCACGGAGGTCTTGCTGCATAAGCTAGTCCAAACAGGATTTCTCACTCGAGAACCACTGCTGCAGTTCCTCGTCATTGGTTCATACCACCTTCCCAGTCCAACGAGATCAGACTACAACACTCGACCAGATTTGTCGAACACATGTTCGAGTCTTGTGGTAGGCTGTGTTTGTGTGCGAGAGCGTGATCTCCCCGATGTCGTTGGGGGATAAGGAACTTGTTGACGGCCTGCGGGGGTTGGAGCAGGGCCGTCGGGAGTCCTATGCCCGGGAGTTGACGTTCATCGCGGAGATCGAGGCGCGTGGGCTGCCTGCCGAACTGAACTGTTCCGGTGTCGGGGCGTTGATACGGGAGATGTTCAACCTCAACCCG